>NZ_OX458333.1:3105000-3405000 GCF_949769195.1 Methylocaldum szegediense
AGCGTCGGGGAGCTGGCAAACAAGCTGTGATCCGGCGGTGTCCGAATGGGGAAACCCACCTGGTTTACCAGGTATTGCCATCTGAATCCATAGGATGGCAAGGCGAACCCGGGGAACTGAAACATCTCAGTACCCGGAGGAAAAGAAATCAACCGAGATTCCCTAAGTAGTGGCGAGCGAACGGGGAACAGCCCTTAAGCAGGCAAGAGTCTAGTAGAACGGTCTGGAAAGTCCGGCCATAGACGGTGATAGCCCGGTATACGAAAGGGTCTTGTCTGTGAAATCGAGTAAGGCGGGGCACGTGGAACCCTGTCTGAACATGGGGGGACCATCCTCCAAGGCTAAATACTACTCACCGACCGATAGTGAACCAGTACCGTGAGGGAAAGGCGAAAAGAACCGGGGTGACCGGAGTGAAATAGAACCTGAAACCGTATGCGTACAAGCAGTGGGAGCCCTCTTCGGGGGGTGACTGCGTACCTTTTGTATAATGGGTCAGCGAGTTACTTTCAGTGGCAAGCTTAACCGAGTAGGGGAGGCGTAGCGAAAGCGAGTCTGAATAGGGCGTTAAGTCGCTGGGAGTAGACCCGAAACCGAGCGAGCTAGCCATGGCCAGGCTGAAGGTGCGGTAACACGTGCTGGAGGGCCGAACCGGGATCTGTTGAAAAAGATTCGGATGAGCTGTGGCTAGGAGTGAAAGGCTAAACAAGCTCGGAGATAGCTGGTTCTCCTCGAAAGCTATTTAGGTAGCGCCTCGTGTATCACTTCCGGGGGTAGAGCACTGTTTCGGCTAGGGGGTCGTCTAGACTTACCAAACCGATGCAAACTCCGAATACCGGAAAGTGCAGCACGGGAGACAGACGGCGGGTGATAACGTCCGTCGTCAAAAGGGAAACAACCCAGACCGCCAGCTAAGGTCCCCAAATCAGACTTAAGTGGAGAACGATGTGGGAAGGCATAGACAGCCAGGAGGTTGGCTTAGAAGCAGCCATCCTTTAAAGAAAGCGTAATAGCTCACTGGTCGAGTCGGCCTGCGCGGAAGATTTAACGGGGCTTAAAGTCTGTACCGAAGCTGCGGATGCGAGCGCAAGCTTGCGTGGTAGGGGAGCGTTCCGTAAGCCTGCGAAGGTCAACTGTAAGGTTGGCTGGAGGTATCGGAAGTGCGAATGCTGACATGAGTAACGATAATCAGGGTGAAAAACCCTGACGCCGAAAGCCCAAGGTTTCCTGCGCAACGTTAATCGGCGCAGGGTTAGTCGGCACCTAAGGCGAGGCCGAAAGGCGTAGTCGATGGAAAACCGGTTAATATTCCGGTACCAGGTGTAACTGCGATGGGGTGACGAAGAAGGCTAGGTCAGCCGGGTGTTGGACGTCCCGGTTTAAGCGAGTAGGCAGATCCTTTAGGCAAATCCGGAGGATCAATGCCGAGACGTGATGACGGTGTCTTGGTTCGCCAAGACCGAAGTGATTGATGCCAGGCTTCCAAGAAAAACCTCTAAGCTTCAGGTTACATTTGGCCGTACCAAAACCGACACAGGTGGGCGGGATGAAAATTCTAAGGCGCTTGAGAGAACTCGGGTGAAGGAACTAGGCAAAATGGTACCGTAACTTCGGGAGAAGGTACGCCCCTGGTACGTGAAGTGACTTGCTCATGGAGCGGAAGGGGGTTGCAGTGAAACGGTGGCTGCGACTGTTTAATAAAAACACAGCACTCTGCAAACTCGAAAGAGGACGTATAGGGTGTGACGCCTGCCCGGTGCCGGAAGGTTAATTGATGGGGTCAGCGCAAGCGAAGCCCTTGATCGAAGCCCCGGTAAACGGCGGCCGTAACTATAACGGTCCTAAGGTAGCGAAATTCCTTGTCGGGTAAGTTCCGACCTGCACGAATGGCGTAACGATGGCCACACTGTCTCCACCCGGGACTCAGTGAAATTGAACTTGCTGTGAAGATGCAGTGTACCCGCGGCTAGACGGAAAGACCCCGTGAACCTTTACTACAGCTTTACACTGGACTTTGAATTTGCTTGTGTAGGATAGGTGGGAGGCTGAGAAGCCGGGACGCCAGTTCCGGTGGAGCCGACCTTGAAATACCACCCTGGTGAATTTGGAGTTCTAACCCAGATCCTTGAATCAGGATCGGGGACCGTGTATGGTGGGTAGTTTGACTGGGGCGGTCTCCTCCCAAAGCGTAACGGAGGAGCACGAAGGTGCGCTCAGCACGGTCGGAAATCGTGCAGAGAGTGTAAGGGCAAAAGCGCGCTTGACTGCGAGACAGACAAGTCGAGCAGGTACGAAAGTAGGTCCTAGTGATCCGGTGGTTCTGAATGGAAGGGCCATCGCTCAACGGATAAAAGGTACTCCGGGGATAACAGGCTGATACCGCCCAAGAGTTCATATCGACGGCGGTGTTTGGCACCTCGATGTCGGCTCATCACATCCTGGGGCTGTAGCCGGTCCCAAGGGTATGGCTGTTCGCCATTTAAAGTGGTACGCGAGCTGGGTTTAGAACGTCGTGAGACAGTTCGGTCCCTATCTGCCGTGGGCGTTGGAGATTTGAGGGAAGTTGCTCCTAGTACGAGAGGACCGGAGTGAACGAACCTCTGGTGTTCCGGTTGTCACGCCAGTGGCACAGCCGGGTAGCTATGTTCGGACGGGATAACCGCTGAAAGCATCTAAGCGGGAAGCCCCTCCCAAGATGAGATCTCCCTGGGACGAAAGTCCCCTGAAGGGCCCTGGAAGACGACCAGGTTGATAGGTGGGATGTGGAAGGTCAGTAATGGCTGAAGCTAACCCATACTAATGGCCCGTGAGGCTTGACCATATAACACCCAAACCGTTTGGGTGACGACACCCAACGCCGTGTACATTGTCCGAGGAAAGAGCGAAAAACAACAGCTCACCTCATAACCCGTTTTGCCTGGTGGCCAAAGCGAGCGGGAACCACCCGATCCCATCCCGACCTCGGAAGTGAAACCGCTCAGCGCCGATGATAGTGCAGTTCCCTGTGCGAAAGTAGGTCACCGCCAGGCACCCTATCCCCTAATAAGCGCCCCGCACATCCAAAGCGGGGCGCCTATCTCTTAAAAATACCATCTTTGGATGCTCGCTCCTTTTTTCAATGGAGCGGTGATCTCCTTTTTCCATTCCTCAATGTCTCGAAGATCATGCTGGGGTAGACGTGCTGGTACGGGCGGAGGTCGTTTCCTTCGTCGTTCGCCCGGCCTACGTCGCGATCCGGAGGTGGTAATGCGTTAACGGCTTAACTAGCGCTTCATAGCCCAGTCAGATCACGATTTCTGGGTTCGGGGGCCCTCTGGTAGCGCGAAGCCAGGGCACTTTCAGGAACCTGAAAGGCACAGAGCGGAATCCAGCTGTCGGTCAACTTCGGCCCGGTCTGTTTTTCCCAGATGCGAAGCTATGGGATCAACCAAACCTCTGACCTCGGATGTCCGTCAATCGGCATCGAATCAATTCCCTGAAATATCGCGACGCTGAGTCATCCTGAAGGTGTTTCTCAATGCAGGGCAACCTATCTTTAGCCACAGTCCTCCAATTGGCCGCGTTGGCCAGGTCTTGACCTCGAACAGTTTACGGGTCTCAAACGGCTCGCCGTCGGCCAGAGATCACAAGTCTTTGGCTAATTTCCATATAACTGCCGTCAGAGCCTTGGCCTCGCGCCCGCTGTCGCGCCAGGCTTTCCGTTCACATCATTGGCGCACCACCGGATCGCGGTTCACCACGCGGAGAGCTGCAAAGTAAAAGCTGTTGGCGGGCGAGCGGCGGAGCCAAGTTGGTGTTTTTCTGCTGGCCCTTGTGTTTGCCACTGGAGGGTTCTTGAGGTTGGCCCGAGGCTCTTCTTACCTCCGCCAGTGCCGCGCCAACGCATCGTGCAAGTTCGGTACTCCCTTCGGGTTTGCAAAGAAGAAACCCTTGTACCAACCTTGAGAGGCTTCCTCCAACTCCCGTCAGAACTCCCTTAATAACTGACCAAGACTTTCGCGTCCGCCGCCTCGGCTCTGTGGTTCTCCTGTTATCGCAAGAACTGCGCCGTCGATAAAAAACCCGGTCGAAACCGGGTTTTTAGATCTGCTGATCAATGTGCAAAGAGTTGAACAGCAGCGTGCTACAGCTATTTTTCTCCTTTTAGTTGCTGTTCAACCTCCTTCTTGGTTTCCTCGTAAGCCTCGTAAGGCACGCTAGCCATCTCTCGCCCTTTCAGCAGAAGAACGCCGATAATCACGACGATAATCAAGCCAGCGATATAGAACCAGAAGTAGTCTTTCTTGGGTTGTTCCGGCTGCCCTTGCCCTGGTTGTTGTGCCATCCTGTTAACCTCCGATGGTGTTAAAAAATCCATACCGCTAAGTTATTCGAGTGCTGTGTTTGACTCGTCCCATGCAGGCTTGGAATGTCTATTACCCTACGGAATCCGCCGTGACGCAACTAAGTAAAATTCCCTACGCTAAGAAGCCGTTAGAAATTACCCGCTTAAGCCAGCTGTTCCGGCATGATGCGGTTTATGGCGATGTAAATCCACTCCTCGTTAGTCCAAGGAAGATGCTCGTAGCTTTTGCTGGGCCGTCGGGAATGGTTCAGCCAGGCGAACATGTGGTCCATCATCCAAGGAAACGGGACAGGAGGACGAATTTCCGACTTCCTTGGGACAGAACGCAGCGGTCAGATAGGATTTGAAGTGCTCTTTCACCCGTTACAATATGCCGCCGCTAAAGCCCCGTTACCTAAATTTTGCGCAACGTCTTGCGGCAATCGGCAGGCGGCCCAACAGTAGGCGCATGCTGTCCCTTTCCTGTAACGTGGGCATCTGCGACCACCTCCTGTAGCAACGCCAGTGCGTCTACTAGGACAGACGCTTGCACTCACCATTTTTCGATTTTGGAGGGCAGAGTCCAGTCGAGTGGTGTAAATCGAGGGCGAGGGGTGGAGAGGCCACCGTCGACTCCGGTAAGGTTGAGATTGCGACGTTCAACGTGACCTTGGAGGAGACGACGATGGCAGACAAGAGCATGGCATTTTTGGAGTGGCTTGGACAACAGGGCGGCGAAGATTTTTTGCGGACCTTGGCGGAGCGGGTTTTGGACCCGTTGATGGAATTTGAGGTGTCGAATCGGATTCAGGCCGAGCGCTATGAGCGGACCGAGGGGCGTCAGACCTATCGGAACGGGTACCGAGAACGGCCCTTGCATACGCGTCTTGGAACGCTGGAGTTGAAGATACCGAAGCTGCGCCAAGGCACCTATTTCCCGTCATTTCTCGAGCCGCGCCGGCTGACAGAGCAAGCTCTAACGGCGGTGATCCAGGAAGCCTGGATCGGCGGGTTGTCGACCCGCAAGGTCGACGATCTGGTGCAGGCCTTGGGGATGACGGGCATTTCCAAGAGCCAGGTATCGGCGCTCTGCCGGGACATTGACGAGCGGGTTGATTCATTCCTGAACCGATCGATCGAGGGCGACTGGCCCTACCTCTGGTTGGATGCGACCTATCTCAAAGTCCGCAAAGGCGGCTGCGTGGTCTCGGTGGCGGCCATAATGGCCGTCGGCGTCAATGCCGAGGGACGGCGGGAAATCCTGGGTATCGGTTTAGGCGATTCGGAAGCCCAGGTATTCTGGACGGAGTTCCTGCGAAGCCTTCGGCGGCGAGGGCTAGCGGGCGTCCAGTTGGTCATTTCCTAGCCCTAAGAGGGACTCAAGGCGGCCATCGAGCAGGTCTTTTCGGCGAGTTGGCAACGCTGTCGAGTCTGCTTCATGCGCAACCTGTTGGCCGGCGTGCCCAAAACTAGCCAGTCGCTGGTCGGTGCCTTGGTCCGCCAGGTGTTCGTTCAACCTACTGCGGAGAGCGCTCGAACTGCTTGGCGCGTGTCAACGCCGACTGAAAAGTGACCCCTTTTGAGGGTTTATCGCCGAAGTAAAATTGACCCCTTGAGGCCCAAAAGTTATTCGACGGCCGCTGTCTGCGGCGGGGTTGTGCCTGCCTTGCGCTTGTCCTTCAATCGGTAACTGTCGCCGGTGATTTGCACGATGTGGGCGTGATGCAGGAGCCGATCCAGCATCGCGGCCGTCAGGGTCTGATCATCGGCAAAGGTGCCCGCCCACTGGGTGAACGGCAGGTTGCTGGTGAGAATCAGGCTGCCGCGCTCGTAGCGCTTGGCGACGACGTTGAAGAAGAGATTCGCTTCGTCACGTCCGAGCGGCAGATAGCCGATCTCATCGATGACCAACAGCCTGGGCGCCATCACGACCCGGTTGAAGTACTCCTTGAGACGCTCCTGGCGGTGTGCGGCGGTGAGTTGCAACATCAGATTGGCGGCGGTGACGAAGCGTGTCTTGAGGCCGGCCATCACCGCGCGGTAGGCCAAGGCGATCGCCAGATGGGTTTTACCAACCCCGCTGGGGCCGAGCAGGACGATGTTCTCGGTGCGCTCGATAAAGCTCAAACCCGCCAGTTCCTGGAGCTGGGCCCGGGGCGCTCCCAAGGAGAAAGCAAAGTCGTACTGCTCCAAAGTCTTCACGACCGGCAAGGTGGCCATCTTGAGCAAGGTCTGCCGGGTGCGTTCGGCGCGGGCCTTGGCCTCGGCGATGAGCAGTTTCTCGAGGAAGTCGGCAAAGCTCTCCTCGCGATCGGCGGCCTGCTGGGCCAGGTGGGGCCAGTCCGACCCGATCCGCTCGAGCTTCAGGCTTTGGCTGAGTTCGGTAATCCGGGCGTGCTGCAGATTCATGCCGTCACCTCCAGCAACTGGTCGTACACCGACAGGGGATGTTGCAGGCTGTCATGGGGCAAGACGCGGCCAACGTGCCGCTGGGGTGCCGGCAAGCCTTGGGGTGCCTGAACCGGCAACGGCCGCAGGGCGAGGCGCTCTTCGGCCAATCGCACCGCGGGCTGTACGCCGGTGGTGCCGTGCACCCGTTGATGCGCCACCTGATCGAGCCAGGGGCCGATCTGGGCATTGGCGGTCTCGACATCGAGTGTCAAGCCGGCGCTCTTGAGCGTGGCCGCCAGTGGCGTGATGAAGCTGGCTTTCAGGTATCCGTTGAAGCGCTCCACCTTGCCCTTGGTTTGGGCCCGGTACGGCCGGCAGACCTTGGGCCGGAAGCCATACGCCCCGGCCAGCGCGTACAGGGCCGGGTGCCAGCGGTGCCGGCCTTCACCGTAGGCGTCCCGTTCGGTGATGATGGCGCCGGCATTGTCGAACAGCACCTCTTCGGGCACCCCGCCGAAGTAGTGGAGGGCCTCGCGCAGCCCCGTCAACCAGGCCGCGCTGTCCTCGCGGTCGGAAAAGCGCACGAACGTGGCGCGACTGAACCCCAGCGTGGCCACGAAGGCTTTGAGCGGATCGCGCCCCCGCCGGATCGTCGTGAAATCGGCCTGCATCTGGCGGCCCGGTGGGGTTTCAAAGCGGACCACCGGTTCTTCCGGTCGCCGTTTGAAGGGGGCGAGATACGCCTTGAGCTGGCTGATGCCGCCTGCATAGCCCCGTTCACGAAGCTCTCGCAGCAGCACCGTGGCCGGAATCCAATGCGGACGTGCCGCCTCGATGCGTTGCTGCAGATAGGCTTTGAAGGGATCCAACTTGCAGGGGCGGGGCGCCCGCAGCCGGTACCGGGGCAACGCGCTTTCGCTGCGCAGGTACTTGCGTACCGTGTTGCGCGAGACGCCCAGCTCCCGCGCGATGGCTTTGATGCCATGGCCCTGTCGGGCCAATACTTTGATCTCCACTGACTGCTCCTGAGTCAACATTTCCGCGGCTCAAAAAAGCCGCCATTTTCCCCCAAGGGGTCAAATTTACTTCGGTGTCAGGGGTCATTTTTACATCGGCGGTGACAGGCGCGATGCGGCTAATCAGTTGCGACCGCGTTTCTCGAAAGCGGCGGAATGGATGGACGTGGCCGAGGCCGACGTGCTGGCCTATATGAATTTCCCAGTGGCCCATCGACAAAAGATCCATTCCACTAATCCCTTGGAGCGGCTCAACAAGGAGATCAAGCGACGAGCCAACGTGGTAGGCATCTTCCCGAACGAGGCTAGAATTCGCCGCCTCATCGGAGCGGTGCTGATGGAGCAGAACGAGGACTGGCTGCTACAGCACCGCTATTTGCCCCAACACACCCTCGCTGACAGCAACACGGGAGTCACCGATGTGGCATTCATTCCCGCTTAAAACAACCGACAACCTAACCAGAGTTCGACTCCGGATTTACATCACCTTGACGGACTCGGCCATTTGGAGTGCATTAACAATCCAAGACAAGGCGGAGCTGGGATATACGCGTGCCGAATCGTTTCGAGATACCGCAAGGCGTGTTCCAAGTGGTCTTCCAACGCATTCGGTTCCTCCCGGGGGTGGTCGAGCAGAAATGGCTCGCTTTATGCTTATCTGCGCTAGCCACCACTACGGTCTGTTCGTTCCGATAGCGCAAAGCGACTTCATGCAAAAACAGGGGCTGCAAGCCCCCTTCACAGGCGACAACATTAGGCTGATCAAGCGCCCATCCAGGGACGAGGCCGCCTCATCGGCAGAGGTATCGTCCTTAGCGACCAAGGTTCTCATGAGAGGGTGAAACGGTTTGGGTACCAACGGCGCCGCATATCGGAAATCCACTCGAACCGCGTTTCGTCCTGGAACATGCCTCGGATAGGGCTGATGCCTTCGAACTCTTGGACGAGTTCGGCCAGAGGCTCGGGGAGGTTTTTTCCACTCATCCTGAGCCGCCAAGAACTTAGTGAAGCTGCCGATGTCATTTTTAAATAAGGCAAGCGTCCCCTCCTTAACGGATGGGATTTTCGAACGTCAATATGACAAGGCGATAAGCTGATGAAAAAGCTGGTTGCCCTTAGCCTAGTTTGGCTCGCACTCGCTTTCGGCGGCTGCCAGAACGAGACGACGCCGAGCAGTCCCGGCGGTTCACCATCGGAGCCACAGCGTGGGCAAGCCCCGGACGAGCCTTAGCCCGCTACATCGATGCATTTACCATAAGGCCGGAATTCGCCACATTGATCTGCTCTGAGCGGGTCTTTTTTGTAAAGCATTCAGAAGGACTTAACTGGATTGAACGAAACTACCCGTGTCCTTCGGCCAGCGGACAAAATGCGCTTTGGGTCTCAACCAAGTATCGGTGTGATCCCGCAGTAAAAGCTTTACCCAATTCCGTTGTCAATTCGGCTGTTCCCCGATACTGGTCGGCTGCCGATGCCGACGTCAATTTCTACTGGCTGAGCGAAACCTGCGGGGCAACGGTATCGCCTCCTAAACCTAGCTTGCGAGTCCTGTTCCTGAAACCGTCATTAGCCGTAAAGACCTCACCAACTATGGCCGGACGCCTTTTCCAAGCGCTTACAACTCCGCCTCACCAGACTCAAGGACGTCTAAAAAGGCCGTTTACGATTGAACCCGGCTTAACGGTGCAGTTCGCTGGAATGAGTGCTGTCACATGCCGGCCGAGACGACCAAGTAAATTAACAAGGTCCTCGGCGTTGAGCCTGGCGAAGCGATTTCTTACTCTTGGACGCTCGCTGAGTCCTTTACCGCGCTACCCCGAAGGGGACGTGCCGAATTTCAGCCAAACGCTGTTGCCGACCTATATCACCAACGAAAGGAATCCGAACGTAAGCAGCGTTTTATGCCCTTGCCGGCCGACGCTTAACGCCGAGAATAAGTAATAATCGTGATAGTCGTAGAGTTCCAAATCGTGTTCAACTGTAAAGGAACTGGGTATACGCTCGAGTTCGAGCGCCTTTCGGAAGTGATCTTCCTTGGTCGGATTTTTCAAGAGCATGAGCTCGGCGATAATCAGGGCGACGCCTAAAGCGAAACGCCGTAACTGCTGTTTTTCGGTGCCAAAACGCGTTAGTGTGCCGCATTTTCGGCACTTGAAAAGCTTTTCGTAGTTTCGATGGCCGCATGCTTTGCATTCTACGAGGGACATACTCTCAATACCTAAAACCAAACCAACAGCAAGATTCATCCCCCTGAGAGGGATGCCAGCAAAATTCCGCGAAGCTCTGCGGAGGCTGGGGTGTGCGAGTTTAGCAGGAATGTGAACGCTATGGGGCGCTGGAGGTTATCCGTGGCCGCGTAGAACCCTCTGCGTATGCAGCCGGGCGCACGATATGTTTGGTGACAATAAAAGCAGGTTGTTTAGCTCGCCGGTGATCTTCGCTTTCCGGCCGCTAAACAAATAGTCAATGTATAAGCGGCTACTTGAAAAGCTGCCGCATGATGAGATCGCCGGGATTTCTCTCGTTTAGATTGGAGGCCGGCGGCCCATCAGGAAAAAGACTAACGCCAGGATTAAGCCGACAACGAACAGTATCCAGGCAATGTTGACCGCTGTGCCGGCAATTCCGCTGAATCCAAGAAGTGCGGCGATGATGGCGATGACGAGAAAGGTTACTGCCCAACCGATCATGGCGTATCCTCCTTTAGGTTGGATTTGGTGCACTTCTCCGGATGATTGAAGCGCTAGGTAAAAAATAAGACAACCGCAGCCGGCGTTTTACTTCACCGAGATCATTCCGATTCGAGTAAATCGAGCTGCAGTCCTGGCCTGGACGCGCCGGTTCTCAGAGATGCCCAGGAAAATATCTCGAAACATGACGTAGTTCACGGCCATCCAAAAGCCCTGGATGAGAGGAATGAGCGGATACAGGTCCAGCGCCATGGCAGCCGACACGCTCGCGAAGGAAAAGCCGGCTATCACAAGAAGCGAATTCCGGTTCAGTGCCGCCCCATGTTGTCCATACACAAGTGCTCTGATAAAGCCTGCGCCGAGGCTGCGTAAAGGATAAAGAAATCCTAGGCCAACCGGCAGTACCATCGCCCACTCGATAAGGTGATTTCCGCTCTTTTCGTAAACGCGCGCGAGTGGGTTTGAAACGCTGCTTTGACTCTGAGCCTTTGCCAGTTCGGCAGTGAATGTCCGATTGTTTTCTGCGGCTCCAAGAGCTGCTTTGCTATTGGTGATGGCCATGTTTAGAGGAATGGTCACCAAAAAGACGAAAATGCCCACTTGGACGGCGAATATCACCGCATCTCGGAGCAAGGAAGCAAAGCGTGATGCCATTCCAGTCCAATCCGCCTCGTGATCCACCGTCACCGCGAGGTTGAAACCGACCGCCAGCGTCAAATATTCCGCGATGGGTTCGGCGACGTTCGCGTAGCCGCTCGCGAGGCAGCATGCGGTCATTACGGTAATCCATGCCGGCCATTTCCGTGAAACCAACTCGAGTCCCTGCTTGATCCAGTTTCTCCATGCGCCTGAAGAAGTTTGCCTGGGTTGGATCAATCCGCTCGCCATGAAGCACTCTCTCAAAAAAGTCGATGAAAACTCGGCGGCACAGTTTACACCGATCTCTGTGTGCCCTCATCGGACTACACAGGACAATTTCGCTTGGGTTTAACGGTATGCATCCTTCCTTCTAAGAATGTTTCTATAAAAGAAACATGTTGTTTCATAAATAAGCAAACCTGTTTCGGAACGGAATCACATGTAGCAGCATCGAATCACAGAAAAGCAAGAGGGCAGTTCCGTTAGTCTGGATTTTCTTTAAGAGTTGAAACCGCTCTCCGAATGTTTTTCACCGGGGAGCAGAGGATTTACACGGAGGATAGGGATATGATGATGCGCAAAAAAGCGATATCGATTTTGTTGGCCGGATTATTTTCCGGCGCTGTCTATAGTCAACAGGAACAGGGACCCTTTGTCGCGAATTTGACGGGCCAGGACGAGGTTCCGCCGGTTGAGTCCACAGTCCGAGGTGTGGGGATTTTTACACTCAATCAAGAGTCGACACAATTAACGTACCACCTCATCGTGAACCAGTTGCAACAAGCCGCCGAAGATGGGACAAGACTGACCCAAGCCCATCTGCGCTGCGGTCAGCAAGGAGTGGCTGGTCCGATAGTCGTGGACTTGCTGGGAGCGGTCAGAGGAGGCGTGGCGCCACCGCTCGAGGTCCGGGCAGTTTTGTCGGACGCCAATATTATTCAGGAGCCGGATCCAAACGCCGACAACCAGACCTGCGCCGACGTACTCGGTACCCCGATCACGACCTTGGCTGAGCTCGTTCAGGCGATAGAGGCTGGGAATGTCTATGTGAACGTGCACTCGGAGCAAAATCCTACTGGAGAAATCCGTGGGCAACTTACTTCCATTACAGCGGGCGCGCAACCACCGGGGGAACAGCCTCCGGGTCAGCAACCGTCAGGCGAACAACCATCGGGTGAACAGCCGTCGGGTGAGCAACCAGCGGGTGAACAGGCGCCGGGCGAACAACCCGCTCAATAGCTGAGCGGAGATTGACAGGGTCGCGCGAAGCAGCATGAAAAGCGACCGTTTATCGACAAAGACCGCAATCCAATCGATTTGATCGTTAGTGAAGTCGAGCGTAAAACTCCGATTGACCTAACGACTCAAACTGAGTATCGGCCAGTGCGGAAACTGACTCTCAATTCAAACCACTAAAAAAAAGGCCTGCTTTCCGGCAGGCCTTTATTTTTGAAGCATCTCTTTGATAACGCGGGACGATTTCGCGCAAGGTCGTTTCCGAATTCAAGGCTTCAGCACGATCTTGATGCATCCATCCCGCTTGTGTTTAAACATTTCGTAGCCTACGGGCGCATCGTCGAGCGGCAACCGGTGCGTAACGATGAAGCTCGGGTCGATCTCTTCGTTTCGGATTTTCTCGAGTAGCGGTTGCAAATACCGCTGTACATGGGTTTGCCCGGTTTTGATGGTCAGCGACCGGTTCATGATTGAGCCGATGGGGAACTTGTCGATGAATCCGCCGTAAACGCCCGGAATCGAGACTGTGCCGCCGTTACGGCAAGCCAGGATGGCCTCGCGCAACGCGATAGGCCGGTCGGTCTCCAGCATCGTCGCCTGCTTTGCGCGATCATACGCATATTGGATGCCGTGTCCGTGCGCTTCCATGCCGACGGCATCGATACAAGCATCCGGTCCGCGGCCGCCGGTCATATCCATGAGCGCGTCATAGACATCGACTTCTTCATAATTGAGCGTCTCTGCCCCACCTTGTTCGCGGGCCATTCGTAGCCGTTCCTGGAAACGATCGATCGCGATGACCCGCTCGGCGCCAAGTAGATAGGCGCTCTTCACGGTCAACTGGCCTACCGGGCCGCAGCCCCAGATCGCCACGGTGTCGCCGGGTTGAATGTCGCAAGCTTCCGCCGCCATGTACGCCGTCGGGAAGATGTCGGAAAGAAACAGAACCTGCTCGTCGGTGAAGCCGTTCTCGATTTTGATCGGGCCGACATCGGCAAAGGGAATGCGTGCATATTCCGCTTGTCCCCCGGCATACCCGCCGACGAGATGGGAATAGCCGAAGATCCCCGCCGGCGAATGCCCCCACAGCTTTTCGGCCATCACCGCGTTCGGATTGGAGTTTTCACATAAGGAATACAACTGTTTCCGACAGAAGAAACAGTCGCCACAGGAGATAGGGAAGGGGACGACCACGCGATCTCCGACCTTCAGGTTCTTTATGCCGCTCCCCACATCGACGACTTCACCCATGAATTCGTGACCGAGGATATCCCCTTTTTCCATGGCAGGAATGAGACCATCGTAAAGGTGCAGGTCGGAGCCGCATATCGCGGTCGACGTGATTCGTACGATGGCATCGCGTGGGTTGAGGATTTCGGGATCGGGCACCTGCTCCACCCGAAGATGATTCTTGCCGTACCAACAATTTGCTTTCATGACCGTGTTCCTTGTTCGAATCGACGTTCTGCTGAGGGGCGATTGACGCCCAGCGGATAGGTGGATTAGGTTTGCATCAGCTCGTCGTATTTTCTCGACAAACTACGAGCCCGCCCGGAGGGCTGTCCTTTGGTGGTTGTGATCTCGCCGGTTTCCATGAGTTGCTTCAATCGACGCAAATCCACGGCGATTTGCTTCTCGGGCGTTGCGCCGAGCAGTTTCGCGATCTTGGCGCCTATGGTGCCGCCTGGCGGACGATAATCCATTTCGATCCTAACTACCATGCCGCGCCCGCCCGGTGCTCGCATGAACCGCACCGACCCCGAATGATCCACGTCTGAACCTTCGAGCGAGCGCCAGGAGATCAACTCGTTCGGCCGGTCTTCGATGATTTCCGAGTCCCATTCGACACGCATTCCGGCCAGCCCCGTTGCAACCCAATGGGTACGCCCCGGACCGATCTCCCGCACGGATTCGATGTGATTCATGATGCGCGGCAGATTCTGGATGTCGCGCCAAAACCGGTAAATGACCTCGACCGGACGGTCGATCGTGATGCTTTCCCGGAGATGAATACCGGAGGTTTTCTTTCCGGCAGTTTGGCTCAGTTGCTCGGCGCCGACGATGTCCAGGACAGTTACGCCGGCGACCGCTGCCATCGCCGCCGCGGCTCTGCCGCGTTTCGGGTTGTCCTCATCCAGGGCCGTGCCTAGTAGGGCCAGGTCCAGCGCGTCGCCCGCTACCCGAGCTTGAAGCCAGTTCGGATTTTCGGGCTGTGCGAGTATGCCGATCCCGGTTGCGAACTCGCGCAGCCCGAACAATTGCAGGATTCTCGTGTGTCCGTCTAGACCCACCAAATTGGCCACTTTCTTCGGTGCCGCAAGCTCGGCCAAGCCCAACCCGATGCTGAACCAGCCCAAGCTCTTCGCCATTCGTCTCTCGTCCATAACGCTTCACTCCTATGTGATTTTCAGGTGCGCCAGGGGTGCTCCGGCAGATCGGCTACCCCGATCACTTCGCATCCCGCCCTCGCAACCTTGTGGTCGTTTTCGACGGTGCTGCCGCTTGCGCCGATCGCGCCGATCAGGATGCCGTCGGCATTCACGATCGGGAGTCCGCCGGGAAACGTGATCAAACCGTCATTGGAAACCTCGATGCCATATAAAGGCTCTCCAGGCTGCGACATCTTGCCGAGTTCGCCAGTCGCCATGCCGAAAAAGCAGGCGGTTCTGGCCTTTCGTATGGCGATATCGATGCTGCCGACCCAGGCATCGTCCATTCTGGCAAACGCTTTCAGCGTGGTGCCGGAATCCACGACCGCGATACAACTGCGCGCGCCTATTTCCTCTGATTTTTTCAGCGCCGCAGCGATGGCCCGTTGCGCTTCCTCGTAGCTGACGTGCATGGCAATTCCCTCAGTTAATTCGTCAAACCTCTTTGACAATCCGAACGGCAGGTTGTCGTGTCATGGATACGGGCCTTTTCTTGCCACTATCGAGCGACTACAGGACTGCCTGGAACGTACCTCCGGGCGCCTACGGTCATCGCTACGCGGCACTCGGCGCCTCGCGTTTGGTCTAATTTGCCATGCGCGGCCGACCTCCCGATCGGAGTCTGCCGACCAGAACAGATCCCAATACAGCCGAATATGACTTTTTGAGGAAGAAGGAGGGCTTATGTCTGAGGAGTTGACCCAAATTGCCGCGAATATGGTTGCGCCAGGCAAGGGACTGCTCGCTGCCGACGAGAGTACCGGCACCCTCGAGAAGCGATTCAAGAAGCTCGGCATTGAATGCACCGAAGCGTCGCGCCTTGCCTATCGCGAGATGTTGTTCACCGCGCCGGATCTGGAAAAGTACATCAGTGGCGTGATTCTGTTCGACGAGACGATTCGGCAGCGTGCGTCCGACGGCACGCCCATCCCAGAACTTCTCGCGAGAAAAGGCATCATTCCCGGAATCAAGGTGGACAAGGGGCTGGTGGATCTGCCTTTCTTTCCCGGAGAGCGCTTTACTCAGGGGCTCGACGGACTATCGGCGCGGCTCGATGAATATCGTGAGATGGGGGCGCGCTTCACTAAATGGCGCGCGGTGATCGCGATCGGCGAAGGCATTCCTACGTCTCAGTGCCTGCGCGCAAACGCCGACGCGTTGGCCCGCTATGCAGGGCTTTGCCAGGTGCACGGACTGGTACCTATCGTTGAGCCCGAAGTACTGATGGACGGTTCGCACGATATCAAAACCTGCCGTTGGGCTACAGAGGCGGCGCTGCATGAGGTATTCGACGCGCTCACCCGTTACCGCATCAGTTTCAAGGAAATGATCCTAAAGCCGAATATGGTGGTTTCCGGCACGGATTGTTCAAACCAAGCGCCGCCGGACGAGGTCGCAGAAATGACGCTTGCCTGCTTGAGGCGAACGGTGCCTGTGGCGGTCCCGGGGATTGCGTTTCTGTCTGGCGGTCAGAGCGACGTCACGGCCACCGCCAACCTCAACGCGATCAACGTCAAAGCCAAGACTCTGAAAACACCGTGGACACTGACTTTCTCGTTCAGCCGGGCCTTGCAGGCGGCGCCCATGTCCATCTGGCGCGGTCAGGCCGAAAACAAGGCCGCGGCTCAACAAGCTCTCGTCCGGCGGGCACGCTGCAACGGGGCTGCGGCGCTGGGTCAATACGATCCCGGTATGGAGGAAGCGTGACGAGGCTCGGGAAGTTACGGTCGCGGAACTCGGAATGTACGGCCTTCCGACTGCAACACCAGGCTGTCGGCCCGGATTTCCAAGAGTTTCGCGCCGTTCCCGAGGCGGTCGCCGACCCGGTATTTCTTCATGTCTATGATGGCGAAGCGCTCTTCCGGCAGCTCGGAGTAGGCGAACACGTTGATCGTGACGGGACCTATCCGTTGTTGAAAATCGGCCGGCATCTCGTACATGAACGGGATGTCGGGGTTCTCCGCGTGACCCGACGCCGGGTCTCGGGGCTCTGGTGTGCTTACGGGGACGGCGAATGCGACCGGAGGGCTGAGGTTTTCGCTTATGGCCGGCTCGGCCATGGGTTTCGGGTCGATCTGCGGCCGAGATTTCTCTGACGGTTTGACGGGTCGCTTTTTGGTCATCGCCGCGGCGCTTTCCGTGATTTCCGACGGTATGGGTTCAGGGCTGGGAGGCTTCACCGATACCGCATGCGGGCGGGTGGTCTTGGCGGCTTTTTTCTCCGGAACTCGAGCTGCCGGAAGCGGTTCGGCATTGGCGAGAGCTGAAGCCTTCTCTTTCGCCGGTGGCGGGATATCGCTGGAGTGAGAGTCGGCCGGGGCGGAAGCGGTTCGAGTCTCGGTGGCGCTGGGCGCGGCGGCTTTCTGGGTCGGCGCCGCCGCGTCTGCATGTTCGGTCGAAGCGGTTTGGGCAAGCTGTGTTGCCGGTTCTTTGGATTGCCACCGAGTGAGCCAAAGGTAGCCGAGAACTGTGCCATTCAGCAGGAATAGCAATGCCACGGCCCAGGCGAGTCCGTGGCGCCTAGGCGGTGTTGGATTGAGCGGGATGGAGACGGGGGGCGCGGCTTGGCCCGCCTGGCGTTCGCGTTCCGACTTGCGAAGTGCTTCAAGAATATAGGACATCGGCGCTGTTCCGGTTTTAGCGAGAACCTGAAGTTAGCCTTGGAACATCGTGATCGTTAGCCCTCTTGGCAAGATGAATCAGGGTATAGGGACCTGCCACGCCGTCCGCAGCCAATCCGTTTTCCATCTGAAATGCGATGAGTCGAGTCTTCAATGCAGTGTCGAAATAGTCGTCATCGCCATCCTGAGCTGGCGCGTGCAGCATCTGTCTCAACCATCTCACTGCTTCGCCCCGGTTGCCGACGGTCAGCGATTTGGACTCGCCCGCCGGCGGTTTCCAGAGCAAAGTGGCTCCGCCCCGCCAAAATGGCAGGATGTCAGCGAACTCGAAAGCGAGCCGTCGATCGCCGAAACTCAACTCGATCTTGTCGTCACGAATGCCCGTTAGGACAGCGTAGCGGTTGGTGCCGTCAGGCAGCGTGAATTCGAGCACGGCTGGGTGATCGAGGCTTCGAAGCTTGAACCAATCGGTATTGACGGCGAGGCATCGAAGAGCCTTCGTTTCCGCAAATCGGCACAGGTCGGTCGTTTCGTCCGTTAGTTCGATCCGCCACAGCGACAGAAGGCTGGCAAAAGCCTTGTCCCGGGTCAAGCTGGGATCCGTGATTAACTCCCAGAACGACGGTTCGGCGGTTCTTGCAGGTTCCGGAGCCGGCTTCGCTTGCGGCGGTGACGGGGGCGGAAGATCGGATTTCGGTTGTTCATCGGCCTGCAGTGGGTGCAGTAATGCCGCCGGATCGGAATGCAGGGTAAGGCCCAGGTAGACCGCCCCGCCGACAGCGAGCACCGCGAGAAGGGCGAAGCGCGTAAGAGCGGAGGATCGCTCAGCATGTGCGACGGGTTTTGGTAGCAGTTCTCGGGCCGCCTTGCGGGCGATGGCATAACTCACCCGTGCTTTGCCGAGGCCGTAGGCGCCCAGCAAGGCGCGGTCGCAAATCAGATTGATGAGGCGCGGAATGCCTCCTGATCGGCGGTGGATTTCGAAGATTGCCGGTCGGCTGAACAGCGAATCCTCACCACCGCTGACCCTGAGGCGATATCGGATGTAGGCCGCCGTTTCACAGAGTTTGAGAGGACGCAGGTGAAAACGCGCGCAAATCCGTTGCGAAAGTTGCCGCAGGTTCGGCCGCGCCAAAAGCACGCCGAGTTCGGGCTGGCCGACCAGGATGATTTGCAGCAGCTTGGCCTGATTAGTTTCCAGATTGGTGAGCAAGCGGATCTGTTCCAGGACTTCGAGGCTGAGATTCTGCGCCTCGTCGATCAGAACGACGGTCCGCCGTCCTCGCGCGTGGACTTCAAGGAGATGTCGATTCAGGAGATCGATCAGTTGTTTCAGGTTCGCCCGGTTTTCGGGGTAGGCGATGCGCAGTTCGTCGCAGATGCTGGCGAGAAGTTCTCGAGGGCTCAATCGAGGATTGAAAATCAAGGCGAGATCGACGTCCTCGGGCAGGCGGTCGACAAGACAGCGGCACAAGGTCGTTTTTCCGGTTCCGACCTCCCCCGTGAGTACAACGAACCCACCGCCCACGCCGATCCCGTACAGGAGATGAGCTAAAGCCTCCTGATGCTGAAGACTAGGATAGAGGTAGCGTGGATTCGGGGCAATGGAAAATGGCGGCTCGCTGAGATGGAAATACGGCGCGTACATGGTCGTGAGTGAGAAATCTCCGGAGCCATTCCGATTTCAGGTCTGCTCAGACGATACCATTGCGCAGAAGGGGACTGTCAAGCTGATGGGGCAGCGGGTCTTCGCCGGACATTTGTCCCGCGGCTCGAAATATCCGAGAGCTTACTCGGTAGGCTGTTCGCCCTGAGCTTTTCGTTTCAGTCGGCGTGCAGGGAACGGTTCTAAGCATCCGACCCTGAGGAGCGTGCCATCATCCAGATCAGCATCTCTTCGCTGACGTCTTCGGTTTCTGTGGAGTCGGTTGCTGGATGAGTAACTAATGTATTTTGAGTAACTAATGTCTTCGCTTCATACGATTGCAGGAGGTGCTCGACGGTTTCGTTGATCGTCATCCGCCGCTCTTTGGCCAACTTGGTCAAGGCGGCGTAAGTGCTCTTCTTGAGGCTCAGCCGTTGCAATTTGGTCGAGCATCGGCGCTGATTTAGCGCATTCTGCAAGCGTTTCCAGCCGGTATCGTTCAGATGCCGTTCGATCCACGCGTTCAGGCGGTCGAGGTCCGAACAACCGTCGAGCTGTGCAGCCGCGTCGGCCTCATGAGTTACTAATATTTCTTTGGCTTTCTCGGGTTCCTTGAGCGCACGCCGCAAATAAAGCAGCGCTGCCGCGTGTTTTTCGGGTTTGAGTCGGCGCATTGCGAGCTCTCATTAGTTACTCATATTGGCGAAAAGCCAAGGAGCGAAGCCCTCGGCAGAAAATGTGAGTAACTCATGAGTATTAAGGCCGAATCGGATCGTGGGGTCAATCCTTTGTCCAGGGATCAATCCCATCCGACGACGTCGTAACCGCGTTCCTGCAAGCAGCGATTCACGAATGCCCTGTAAGTGGGGTCCGGTCCGGAGCGGCCGAACAGCGACCGAATCAGGCCTGCGACCGCGCCGCTCGCTGCGCCGATCGCAGAACCGGCGCCGGCCGATCCGACCACGGCGCCGCCGACCGCCCCGCTCGCCGCACCGACGGCGGCGCCGCCGATGGTGCCTCTGGCGGCCTGGCCCACACCGGTCGTCCCCGTGTCGGCGCCGGCGGCTTCAGCCAGCGCCTTGCAGTCGGCGATATCCCGCTCGGCGCCGGCCTGTCCTACGTTCTGGAGATGCTCGTTCGGATAAAGCACTGGCCTCGCGGTGGCACAGCCCCCTAAAGCGATCACGAATGCGAAAACGATCAATCCTGCGGCGGGTTTCATACCTCGTTCTCCGTTGTCACATGTATTTTGGGCTGCTCCGAGTTCGTTGTTCTTGTCGCTTCGGAGCAAGGGACCATTCTGGGCCGTCGGGCGCCTCCTTCGGCTGAGATTAGCACCGGCATCGTTCGCCATTGTCGGGTTCTTGAGGGACATGCCATTCGTAAGGGTTGCCACGGAAAACCGAAAAGCCGCGCAAAACGAAATTCTGGATGACTGTCCTAACCCTAAGGCAGAGACAGTATTGTCGGGCCTTGATGCCGTTTTTCATTAAGTTCCCGCAATCACTTCCGAGGCTGAACGAAGACGTAAAGCCGGCAACAACGGATGCCGGAAACGGTCACATAAGGTAGTCCCGCGAAATCTCAAGGGAAGGCCGGGTTCGGCGAGATGAGCGACACATTCGAAGGGTTCGGTAGGAAGCCCCGAATTCCGAGGATGTCTGACGACAGCGGCGGATGGGCTCAATGAAGGGCCGTTCGTCTTGGCGAGCGGTGTATGGCGTTGCCATCGGCCGGCATTGCAATGACAGGAGGTTGTTATGGATAGGCGTTGGTTTGCGATCGGTTTGTGCTTGGCGATGGTGTTCGGCTGCACGACCGATCCGCACACGGGCGAGCGGCGTCCGCTCGCTAAGGTCGTGGGCGTGGACCGTCCGGGACGGGATATACGCCTGACGTTGGAGGATGCAGGCATAGACGTGAAACGTGCCTCGGAGAATACGCTGAACCTCGATTTTACGTTTGCGTTTGGTTCGGCCGCCCTGACTCCGGACGTGCAGACCGCCCTAAATTCGGTGGCGTCGGCGCTGAACCAGCACCCCGGTACCACCGTTATCGTCGTCGGCCATGCCGACGATATTGGCACCGACCGGGAGAACCAGCGGCTTTCCGAACAACGCGCCGCCAATGTGGCGAACTATTTGATCTCCCGCGGTGTCGACGCTGCCCGCATCTCACAGCAGGGCATGGGCGAGCGCATGCCGAAATTCCCGGGTACCGACGAGCCCGGTCGGGCGCAAAACCGCCGCGTGGAGCTGACCATCGTAACCCACCAACACGAGCAGGGCCGGACCTCGGGGAGCCTGCCTGCGAAAGCTCCGGCCGGTTCGAGGACTTACCCGCCATCGGGAAGTCAATAGGTAAATCCGACAAACCGACCGAAGGCCAAAAGGGTTTCCACCGAGCAAAACCAATCTCGGCACGGTAATGTCTTTGAAGTCCTTGTGCCGAGCTGGAAACGCCGTTGTCAATCGCTCCGGTGAGTTTGCTGCTCATCCGACGGCCGTTTCCGGGACGACGGCCAAGGCTCGTACGATAATCGGTCCCCCGATCCGGTGGTCCTGGATACTCTGCCGTTCTTGTTCATGACGCCCGGAATGGACCTCGTTGGCCTATAAAATTTGTTTTTCAAAACGTCCACGCCGCTTTGTGGCTTGGCCAAGGGGACGAGGTCTTGACGCTTGAGCCGTTCTTGGACGATGTCGGTTCCCAGGCGCCGATCCCGCTCCTCGATCAACCCCGGCATCGCTTCGCCGTCTCGGTTGAACGACCATTCCAGGATGGGGCCGCCGAGAGGCAGCGTGTCCCCGCGTTTCCCGAATGGTGCCGAGTTCCAGACATGCCAGGTCTTGCCGTAGCTGTTCATCTTGCCTTTCATGAGCTCTTTCTCGGCTGCATCGGGTATGCCCGGAGCCGTGAGTTGACCCGAGAGGATCTCGTAATTATGGGGGTGCCAGTATCGCTTCTCTCGCGAAGGCAGGGATTCGAACAGCGTCTCCGAGATGATGTACTCGATACCGATGAGGTTGGCGTCTTTGGTGTTGCCGTCGAAGAGCACGCATTGGGCGAAGTCTTCGTTGACCTGTCGGCAATAGTGATGCGCTTCCGTCTGATGGGACGGGTCTCGTTTGGCCACATGGAAACCCGACAGATAGATATCCATAGCGCGCAGGGGAGCTTGGGATTGCAGCAAAGCGGCCCCCGCTTCGAGGGCTTGGGTCTTTGCCGCTTTTTCTCGCCCCTCTGGTGTGACGCCGGGCGGTTTTTTCTTCGTACTCTCACAGCCCGACATCAAGGCTGCAAGTCCCAGAGCAACGATCATCCATTTGATGTCGTCCAGCAGCTGCCTGTCCATAGCCTCCCTCCCAGGAATTCGTGATAGCAGCTCCGCCCGGATGGCAACAATAGGTGAATCTACCTACGCCCGTGTCGGGCGCATCGCGCCCGACACGGTTCTTGGTTTGGGCGAGTCCGACGTGTTGGACCCGCTTTTAGTGTGCCCGGCTTCTTTCGGGGTCAAAAAGACCCCGCCAGATGTGCGAGCTCCGACCGGCTATGGAACGGTGCTCGGTCCGCGGGTTGGGGAGGCCGCCTGCCAATCGTTGCGATGGACGGTGGTCGACAGCCAGCGGTGGGTCAAGCCGGCGAGAACGGCCCCGATCATGGGAGCAACCCAAAACATCCAGAGCTGAACCAGGGCCCAACCTCCGACGAATAGAGCGGGGCCAGTGCTTCGCGCCGGATTGACCGAGGTATTGGTCACCGGGATGCTGACCAGGTGGATCAAGGTGAGGCCTAATCCGATCGCCAACGGTGCGAAACCCTGAGGAGCGCGCGAGTCCGTGACGCCCAGGATGATCATCAGGAACATGAAGGTCATCACGACTTCAGTCAGAAAACCCGCTCCCATGGAGTATTCCCCAGGCGAATGTGCGCCGTAGCCATTGGCCGCGAATCCCGCGGATACGTCGAATCCCGCTTTTCCGCTCGCGATTAGATACAAGACGCCGGCGGCCACGATCGCGCCGAACACCTGAGCCACGATATAGGGGAGCAGATCCGATGCGGGTATCCGGCCGCCGGCCCAGAGACCGACCGAGACCGCCGGATTGAAATGGCCGCCCGAAATATGGCCCACGGCATAGGCCATCGTCAGCACGGTCAAGCCGAAGGCCAGGGCCACCCCGAGCAAACCGATGCCGACATTCGGAAAGGCAGCGGCGATGACCGCGCTGCCGCAGCCGCCGAAAACCAGCCAGAACGTTCCGATGAATTCCGCTGTACAACGACGATAAATCGACCACATGATCAATCCCTCCAAAGTTTTTTGGAATTTTTTTAACGAGCCGATTTTTGTCCCCCTCGAAAGTGCGGCGAGCGGTTTCTTTCCCGATTCGTTTTCGAACGCCAAATCGCCGCGCGTGAAAATAAAAATCGGCTGGCCTGTGGTACCGTAGGCCCATCGGAGAACACTCCCACGGTATCGAAGGACAGTTTGACATGGATCGGAAGGAACCGGACTACGGCATCGAACATTTTTTTGTCGGCAAAGACCCGTTTTTTCGTCTGCAAAGGGCGATCGGCCTGGCCCCGTCTCATGGTTTGGGCGTCAAGCGGCGAGCCTTGTTCTTCGCGCTGCTTTGCTGGCTGCCCATCGTCGTCGCGGCCTCGGTTGCCGGCCGGGGTTTCAGCGGCGAGACCGAGGATCACTTGCTCCGCCATTTTGCGATACATGCCCGATCCCTCATCGCCATACCGCTCTTCATCGTCGGCGAACTCGGCCTTTTGCGCATCGAAACGCTGATTCGCCATTTCCTGACCTCGGGTCTCGTCGGCGAATCTTCGCTGCCGGGTTTCCGTGCGGCCTTGAGCGTCGTCGACCGACTGCTCAACTCCTGGTGGAGCTTCGTCGTTCTCGTGGCTCTCGTGATCGCAAACGCGGTTTTTGCCGTACATCGGTTCGAGTGGGTGCACGAAGCGTCCTGGGCCGTCGACCGCGGCGGCCTGACGTTTGCGGGGTGGTGGCTTCTGCTTGTGCTGCGCTCGGTTTTCAGCTTTCTCATGGCTCTATGGATATGGCGCATCATTGTCCTCGGACTTCTGCTGCGGCGCATTTCCAGGTTGGACCTCGATCTCGTTCCGGTTCATCCGGACCGGGCCGGAGGCTTGGGGTTTCTGAGCATCGCCCCGCAGATGTTCATTCCGCTCGTGCTGGGCGTATCCATCGTGCTGGCTTCCCACTTCGCCCACAGCGTTCTTTATCACGGCGTGCACGTCGACTCCTTGCGAATGCCCATCGTGCTGTACATCGCGATCGCAGTGCTCCTGTGCTTAAGCCCGCTGCTAACGCTCGCCGGAAGATTGAAGCGACTTCGGCGCAAAGCCCTGCTCGATTACGGTGCCTTGGCAGGACGGCATGGGCGGTTGGTCGACCGTCGCTGGATTCGCGGAGAAACGATCCGGGACGATGCTGTGCTGAACGCCCCCGAACTCGGCCCCGTCGCGGACGTGCGCTCCCTATACGAAGCCGTGGCCGCCATGCGGATGATGCCCATCGGCCGGCGAACCATCATAACGCTTTTCGCGGCAGCGGCTTTGCCAATGGTTCCGGTTCTGGCAATCGAAATCCCCGTGACGCAGCTCTTGAAAATGTTGGCAGGATATCTGTTTTGAGTTTGTCGAGGAGTCTCAGAATAAGAACAAGAAGAATCCATTCGAGCCTCTTCGGCAGGCTCAGGACAGGCCCTTCGACAGGCTTAGGGTAGACCTGTCGAAGAAAATCGATCAGAGTTTCGTCAAGGCGGCGTTGGCGGCTGTTCCTGGCGGCCTTGCTGGTAGCCTTGGCGATAGGCGCGTTCCTCGCTCTGTTTGTGCTGGTCGTAGAGAAAACTGCCCACTAGTCCGGTGCCCGCGCCGATCGCTGCGCCTAGCCCTGCATTGCCGGCGATGGCGCCGATCGCTGCGCCTGCCGCTGCAGAACCGGTGGTGCCACTCAGCATTCGCTGCTCGCTGGGAGACATCCCGGCACATGCCGATAACAAGGCTACGCCCAAAAAGCTAACGAAAGGTCGTAATTTCATGGGTGTGGTCTCCCTTGCCTACGGTTCATTTGGTCATGCCGGGTAGAGGTGTTTGCCTGCAGGGCCACCGTTCCGCCAAGAATCGGAACATCACGTCCACCGGTCGTTCGTTGTTGTACTCCGGGTGGGCTTGCGTCCACGACACGAACTCGGCGATCGCCTCTTGGCGGGTCGGCTTCGGATCGGGAGGGCACACCAAAGGTCGACTGTCGGGTCCGGAATGCTCGGACTCGTGATAGTGGTAGGCGCCTACCAGGTAACCGGTACAGAAATGCACGGCAGCGACATTGAGCGGGTCGTCCGCGGGCGTCGTACAAAGGTCGATCAGATCCTGCACGTTGCGGACCAAGAAATCCTCTTTCGCGGTCGCGGCCGAGACCACGGACAGGTGAATCAGGGCGGCCAGCAGCAAGAGTCCAGTGTTCGCCGAGATTTTGGATTGCATGGATGAACCTCCTTGAAGCCGTGTGACACGGAATGGGACTCGATCGGCATTTCGCCGTCGGCCTTAGTGCCTTTCTCCATCCATGACAATTCGACTTTCGCGGCATCGACGGAGTTCGAGCGCTTTGGCTGGATTTTGGCGTTCCACGCGGTCGCGTCGGCGAGGCGGCATCAATTGCCGTTATAGATGTGTTGAATCCTTCATCGTCAGGAAAAGAGCATGGCCATAAGCCGGTGATGACGAAATCCTGTGCGAGTTGAATGCGGCGCGGTTGGATGCCATATCCTGAGTTGTCTGCAATTCCCGAAAATCCTGCTTAGGAGACGAAAACCCGTGCAAACCGTAAATGCCGTCGTTCGGTTCTGCCGAATCGTGGGCTTCTGGATCGCCTTCCTGGCTATCCAGCCGGTCCAGGCCGGAACGTACGACCTCGTTATAGACAAGAAGACATTAAATGTGACCGGGCAGGAGAGTACCGGCATCGCGGTCAACGGCTCGTTTCCGGCGCCTACCTTGCGCTGGCGGGAGGGGGAAGATGTGGTCCTGCGCGTGACCAATCGCTTGGACGAAGAGACCTCGATTCACTGGCACGGCATCGTGCTCCCTTACGACATGGACGGCGTGCCCGGCATCAGTTTTCCCGGCATTCCGCCCGGCGAAACCTTCACCTACCGGTTCAAGCTCAGCCAGAGCGGAACCTACTGGTATCACGGACATTCGGCGCTGCAGGAACAAGTGGGGCTCCTCGGTGCGATCATCATCGATCCCGCGCGGGGTGAAACCGAGGACTACGATCGTGAATACACGGTGATTCTGTCGGACTGGTCGGATGAGAACCCTCATCGGGTGCTTTCGAAGCTGAAAAAGCAGAGCGATTATTACAACTTCCAAAAGCGCACCGTGTTCGATTTCTTCCGCGATATCTCCGACAAGGGAGTCAAGGAGACCATGGCCGACCGTTTGGCCTGGGGCGAAATGCGGATGGACCCGACCGACATCGCCGATGTCACCGGCTACACCTACACTTTCCTGGTCAACGGTCAAGGTCCCGATGCCAACTGGACGGCTCTGTTCAAGCCGGGCGAACGTATCCGGCTTCGCTTTATCAATGCCGCGGCTATGACCTATTTCGACGTGAGAATACCGGGACTTAGGATGCGGGTCATCCAGGCGGACGGACAGGATGTGGAGCCGGTCGAGGTAGACGAATTCCGAATTGCCGTCGCGGAGACCTATGATGTGCTGGTCGAGCCGCGCGAAGCGAAAGCCTATACCGTTTTTGCGGAAGCCATGGACCGAAGCGGTTACGCCCGAGCGACCCTGGCACCGTGTCCGGGCATGAAGGCGGAGGTCCCGCCGCTGCGGCCCCGGCCCTTAGTGACACTGGCCGAGATGGCGGTAGCCCACGGCATGGATCACGGCTCCGGAGCTGGTCCGCATGCAGCCATGGCGCATTCGCCGCAAACGGAAACCCGGACGCATGGCGGCCATGAAGGTCACGATATGGCGGGCATGAATCATTCCTCGATGCCGGAGATGAATCACGCCATGTCTCCGCACGCTGGCCACGAAGGTCATGCTATGGCGGAGCCCAGCGAAGAACACGCCCACACGGGGCAACGGGTGCTATCGTATGCCGATCTCAAGAGCGCGGAGAAACACGCCGATTGGCGCGAACCCGAACGGGAAATCATTCTGCGCCTCACGGGGACGATGAACCGCTATATCTGGTCCATCAACGGCCAGAAGTATTCCGAGGCCGAGCCGATACGCCTCAAATACGGCGAGCGGGTGCGGTTTACCTACATCAACGAGACCATGATGAATCACCCGATACACCTGCACGGCATGTGGCAGGACCTGGATACCGGCAAGGGGCCGTTCAATCCGCGCAAACACGTGGTCAATGTAAAGCCGGGCGAAACCGTGCATGTCGACGTGCCGGTGGACGCACCGGGCGAATGGGCGTTTCACTGCCATTTGGTCTATCACATGGAAACCGGGATGTTCCGCAAGATCATCGTCGAGCATCCGGAGATGCCGTCGGAAAAGGGAGCATGAGAGTGATTCCAAGTCTCGAACCGCATCGAATTCCAGTTCGAGCCGCGGCGTTCTTGGCCCTGCTCGCCAGTGGTCATGCGGCCGCTCAAATGGACGATGCGATCTATAACTATCTCAAGCTCGAACGGTTCGAGTACGAGGGGAACGGCGACATTCACCTGTTTAAATGGGATATCGAGGGCTGGATCGGCAGTGACTACAACAAGCTGTGGGTGAAAAGCGAAGGCGACTACGTCTTCGATCAGAATATCTTCGGGCGGGCCGATCTCCAGCTGCTTTACAGCAGAAACATCGCCACTTTCTGGGATGCTCAGATCGGCATCCGCCGCGCTTTCGAGCCGGAACGTACCTTCGACGCCGTCATTGGCATCCAAGGGCTCGCGCCTTATTTTTTAGAGACCGAAGCGGCGATGTTCATCAGCGAAAACGGCAACGTCCTCGGCCGCTTCAAGCTGGCCTACGAGCTTTTGCTGACCCAACGGCTCATCGCTCAGCCCCGGATCGAAATCAACGTGTCCGCGGACGACATCGAGAACCGTGGTGTGAAGGCGGGCATCACCGAATTCGAAGCGGGACTCAGGCTGCGCTACGAAATCGTGCGGGAGTTCGCGCCTTATATCGGCTTCGATTACGTCGAAGAACAATCGCTTAGGGCGCACAAGCACAGCGTAAGGGCGGTGGCCGGTATCAGGGCTTGGTTTTAAGAGCCTTTCGGCGGGCCGTTCGGTTCTGGCTTTTCGACTAGTGCAGGGCAGGCCCGTCGCAGGTTTTTGGGGACCAACCGTGAAGTCCCTGGAATGCTTCCACTTTCGAAGCAGAATGCAGCACGGGTTGGTACCCCTGGTCGCTGACCCGCCGCCGCGGCGTGAGGCTTAATGCGTTGTTCTGGTATCGCTGGCTAAGGGGATAGGGCGGTTACTTTTCCACAAAAGCTGTGGAGCGGCTTGTGGATAATCATGTGAAACACTACATATAGTCATGCAATTTCCGAGACTTAGCGAATGTGTCTAAATTTCGAACAGAAATGAAAGGGTCTATGAACATTGAAAAAAACGCTATGCCCACACATCGTTTCGTCTTACCTTTTGAACGTTTACCGGCCACGCTGCCGATTTTTCCGTTGCGCAATGCTGTCGTGATGCCGGGGGCTCAGTTACCCTTGAATGTTTTCGAGCCGCGTTACCTGAACTTGGTTTTCGACAGCTTGGGCGCAGAACGCATGATTGGCATGGTGCAGCCCGATTCCGCTGCCAAGGGGGAGCATCAGCCGAAGCTGTATCGAACCGGAACGGCGGCACGCATCAGCTCGTTCAGCGAGACCCCGGATGGCCGCTTGCTGATCGTGTTGACCGGTGTTTGCCGCTTCGACATCCGCGAAGAAATTCCGACCACTCGAGGTTATCGCCGTGTCGTTCCGGACTGGGATCGGTTCCGGGACGATTACGAGTTGTCCGGGCCCGTTCCTGGCGATCCAGGAAAGATCATGGAATTGCTGAAGGAATATTTCCAGCGAAAGAACCTGAATCCCAATTGGCCAGTCCTGACTCAGCTGCCTTTGCCCGTTTTGGTGAACGTCCTAATCACCCAATTGCCTTTCGACGTGCCGGAACGTCAGGCTCTGGTGGAAACGGTCAGCATCGAGGAGCGTTACGCCAAGCTGTTGGGGTTGTTGGAATTCGAGATGGTCGCGGCCCGTGTCGGCACCGATGCCAAGCCGCACTGAGCCCGCGCTGACGCAGCTGGGATCCGAACCGGGTTCCGAGCCCATTGCCGGCGTCATTTTCGACATGGACGGAACCTTGGTCGACTCCGGCCTCGATTTCGCCGCCATGCGTCGTGAGATGGGTCTGCCGGACGGCGTTCCGTTGGTGGAAACCATGGAGAATCTGCCGGAAGCGGAGGCCGACCGATGCCGGGCCATCCTCCGGCGGCACGAGGAGGCTGGCGCCGCGCGGGCGGTTGTGCTGCCGGGCGTGTACCAATTTCTGGATCGCTTGCGCCGCCAGGGCATCCGCCGGGCAGTGTTTACCCGCAATAGCCGGGCGGTGACCGACACGACCCTAGCCCGCTGCGGCTTGAACTTCGATCTGGTGCTGACGCGGGACGACGGTCCTATAAAACCCGATCCCTGGGCGATCCACCATATCTGCGAGACCTGGGGCGTTGCTCCGGCACGCGTCGCGGTGATCGGCGATTACCGTTTCGACATCGAAGCCGGGATCCGCGCCGGGGCGAGGACGGTGCTCTTCACCCGCGGCCGCCCTCGAGAAAGTTTGCCGGGTGCGGAGCTGGCCGAGTATTTCCTGGAAAGTTTTCAGGAGGCCGATCCGCTGTTGCGCTGGCTCGGACTATGAGTTCTTGTCTTGCCCTCTGGAGACCGAGAGCCGACCTCGGTCGGTAGCGACACGCGTCGACAGGTTCAGGGCGAACGGGCTGCGGGGGCAAGCTCCTCACACACAGCCCGAAGCGCATTCCGAAAATCAGTAAAAGCATCATCCCAGGTACGCGGCCTATGCAGCAGCAGCCGAGCGCGAAATCGGCGTCTCAGTGCAGAGTCCGACAGCAATCGTTCCGAATCACTTCTAAAGGCGTTGCGATCGGCGACGGGGGCTATCAAGCCGGTCTCTTCGTGTCGCACGATCCGTCTGGCTTCGCCGACATCCGTGGTCACGGTGGGTAGACCCACGGCTGCCGCTTCTGCCAAAGCCATGCCGTAAGCTTCGTATCGGCTGGCGAACGCGAAAACATCCATTTCCCCTAGTAGCCGTGCTAGTTCCGGTGGTTCCAGGACGCCGTGCAGTCTGACCCGGGTTTGTAAGCCGAGCTCCCTGACACGTGAGCGGAAGAACTCGGCGTAGCCCGCGTCCATCCGCTCGTCGCCCGCCAAATGCCAAACCCAATCGTAATGTCGGAGGTCAGCCAAAGTCTCGAGCAACTCGCTCAGCCCCTTGGCCGGCAGGAAATTGGCGACGGTTACCACATGAACGGTTCGCGCCTCGTCCGGCTCGCTCCAGGGTCTTCTTGTGCCTGGAAACGCATCATCGACGCCGGGCTCGCAAAGCTGGACGTTCAGGCCCGGGAAACGCCGCTCGAGGAAACGCCGAACGGACAGGCCGGTCGTGATGAAAAATCGGCAGCGCCGCGCCGCGCTGTCGAAGCGCTCCTCCTCGACTCGGCGCTGATCCGAGTGAAGCAGCGGATTTAGAAAAGGGACATAATGCGCCAAAATCCCTTGCGCCGCTCCATTCCCGACCGATGGGCAATTCGATAAGTTTTCCAGAAGCAGGCTGTCCCACAGCACGATCGCGTCCCGAGGCAAGGACGGGACGCGGCCGTTCGGCGCGAGCTCGACGGTCTCGAGCGGAAAGCCGCCATCGCGCGCCAGGGCGATTATCCGGCGATTGAAGACATTGCCGCCGGACGGATAGGCGTCGAGCGGCGGATGAAGAAAGACGAATCTCATTCCTTTCAACCGAAACAACCAGAATGAATCATACGTTATCTTTTGAATCCAGATTGGTCGAATGGAGCGACCGCCATGCGATGCTGATGCTCCTTGCAATCGGAGGGTTGTGGTTCCAAGTGCCGCCCGAATTGCTCGCGGCGATGGCCGCCGCCTCGTTCCTCGGCTTGATCCGGCAGTTCCATCGCGAATGGACGCCCGCCCGGGTGTTCGGTGCGGCCAACGCGGTCACGCTGGCTCGGCTGGCCGGCACGTTTTTTTTGCTGCTTTTTCCGATCGAGAACGGCTGGTTTTTGGCGGCCCTCGCGCTAATCATCCTGAATGCCGACGGCGTGGACGGCTGGCTGGCCCGGCGTCGTGGCCTCTCTTCCGCTTTCGGCGAGTGCTTCGACAATGAAGTAGATGCCTTCTTTTTTTTGTGTCTATGCGTGCTCGTCTACAAGCGCGCGGATCTCGGCTCCTGGGTGCTGTTTCCGGGCGCCTTGCGTTATTTGTTCGTACTGTACATTAGAGTCGCCGGGCCGCCTCGACGCGTCGCGGCCGGCAACCGGCTCACCCGCGTCGTTTCGGTGATCGCTTTCATCGTTTTCATCCTGTGCCTGTTGCCCGTCGACCTATACTGCGCCAGCGCGGCGGCGACGGCTACGGCGGCTTTATGTATCTCGTTCCTCTATTCCCTGATTCAACTTTATCGGCCCACAGTCCCGGAGTGATGTCATGCCTCTCCGCACCACGCCGATAAAAAATTTGGACGATGTTCGGGCGTTTTTCGATCGTCTCGCGCCGGCTTATCGCGACTGCCACGGTAGAGCGGAAAAGCTTCTGCGCTATCGGCTCGGCATCATCGCCCGTCTGCTGGAAGGCACTGAGCGCGGCGTCCTGGTCGAAATCGGGTGCGGCACCGGGATGCACTTGTTTCCTTTGGCTGAGATGTTCGAACGCGTGCACGGCACCGATCTTTCGCCTGTCATGATCGAGCAGGCGGAGAGTCTCCGTCTCCGGCATCCACGGGCGGAGCGCATTCGTTTGAGCGTGGCTCCCGCGGAAAGCTTGACCCCAGTGGGCGATGCCGAAGCGGATGCGGTGCTTTGCGTGGGCGCATTGGAACACATGCTCGACCAGCGTCAGGTATTGCGTGAAGTTTTCCGCGTGCTCAAATCCGGCGGTGTCTTCGTGTGTCTCACGCCGAACGCCGATTACGTCTGGTACACCAGACTGGCCCCCTGGCTGAAACTCGACACCCGGCATCTCAGCACGGATCGATTTCTCGGGCGCAAGGAGCTGAGCGAGTTGCTCGGTTCCGCCGGATTCGAGGTCGAGCGCGTCGGCTTTTGGACCTTCATCCCGCGCGGCGACATGCCGGCTTATCTTGGCCGGTTTCTGACACTGCTGGACGGGGTTGGACGCCTCCTGCGCATTCCGTCCTTTCGCGGCGGGCTCTACTGCCGCGCAGTCAAGCGCAGCTGATCGATCGGCGCCAAGCCCTTCGGGTTATCATTACGCCCGCTCCCCGGCCGGGCCTTCGTGTCGATCGAATGTGCCGGGCACCCGAACCGATTTTCCGTTTCCGAACCCTAACGACAAAAATGCTGTATTACCTCGAACCGAACAAAGATTACCGAAACGATAGCCTGCGCCATGGCGTCGACTTTTCCCCGGAAGACATTCGCGTCGATACCGCGAAGCACTACGACGACTGCTACTGGGATTACCGAACCGCCTGGTTCAACAACGAAAATCTGGCCTTACATTACGGCTATTGGGACAAGAACACCAAGACCCACGCCGAGGCCTTGCTAAACAAGAATCGTATCCTCGCCGAAATCGCCGACATCAAGCCGGAGGATCATGTTCTGGACGCGGGATGCGGCATCGGCGGCAGTTCGATCTGGCTGGCGAAGCACGTGGGCTGCAGAGCTACCGGCATCACCGTCAGCGCCAAGCAGGTCGAACATGCGAAGCGCAACGCCAAGCGTCACGGCGTTTCCGACAAGGTGGATTTCTACGAGGCCGATTTCTGCAAGACGCCGTTTCCGGACGAATCTTTCGACGTGGTTTGGGCCGTCGAAAGCAGTTGCTATGCGATCGACAAACGCGATTTCTTCAGGGAGTCCTACCGCCTGCTGCGCAAGGGCGGCACCCTGATCGCCTGCGACGGCTATACGACACGCCGGGAGTTCAACGAGGAGGAATGGCGGGCGGTCATGGACTGCCTGAACGGATGGGCCGTGCCTAATCTCGCCAGCGTCGAGGAATACCAGGCCGGGATGGAAGAGTGCGGATTCCGCGACGTGCACATTACCGAGGCCACGGCCGAGACCATGCCCTCGTCCCGCAGGATGTACCGGATCGCCTTATGGACCTACCCCATGCAGTTGACCATGCAGTGGCTAGGACTCCGCAGCAAGGCCCAGACCGCGAACTTCAAGGTGGCGCTCGCCCAGTACAAGGTATTCCGGGACGGTTTGGTCCGCTATTGCATTTTCCGCGCGAAAAAATAATTCCAAATCGCTTTCGATAAGGCATGAATTTTTGTAGGGTGGGTTACGCTGCGCTAACCCACCCTCTCATAGCCCAGTCAAGTCCCCAATTTTGGGTTTCACAGAATCCTCTTTGCCTGCTCGTAGGGCGCAATAGCGTACTCGCGTATTGCGCCGCACGAATTTTAAGCTCGCTCGCCCACGGCCCAGGCAGGGTCCGGTCCATTAGCCCATGTCAGCGAATAAACACCACGTTCGACATAGCGATGAAATGTCGAATGAGGCCAATCCGCCACGCGTTGGACATAGCCATGTTTCACCGGGTTGATGTGGCAATAATCCACGTGCGCTACATAATGTCGCGTCTCGTGTGATTATTTACCGAGAAGGAGTTATGCTCTGTTCGAAGCCCGGAGCCTTCTCCAGGAGATATTCGGTTCGTCCAAGTGAGGTTTCTCTCCATGCAGATTCGTCTTCATAAGAACGCCCGTACCACCCCGGCCGTTCGGCAGGCCATTCAAGCGTCCACGTTGAGCGAGCGCGCCTTGGCCCAAAAGCATGGCATTAGCCGAACGACCGTCCGCAAGTGGAAACACCGCTCCTCGGTCGAAGATGCCTCACACCGGCCCCACACCCTCAGAACCACGCTCACGCCCGCCCAGGAAGCCATCGTGGTCTACCTCCGCCAAGCTCTGCTCCTCCCCTTGGATGATCTCCTGGCCGTGACCCGGGAATTTCTCAATCCCGCCGTGTCCCGTTCCGGGCTAGACCGCTGCCTGCGCCGCCACGGGGTGGCGTCCCTCAAGACCCTGCTTCCGCCTACAGAGAAGGCGAAGGTCAAACCCTTCAAGGCCTATGAGCCCGGCTTCCTTCACCTGGATGTTAAGTACTTGCCCGCCATCGACGGCGAACCCCGCCGATACCTGTTCGTCGCCATCGACCGCGCCACCCGCTGGGTCTATGTCGCCCTCAAGCCCAACCGCTCCGCCTTAAGCGCAAAGGACTTCCTCAAAGCGGTGATTCAGGCCGCGCCTTTCCGCATCCAGAAATGCCTGACCGACAACGGCTCGGAGTTTACCGACCGTTTCCTGACCCGAACTCGGCAGCCCTCGGGGACGCATGAGTTTGACCGCCTCTGTACTGAACAAGGCATCGAACATCGCCTGATTCCGCCGGGCCGGCCCCAAACGAATGGCCTGGTGGAACGCTTCAATGGCCGCATCGAGGAGGTGTTGCAAACCCATCACTTCGATTCAACCGCCGATCTGGACACCACCTTGCACCGCTATGTCGAGCTGTACAATCATCACATTCCCCAAAAGGCCTTAGGCCATCTCACCCCGATCCAGGCTCTCAAAAACTGGCAACTGTCCCATCCTCATCTTTTTCGAAAGAAGGTTTACGATCTTGCGGGACTTGACAGTTACGTCGATGCCTGCCTGCTCGCGGCGGCGATGCTGTCCGGCGCCCAACTATGGACCGGGGACAAACGGCCGGCCGCTATCGCCGAAGATATCGGGTACGCCCATCAACCGAAAGCTGAACGAGCTGGCGGAAAACAGTAACGATCCACCCGCAAAGCCGGTGGCTTTCAACGCCCGCCCCTTCAAAGGGTTCTGTCCGCCTTCGGGTAAATGCCATCTCGTCACCCCGGCAGGGACTGCCGGGGTTCAGTGACTACGGATGGTTTCGACCATTCACAATCCCTGTGAACTGGATTCCGGCAATCCTTGCCGGAATGACGGGCAAGCGAAACCGGAGTGCCAAGAGCATTCGACGGGACTCCCCCCGATCTTTGTTATAATCCCGCAGTCCAATCTCCTAACGCTTCCATTCCACCATCTTCCCCACCGATCAATGCCCGAGCACATCCTGTTTCTCACCGGCAAGTTGGCGGAAAAGCAGCTGCGCCGTACTCTGGAGGAGATGGAGCCGGAGTTCGGGTACACCGTGCATCAGTTGGGGCTGACAGTGGCGGCGTTGATGACGGCGGACATGATTCGGCGGCGGCTCAAGGATACCTTCGGGGCCGACCGGGTGCTGGTGCCGGGGCGCTGCCGGGGGGATCTGGAAGCCTTGTCCAAGGACATGGGCATCACCATCGAACGAGGACCGGAGGAGCTACACGATCTTCCGGAGTTTTTCGGCAAGAAGAAGAAAAAGCCGGACATTACGCGCTACGAACTCCGCATCTTCGCGGAAATCGTCGATGCGCCCCGGATGGACATCGACGGCATTCTCCGCCAGGCGCAGGATTACCGGAAAGACGGCGCCGATGTGATCGATATCGGCTGTTTGCCGGAGACGCCGTTTCCGCATCTGGAGGAAGCGGTCCGCGCGCTCAAGTCCGAGGGCTTCGAGGTCAGCGTCGATTCGCTGGAAAACGACGATCTGCTGAGAGGCGGCAAGGCTGGCGCCGACTACCTGCTCAGCCTTCATGAAGACTCCTTGTGGATTGCCGATCAGGTAGCCTCGACCCCGATTTTGATTCCCGCCAAGCACGGTGATCTGGATTCGCTGGATCGGGCGATCGAAGCCATGCGCGCCAAGGGCCGGGATTTCATCATCGATCCGATCCTGGACCCTATCCATTTCGGATTCACCGAGTCGCTGGTGCGCTACCACGAAGTTCGGAAACGCCACCCGGATGTCGAGATCATGATGGGCGTCGGCAATCTGACCGAACTCACCCATGCCGACACCGCCGGCATCAATGCGACCCTATTGGGCATCTGCTCGGAGCTGCACATCAAGCAGATTCTCACCACCCAGGTCAGCAAGCACGCGCGCAAGGCGGTGCGCGAAGCCGATCTGGCGCGCCGCATCCTGTTCGCGGCTCGTGAACTGAACACCCTGCCGAAACATATCGATGACGGCCTGATGGCCCTGCACGAACGCGCGCCGTTTCCGCTCAGCCGCGAGGAAATCGACGAAATCTACCGGCAAATCAAGGACCCGAGCTACCGCATCCTGATCAGCCCGGAAGGGCTGCACATTTTCAACCGGGACGGCTTTCACACGGCGACCGATCCCTTCGAGCTTTATCCGAGGCTGGGCGTGGAAACGGACGGCGGGCATGCTTTTTACCTGGGGGTTGAGCTGGCGCGGGCACAAATTGCCTGGCAGCTCGGTAAGCGTTATTCGCAGGATGAGCCTCTGCGGTGGGGCTGTCATGTGGACGAGCCCGAGCCGAACATCGATCCGCACGCTTACAAGCCGGCGGGGTCGACTTTGCAGAAGGCGTCGGGTGTTCAGGACGATTCAGGCTCCATAGGGTTAGAGAGCCATGGCTCAAAAACCGATGACCCTCACCCTAACCCTCTCCAATCGCAAACGGTCGTCCCGGGAGCACCAGGACGACCCTTCCCAGAAGGAAAGGGAACTGCCGATACGAAAGACGAAGAATGATTCGCGAAACCATCATCACAAGCTGTTCGCCCACAGGGACGCCGCATATCGCACCCATGGGCGTGCATGTCCTGGACGGCGAATTGCTCATCATGCCGTTCCGGCCGTCCACGACGCTGGATAACGTTCTGGCTACCCGCGTCGCCATCGTCAATTACACCAACGATGTGCGCGTGTTCGCCGGCTGCTTGACCGGCCGGCGCGATTGGCCTCTCTGTCCGGCGGACCACGTTCCCGGACAGCGGCTCGCGCAGACCCTCGCCCATGCCGAACTGGAACTCCTGCGCTGGGAGGAGGACGAACTGAGGCCCAGGCTGTACTGCCGGGTCGTTCACGAAGTGAATCACGCCCCGTTCCGCGGCTTCAACCGGGCGCAATATTCGGTATTGGAAGCAGCAATCCTGGTCAGCCGTTTGCACATGCTGCCCTGGGACAAGATCGAATCCGAACTCGCCTATCTTCGCATCGGCCTGGAAAAAACGGCGGGACCGGCCGAGCTCGAAGCCTGGGGTTGGCTGATGGAGGCGGTCGAAGCGTTCAAACGGACCAGACCGAACAAGGCGGTGTCCATATGACCGGCATGCTCGCGAGCGTCGTTAGTCTTGCCGAAGCCTTGCAGGTTCGGGAAATCGGCGTCGACATCATCGATTTGAAAAATCCAGCCCAAGGCGCCTTGGGTGCTTTACCCGTTGCCGAAGTGGGCCGAATCGTCGGTTGTTTAAATAGCGGACCGCCGGTCAGCGCCACTATCGGCGATGTGCCGATGGACCCTGATGTCGTAAAGCCCGCCGTGGAAGCGATGGCGTCGACCGGTGTTGACTATGTGAAAATCGGCTTCTTCCCCGGCGGAGACTGGGGCGGCGTTATCCGCGGCTTATCTCCCCTAGCCGGCCGTGGAGTCCGTTTGGTCGCCGTCCTGTTCGGAGACGAATCTCCGGAACTCGATTGGATCAAAGAGCTGGCGACGGCGGGATTTGTCGGAGCCATGCTGGACACCCGCGACAAAAGTAAGGGATCGCTGCGGCAAGCCTGCTCGGACGATTTTCTCCGTGCCTTCGTTTCGGAAACCCGTGGCCGGGGACTCTTATGCGGATTGGCAGGATCGCTGCGAGTACCCGATATCGCGCCGCTCTTGGCTCTGAAGCCCGATTACCTGGGCTTCCGTGGCGCTCTGTGCGGTGGGGAGCGTACCGATGCCCTGGATTCTGAATCCGTGCGCGCCATCTCGAACCTGGTTCGCGGCGAGGCTTCGTCCAGAACCGCTGCATAGCTTTCGAATTCGATGCTTTACGATTTGCTCCGTCCCCTGCTGTTTCGGCTCGACCCCGAAACTGCCCATGGTCTCAGCTTGTCTGCGCTCCAGGCGTTGGGCCGGCTGGGACCGCTGAATCCATTTGGCCGGCCGGTCGCCCTCGGTCCGAAAACGGTGATGGGGCTCGATTTTCCGAATTCGGTGGGTCTCGCGGCCGGGTTGGACAAGAACGGCGATTATATCGACGGCCTTGCCGCGCTGGGCTTCGGCTTCATCGAGATCGGCACGGTGACGCCCCGTCCTCAACCGGGGAATCCCAAGCCGCGCCTGTTCCGCCTACCCGAGGCCGAGGCGCTCATCAACCGCATGGGATTTAATAACAAAGGTGTGGATTACTTGGTCGAGCGGGTCAAGAAGGCACGCTACCGGGGCATTCTGGGCATCAATATCGGCAAAAACCGTGACACGCCTCTGGATCGGGCGCTGGACGATTATCTAATCGGCCTGCGCGAGGTTTATCCCTATGCGAGTTACGTCACGGTCAACATTTCCTCGCCCAACACGCCGGGCCTCCGCGACCTCCAGGCCGGTGAGAACCTGGAGCATCTGCTGTCCGGTCTGCGGGACGAGCGGGAAAATCTAGCTCAGATCCACGGCCGGCGCGTGCCCTTGGTTATCAAGATCGCGCCCGATCTCGATCCGAGGCAGATCGAGCAGGTGGCGGGCGCTTTGGTCGAATACGGCATCGATGGCGTGATCGCCACCAATACCACGGCTTCACGCGAAGGTGTGGAAGGGCTTCCCTATGGCCAAGAAACCGGCGGACTCAGTGGCCGTCCTCTTTTTGGTAAATCGACCACAGTTGTATCCCGCCTTGCCCAGGCTTTGCGGGGTGCCGTGCCCGTTATTGGATGCGGCGGCATTATGAGCGCCGAGGACGCGCGCCGGAAATTCGAAGCCGGCGCGGACTTAATCCAAATCTACACCGGCTTCATTTACCGGGGGCCGGCCTTGATCCGGGAGATCGCCGGAATCTCGTAACACTGTTGCCGACGTAGCCATCCGACGGCTCGAAAATTTCTGACTAAACTTGTGATTCAGTTCGCATAACGATAACTGAATCCGAGATTGAGTCATGCTGAAATCTTTAGTGGAGAAACTGAGTTTGTCCCGCCAGATGTATCTGGCCATGGGGGTGGGCATCCTCGGTGTCGCTTCGGTGACGTTCATGAGCATCAAGTCGGCGGGCGAGAATGATCACATGAGCGGCGTGATCGTGACCGCGGCTGTGGCATCGCTCGTGATGTTGGTGCTGGCGACCTACCTGGGCCGGCATTCCGCGAAACGCGCGGAAAAGCTGGTGGATGCGCTAAGCGCGATGGCAGCCGGCGACTTCACAAGAAATATCTCGTTGGACGGCAAGGACGAGTTCGCTTGGATGGCCTGGAAGTGCAATACAGTGGTCAAGAATCTGACGAGCATGGTGCGAGATATCGTCAAGGATGCCGAGCAGGTGGCCGCGGCGGCGGAAGAATTGTCGACCATCACCGAACAAAGCCGGCAGCGCGTCTTCAATCAGAATCAGCAGACTGAGCAAGTCGCGTCGGCCATGACAGAAATGTCGGCGACTGTTCATGAGGTCGCCCGAAATGCTTCCCGCGCCGCAGAGGCCGCCCAGGACGCTGACGAACAGGCCAAGAACGGCACCGCGGTCGTTAGACAAACCATCGAAAGCATCAACGGCCTTGCGGCGGAGGTGGAAAAAACCTCCGAAGCCATCAACAGGCTGAAGGAAGACAGCGTGGCCATTGGCGCCGTTTTGGACGTCATCCGGGGCATTGCCGAGCAAACCAATCTGCTCGCGCTCAACGCCGCCATCGAAGCAGCCCGCGCCGGCGAACAAGGGCGGGGATTCGCGGTGGTCGCGGACGAGGTGCGAACCCTGGCAAGCCGAACGCAGCAATCGACCCAGGAAATTCAGGGCATGATCGAACGCCTGCAGAACGGGGCAAACCAGGCTGTTTCCGCGATGCAGCAAGGCAAGGGCGCAGCCAAGACCAGTGTCGATCAAGCGATCAACGCGGGCCAATCGCTGGAAATCATCAATCGTTTCATCGACACCATCAAGGACATGAACACCCAAATCGCCGCGGCAGCCGAGGAACAAAGCGTTACCGCCGAAGAGATCAACCGTAACGTGGTCAACATCAGCGGGATTTCCCATGAAACGGCCCAGGGCTCCGAGCAAACCGCGGCCGCGAGCGAGGAGCTGGCCCGGCTGGCCTCGCACCTTCAGGAGCAGGTCGGCCGTTTCAAGATTCGGTAGCTATCCATCGCCCTGCGATTGAGCTCGGGCTAGTTGCCCGGAACCCGCTCGATCCTTCTCATTCGATCGACAAACGCCCACCCTCATTTTCCCCGATGAGGTTGGGCTCGGCCTAACGCCTTTGCCTTCCAAGAAAATCTGACCCCGACTCGACTCTGAGCCACGCGCGATGGCGATCCGAACCGGCGTCAAAATCGCAAAACCGGGGTCGAGACCTGCGCTTCAATGCGCTAATCCGTATATCTCCTTGAATCAATGACGGCGCTTTTTTGCGATAATGGTCGCTCGTACCCCCACGTCCAGCACTGCCGATGAAACCGAAATCTTCACCGCTGAAATCCGTGCCGGCACTGAAAACCGCGGCCCAGTGCGCTCTCCAAAGCGGGTCTTTCAAGGACGCGATCGTGTTGCTGAAGGATCTTTTGAAACAGGAGCGCCGGCCGGAGTCGGAAGAACTGCTGGCCGAGGCCTATCTGGGACGTGCCCGCGAACTGGCCGGAAAGGGCATGTTCCAGGAAGCGGCCATGCTATGGGAGAACCATGCCGGCCATCGTCCCGGCACGTCGCTTTCGGAAGAATATCTGAGCTGGCTGCTCAAGGCGGGGCAGATGGGCAAGCTCGGCCAGGCGCTGGCAGCGGTGCCCGATGACTTCGCCGCCTCTGCGTCCGGACGGCGTCTGATCGAGGCCGCGGCCTTGCTGGCCCTGGAAAACGACAAGCTGCTCAACGCCCTGCCCAAGGAGCATGCCATCGTCCGACACCAGCCGCTACTCCGGAAAGCGCTTGCGGCCTATGCGCAGCGCCGGGACGCCGAAGCGGAGGACTGCCTGCGGCAGGTATCGTCCCGCTCGCCATACCGCAATCTGCGCACTCTGCTCAAGGGCCTCCTCGCGCTGGAGCGCGATCCCGCCGAGGCGTCGGAAATCCTGGTACGCGTCGATCCCGATTCGGCCTGCCGGAAGTTGGCCGCGGCCTTGCGTGAACAGATGGCAAGCCCTATGCCGGACGTGGCGGCTTATCTCAAGCTTCCGCCGAAGCTGCGCGCTATCGTCGACAAATTGAAAGGCTACGGCAAGAAGGAACTCGCGCTGTTGCGGGAAATCCAGAACGCCGCCCAAGCCAAGAGCGCTCGGCCGGTTTTGGAAGCGATCCTGCGTCACCGCGCCGAACTGGGCGAGGCCGAAAGCCGCCGCTTCTGTCTCGCGGCCCTGGTGGATTCTCCGGAGGTCATCCCGCTTTACGAGCGGGCGTTCGGCGCGCTCACTCCGTTGGAACAATGCCGAATCAAGGCGCTCCACGCCGAGGCGATACACGATCATCCAAAGGCGAGCCGGTATTGGCACGAATACATCGAGCTCTTGAAGAGTGCTCCGGGGGGCCGCGACAAACCGCTCACCCAGGCCTTGATCTTCCGCCATGTGGCCGATCTGGCCGAGAAGGAAGTTCCCGAGTTGGCCATCGAATTCCTGGAGCAGAGCCTGGAACTGGACCCGGACGACAAGGCGACTTACTTGAGACTGATCAGGTTATTGGAGCTGTTTGAAGACGCCAAGGCCGCCCTGTCTTGGCTGGACCGCGCCGTGAAGCGCTATCCGAAGGACCCGGAGATTCTGCTCCCCGCGATGCGGGCGGCGCAACGCCGCAAGGCGTTCAAGAAAGTCGCGAACTATGCCAAGACCCTCCTGGAAATCGACCCCATCAACAGCGATGCCCGTCGCTTTCTGCTGGAAGCCCACCTGGGCCACGCCCGCAAGCAGTTGAAAGCCAGGCGCATGGACCTCGCGGAAGCGGAATTGGCCGCGGCCCGCAAGCTCGATCCCCAGCGGCGCAGCGCGGCGCTGCTCTGGCTCGAGGGACTGTTGGCCTACTGGCAGGTCGACAACGAACGCTGCCGGAGTCTCTGGCAGGAGGCATGGACCGCCGCGGGCGGCGGCGCGGCGGGCTGGTTCCAGTGGGCGATCGAAGTGCTTGCGGCGGATATGCCTTTGAAAGGTCCAGATAGGCTCGTCCCAGGACTGGACAAGCAGCATTCGGCGGACAGCGCGGAACTCATGGCTTTGGTCAAGCTGCTCGGCCAGTATCGAGCGGAGGGGCGGCAGAACCTTTCGCAAGTTCTCCATAAACTGACGCCGATGCTGAAGCGGGGCTTCAAACAGGCGGAGCTATCCGAGGAGGATTTCTTCGGCCTCTGCCAAGGCTTCGCCGCTGCCGGTCAATACGAGCTTCTGGCCGAATGCGCCAAGCAGGGGGCGAGGCGATACCGCTACCCGCCGGTGTTCGTGTATTTCGAGATTTATGCGAAATACCGGGGCAATGCGGCCGCGCTGTTGCCCCTGGATCAGCTTCGGCTGCAGATGAATCTGGACCAGGCGCACCAGGAAGGCGACCGGCGCACCGCGGCTTTGATCGAACAGTTCCTGCGCAAGCACCAGGAAGCCCTGCAGGCTGATTTCCATGAGGCGCTTCCGGAAGGGGCGCTTGGCCTCGACGACGAGGTGGCGGAGCGCTTCGTGGAGCGCATGGAGGAACTCGACCGCTTGTCCCCCGAGGAAAGAGCGAAAGAATTGCTTGGCGACTATCCCCCCGAGCAGCTCGAGAAACTCTCGGAGAAGGATGTGATGGGGCTGATTCTCGACAAATTGCTGGGCGGCCTGGGGGTGGACGCGAGCCGGATTCTGGATGCACTGCCCCTGCCGGGCCGCGGCAAAAAATCCAAGAACACGAAAAAATCCTAGGAGAGTCCATGGAAACCCCTTACGAAGTGCTGGATGTCGAGCAGGACGCCGGCGACGAGGCAATCAAGAAAGCCTATCTGCGCAAGGTTCGGGAATTCCCGCCGGAGCGAAACGCCGAGGCGTTCCAGCGCATCCGCAAGGCTTATGAGCTCATCGAAACCGACAAAAAGCGTCGGGAATACCGATTGTTCCATCGCGAAAAGCCCGATGTTTCCGTGCTGCTGCGGCGGGTTTTGCGGCCGGGCAGACCGGAGCGGCCGGATGCCGATTCCCTGATCCGGGCGTTGACCGAAGGACTGGCCGAGCACCTGTCCGAGACGCATGCCGATTCATGATGGACGAAGCGAGCAAGATCCGTCTGCTGGAAGAGTTTCGGCAGTATCTCGATACGCCCACCGGTTTCGAGGACGACGCGGCGACGCAAACCGATCTTTTCACCTTGTTCGGCGAACTGGCGGCATTGCGCACCGAGGTTCGGACCGAATCGCGCCAGTTCCGCACCGCGCTCGATAAGATCGGCGAGGCGCACGAATGGCTGAGGGAAAACCAGAGCAATCTGAATCGGACCTGGGAGCGGTTTCAAGGCGAGTTCTCCACCCTGCGCCGCAGCGCCCTGCGTCCCGCGCTGCTGGATCTTCTGGATGTGCACGACCGGCTTTCCGCGGGCCTCAAGGCACTCCAGAACTACCGTCCAGTCAAGGGCTGGTTCCGGATCAAATCGCGCCCGGAGGACCGACGCTTCATCGAGAGCATACGCGAAGGGCAGGGCATGAGCCTCAGGCGGCTCGAAGAAATCCTGGCGCGCCATGAGGTTAGGCCGCTGGAGGTCGTGGGGCTGCCCGTCGACCCCCATACCATGACCGTGCTGGAGCTAGACCGGCAGCCCGATCTGGAAAACGGCATCGTCACGGCGGAACTGCGCAAGGGATTTCTTTGGGGCGACGAGGTCTTACGTTTAGCGGAAGTCAGGGCTAACAAACTATGAGCGACATCATCATCGGCATCGATCTCGGCACGACCAACTCGGAAGTGGCGATACTGAAGGATGGCAGGGTCACCGTCATCCCCGACCGGGAAGGACGCAAGATCCTGCCGTCCTTCGTCGGCATCGGCGAGCACGGCGACGTCCTGGTGGGTGAACCGGCGCGCAACCAGTACATCCTCTATCCGGAGCGCACGGTTAAATCCATCAAGCGCCACATGGGCGAGGATCTCAGGGTGGACCTGGCGGGCCAGCAGTTCAGCCCGCAGGAAATCTCCGCCATCATCCTCAAGCGTCTCAAGGCGATCGCCGAGGACTACCTCGGACACAGCGTGCACAAGGCGGTGATCACAGTCCCTGCCTATTTTTCCGACGCCCAGCGCCAGGCTACCCGGGAAGCCGGGGAGATTGCTGGTCTCGAGGTGGTGCGCATCATCAACGAGCCCACGGCGGCCGCGCTGGCTTACGAGGCCAAGACCGGAACGCGTAAGCGGATTTTGGTGTACGACCTGGGCGGAGGCACTTTCGATGTGTCGGTGGTGAGCATCGAGGACGATGTGGTGGAAGTCTTGGCCAGCCACGGCAACAACCGGCTGGGCGGGGACGATTTCGACGCCCGGATCGTCGATCATCTGGTCGAGCACATCAAGCGCGAGCACGACTTCGACATCACCGAGTCGCGGCAGATCATGGCGCGGATCAACCGGGCCGCCGAGAGTGCCAAGCGAATCCTGTCCGACCAGCCCTTCGTGCGCATCGACGAAGAATATCTGTTCGAGAAGGAAGGAACGCCCATCCATTTGTCGCTGGAACTGTCCCGCTACGAATACGAGCAAATGATCGCGGGCTATATCGACGAGACCCTGGAAGCGGTGCACATCGCGCTGCGCGGCGCCAATCTGACCGCTTCCGACATCGACGAAATCCTGCTGGTGGGCGGTAGCACTCGCACGCCAGTTATCAGCGAGCGGCTGTTCGCCGAATTCCGCAAGGAACCGCACCGGAACATCGATCCCGATCTGTGCGTCGCAATGGGTGCGGCCGTCCAGGCTGGGATGATTGCAGGAGAATCGGTATCCGCGGTCTTGGTCGACATCACGCCCTATACGTACGGGACTTCCGCTCTAGGCGAACTCAATGGCGAACTCTACCCTTATGTCTATGTCCCCATTATCCGCAAGAACACGCCGCTGCCGGTCAGCAAGACCGAGGCGTTTTACACTAGCTTTGACGGCCAGCAGGAAGTGGACGTCCGGATTTATCAGGGTGAGGATCCAGACGCCCTGAACAACATCGAAATCGGCGAATTCAGGATCAAAGGCCTGCGCAATGTGCCCGCGGGCAACACTATTACGGTCACTCTGGACCTGGATTTGAACGGAATTCTGCACGTCTCGGCGCGAGAGAAGGAAACCGGTCTTTCCAAGTCCATCACCATCAACAACGCCATCGCCCGTTTCCAGGAAGAGGAGATGGGGGTGGCCAAGGCCCGCATCGACGCCCTCTTTGAAAAGGCGATAGGCACCGTCGCCACCTTGGGGCAGAGCGAGGTCAAGGAACAGCAGCACACCGAGGTCACCGCCCGGGCGCTGGTGGAAAAGGCGGAACGGATGCTCGAGAAAGCGTCCGAGGAAGACCGCGAAGACATGATCGACCTCATCGAAGAGATCAGGGACGGTCTCGCCAAGGGCGATCTCCAGGCGGTCGAAGCAGCCATGGAGCGGCTCGCCGACATTCTCTATTACCTCGAGACCTAATGGATCGCTGTCCTACCTGCCAGGCCCGGTTGCGGGAGGAACCGGTGTGCGCCCGTTGCCGGACCGATCTGAGCCTTCCGCTAGCGGCGGAAGCAAAGGCGTCGGTGAAACTGCACCACGCCATCGCTAGTCTCGGCGAAGGCGATACCGCCGCGGCGCGCGAAGCGCTGGAGGAATCGCTGCGACTCAAACGCTCGCCTTTAGCCCTGCTGCTTCGAGGTTTCTTGGTGTCCCGAGAGCACTGAGTGGTATTTTCGCTGGCCGTTCGCCCTGTGTCCTTCGACCTACCTTTGTCCGTTTCACGATTGCAATAATGCGTCAATGACTTCCGCGCCGTTACGGCGCAAACTAAAAGAGCAAGCTCTGGTCTACAGGATCGATGCCGGTAAGTTTCCCGGCGTGCTTTATGGGCGGGCGTCGCAAGGGACCGTTGGACCGCTCGACGTGGCAGCTTGCTTTCGAATCTCGCGGGCCTGCCGAGATCGCTTTAATCCGCAATGACCATTGTCTGAATCGCTATGATCAGAAAGGTACTTATCGCCAACCGCGGCGAGATCGCGGTGCGGATCATCCGCGCCTGCGCCGAGATGGAGATTCGCTCGGTCGCCATTTATTCCGAGGCCGATCGCTTCGCGCTTCACGTCAAGAAGGCGGACGAAGCCTATTGCATAGGTTCGGAGGAACTGGACGGCTACCTGAATCCCCATCGAATCGTCAACCTGGCCGTGGAAACCGGCTGCGATGCCGTGCATCCAGGTTACGGCTTTCTTTCGGAAAACCCGGAACTGGCCGCCGCCTGTGCCGCCCGCGGCATCGTTTTCATCGGCCCGGACGCTGACACCATTCGGCGCATGGGCGACAAAACCGTTGCCCGGAAGATGATGCAGCGCGCTGATGTGCCGGTAACTCCGGGCAGCGAAGGCAATGTGGAGAGCCTGGATGTGGCGCTGAAAGAGGCTGAACGCATCGGCTACCCGGTCATGCTCAAGGCGACCTCGGGCGGCGGCGGGCGCGGCATCCGTCGCTGCGATAGCCCCGAGGACCTACGCCGGAATTACGAACGGGTCATTTCTGAAACGACCAAGGCGTTCGGCAGCGCCGAAGTGTTTCTGGAAAAGTGCATCGAGCGCCCCCGGCACATCGAAGTCCAGGTGTTGGGCGATCATCACGGTAACATCGTCCATCTGTACGAGCGCGACTGTTCGATTCAGCGCCGCAATCAGAAGCTCATCGAGATCGCCCCTTCGCCTCAGCTCACGCCGGAACAGCGCGAGCAGGTCGGGCAACTTGCGGTTCGCGCCGCCCGCGCGGCGAACTACCGGAATGCCGGGACGGTGGAGTTCCTGCTGAGCGATCAGGGCGAATTTTATTTCATGGAGATGAACACGCGGATTCAGGTGGAGCACACGATCACCGAGGAAATCAGCGGCTTCGACATCGTGCAGAAGCAGATTCGCATCGCCAACGGTGAGCCTCTGCCTTTCACGCAAGAGGACGTGAAAATCTCCGGCTACGCCATGCAATTCCGTGTCAACGCCGAGGATCCGAAGAACGGCTTTCTGCCGAGCTACGGCCGTATTACGCGCTATTACGCGCCCGGCGGTCCCGGCGTCCGCATCGATACCGCCATTTATACCGGTTACGAAATCCCGCCTTATTACGACTCGCTGTGCGCCAAGGTCATCGTGCGCGGCCGGACCTGGGCCGAGTTGCTCGCCCGTGGCCGTCGGGTGCTCGGCGACATGGCCATCAGCGGCGTTCGGACCACCATACCGTTCTACCGGGAGATCCTCGACCATCCTGATTTCATCGCCGGACGCTTTGACACCGGATTTCTGCAGGATCATCCGGAGCTTCTCAACTATTCACTGAAACGCAGTCACGACGATGCGGCTTTGGCGGTTGCCGCCGCCATCGCCGCCCACGTAGGACTTTGAAACCACCATGAGCAAGGTTTACATCACCGACACCGTATTGCGCGATGCACATCAGTCCCTGATTGCAACTCGCCTGCGCACCGAGGACATGCTGCCCATCTGCGACCACTTGGACAGAGTCGGCTATTGGTCGTTGGAAGTCTGGGGTGGCGCCACCTTCGACGCCTGCCTTAGGTTTTTGAAGGAGGACCCTTGGGAGCGCCTGCGCAAGCTTCGCCGCGCCTTGCCGCACACCCGTTTGCAGATGCTGCTACGCGGCCAGAATCTCTTGGGTTACCGGCATTATTCCGACGATGTGGTGCGCGAGTTCGTCCGGCTTGCTGCCAAGGAAGGGATAGACGTATTCCGAATCTTCGACGCCCTCAACGACATCCGCAATATGGAGACCGCCATAAAAGCGGTGAAGGAAGCGGGGAAGCACGCCCAGGCCGCCATTTGCTACACCGTGAGCCCGGTACACACGGTCGATCTTTACGTGGAACAGGCTTTGGCCCTAGTCGACATGGGCGCCGACAGCATCGCTATCAAGGACATGGCGGGACTCCTGACGCCCGCCGCGACGACGGAACTGATTTCGTCGCTCTGGTCCAGTCTCACCGTGCCGCTGCATATCCATTCCCACGCCACCTCGGGGCTGGCCGAAATGTGCGAGTTGAAAGCGGTCGAGCACGGCTGTACCCACATCGACACGGCGATATCGTCCTTCGCTGGTGGCACCAGCCACCCGGCGACCGAGAGCATGGTGGTCGCCTTGCGAGGCACCCCGTACGATACCGGATTGGATCTGGAGTTGCTGCAGGAGATCGCCGCCTATTTCGCCGAAGTGCGCAAAAAATATCGTCGGTTCGAAAGCGAATTCACCGGTGTCGACACCCGGGTTCAGGTCAACCAGGTGCCGGGCGGGATGATGTCGAACCTGGCCAAGCAGCTGGAAGAGCAGGGTGCGCTGGACCGTATCCTCGATGTTTTCGACGAGATCCCCAGGGTACGCCGCGATCTGGGCTACCCGCCGCTGGTGACCCCGACTTCGCAAATCGTCGGCACGCAGGCGGTGCTCAATGTGATCACCGGCGAGCGTTACAAGTCCATCACCAATGAAGTCAAACGCTATCTCCAAGGGGGCTACGGCCGGCCGCCGGCACCGGTCGACCCGGACTTACAGCGCCGCGCCCTCGGTCCGGAGCTGCCGATCGAATGTCGTCCCGCTGACCTGCTATCCCCGGAGCTGGACAAGTTGCGTGCGGAAATCGGCGACCTCGTGGAGAGCGAAACCGATCTGATGATCTACGCCATGTTTCCGGAAGTCGGACGAACATTCCTCAAAGAACGTCGGGAAGGCCGGTTGCAACCGGAGCCTTTGGCTCCGCCGGAAGCACCGTCCCAACCGGTTGAGCGCGGCGAGGTGCCGACTGAATTCAAGGTGTTCGTTCACGGCGAGGTCTATGACGTCCACATCACCGGCGCCAATTTCAACGACCAGCGCCACCGTCGGTTCTACATCACGCTCGACGGTGTGCCTCAGGAAGTCGACCTCGAGGTGTTGAGTGGTTACCGGCGCGCCGTCGCGCCGAGCGGGCGTCCCGTGCCGGGTAAGCCGGGCGACGTGGTGACCGCGATGCCGGGGAACATCGTCGACATCCTGGTGCGGCTGGGGGACAAGGTGAGCGCTGGCCAAGGGGTCCTGGTCACCGAGGCGATGAAGATGGAAGCGGAAATCCAAGCCCCCATCTCCGGCACGGTCGTCGCGATTCACGTCGAGAAAGGCGACCGGGTGAATCCGAACGAAGTGTTGATGGAAATCCGCGAGGACTCGGTTTTCGCATAGCCGCGACCGATTTCCGGAGGCATGACGCGCACACTGGAAGAGTTCCGTTCAAGCTTGCTACCATGGGCTTGGAAACGCTAGTCGGTCGTCTGGATGAGCTCCAGAGACGTGACGAATCTCGACAGCCGGACGTTAAGGAAGCTCTGAATAATTCTGTTCGGCATTCGAGTGAACATTAATCGTAGGATGGGTAGAGCGGAGCGAAACCCCCATCAATGGTGGGTTAGTCCTTCGGCTCCGCTCGGGACAGGCTCCGCGTGACCCATCGACCCTTCGACAGGCCTGTCCTGAGCCTAGTCGAAGGGCTCAGGACAGGTCCGAGGTCGTTCGGTGGGTTACGGCCTCACGGCTTAACCCACCCTACAAAATGAATGCTTTTTTGAAAGCGATTTGGAATAAACCCTCGCTCGCGCGAGACCTTGGCGAATCAACACTGAGGAAGTCACCATGAACATTCGTGAAGAACTGGAAAAATTTAGGGAAGGCTTGATACAGCAGCGGGACGAGCTGCGCGTTCAGCTTAATCTCGCGAAGCTTGAAGCCGAGGAGGAGTGGAAAAAGACCGAAGAAAAACTGGAAGAGTTCAAGAACAAGCTCGCCGCAATCGCTGACGAAGCCAAGGACGCCTCGGAAGACGTTTGGACCAGCGTCAAATTACTGGGGGAAGAGATCAAAAGCGCCTACGAACGGATCAAGAGTCGACTATAACCGACCGCCGCCGATACGAATCCAGCGCTCCCGCCTACGGATAGGCGGGATGCGCCGTCCCATCAACAACAGCGCTTGACGCCGCTCCACCGCCGGCGTAGTTCGGCATCGAAAAAATCCTTGCGGCTCAGCGGCTCCCCGCCCTCGTGGGCATGATGAGTGCGCCAATGCGCGAGATATTTTTCATAAGCGTCGTCGCCCGTCACTTCCCGCAACCAATGCCATAGCGTCTTGACTGTTTTCAACATTTTGCAATCTACTCCGGAGACCAAAAAGCGCCTTAGGAGCTTAACGTGATCAATTACGATCCCAAATCGTGGTGGGGCCTGATTTTCAAGTTCCACAAAAGCGACACGTTTAGACGATTGTTGCCGGCCATGACGACGGTGGCTATGTTCACCGGCGCTGTCGCCTACGTCGACCGCGACCTGCTGCCCGAAGGGCTTAGAGGCACGAACCTGGTGCACTCTCTACTCGGCTTCGTGATTTCGCTGCTCCTGGTGTTTCGAACTAATACCGCGTACGAGCGCTGGTGGGAAGGCCGGCGACAGTGGGGGGCTTTGGTCAACATATCGCGCAATTTGGCACTGAAGTGCAACGCGTATCTTCGCCTCGGCCATCCGTCTAGACCTGTCATCGCCAAGCATATCGCGGGCTATGCCGTGATACTCCACGACCACCTCCGTGGGCCCGGAAAGCCGGAAAGCCGACCGGGCGGCACCCATGGTCCGAATCTTATCGCCAATAGTTTGATCAGAGAAATCGACCGGCTGCACCGGGGCGGAGATCTGTCCGGTGTGCAGTATTTGAACCTCAATGCCGAACTGACGGCCATGACGGACATCTGCGGCGCCTGCGAACGCATCAAGAAAACGCCGATCCCGTATTCCTATAGCCTCTTCATCAAGAAATTTATTTTCGTCTACATCGTCACCATGCCGTTCTGCTTCGTGCACGAATTTGGCTACTGGACGATCCTGTTCACGACCTTCGTGTTCTTCGTTCTGGCCAGCTTGGAGCTAATCGCCGAAGAAATCGAAGATCCGTTCGGCGACGATGCCAACGACCTTCCCACGGAAGAATTGGCGAAGACGATCGGCGCCAACGTAAGCGCGATCTTGCTGAGAAAATGGGAGATGGTTAGTTCGGATTCCCCGAAACACGCCGCTTCCGAACCTACAGCTTCGGCGCTTTGATCTTTGTTCGTCTAGCAATTGGTTGCCCAATCGCGTCCAGTTTCCTCGGGAAATTCGAACTCATGCTCGAGTTCGACTGAATGTACCAGTTCGTGTGCGATGAAATAGTCGATCGGTGAGTAAGCTTTTTCGACACTTCCCAGCAAAGATTTTTGTCACACCGACAGCTAGCCACAAATACAGGAACACATAGGAAAACCATGACTAAGGTGGCGATGTAGATTGATCGGACGTATGTTGCTGATCACGGGGATACGGGGCCAATCGACCTTTGTCTGACACCTCGATCCCGTCACGCTCAACGCTGGCCGGCGCTTGACGGGTTTTTACCCCAAGCGCATCATCAAGTAGCCCAGGCCGATTTATCATGGATTTCCTATACTTGGATGTATTCCGCAAATTATCGCTGCACACCTGTTCCCCCAGTGATAGCGCGCCCCCGTTTAGCCGTACCCACCGCAATCTTCCTGACTTCAGTCGCACTGGGCGTGGCCGCATGGCAAGGATACGTCCGCTTCGATGGGGCGGCGGGTCCGCGCATGGTCACGGTCGGGCTCTATGAAAATCCGCCCAAGGTCTATACGGGCGAGCATGGCCGGCCGGCCGGTCTGTTCGTCGAACTGTTAAGCGAGATTGCGCGGATTGAGGGTTGGAAATTGCGCTATGTGCCATGCGAGTGGGCGGATTGTCTCGGTTGGGTGGAGCAGGGACAGCTCGACCTACTGCCCGACGTAGCTTTTTCCGCCGAGCGCGCTCAGCGCTTCGACTTTCACACGGTGTCCGTCGCTGGCAGCTGGTCGCAGGTCTACTGCAGCCCTCGGTTAAAGGTAACCTCCCTGGCGGATTTAGCCGGCAAGCGCATCGCTATCTTGCAGGAAGGCGTCCAGCAATCCTTCTTCGCCCAGTTGATGGCGAGCGGAAACTACGGTTACCGAGAGGTTCCGGTCACCTCGCTCGACCAAGGCTATGCAGCCGTGGCGTCCGGCCAGGCGGACGCCGTGGTGACCAACAGTTTCTTTGCCGCGCACAACGGCGCCAAATACAAGCTCCAGGAAACGCCGATCGTTTTTCTGCCCAGCAATCTCTACTTCGCTACGGGCAAGGGCCGCAACGCCGACCTTCTGGAACGCATTGACGCACATCTAACCAATTGGCGGCGTAGCGACAGTCCGATTTATTTCGACGCCTTGCACCGCGCCATGGCAGCACCTCCGGAAATGCTGGTGCCGACCTGGGTGCAATGGTGGCTGGCGGCATTAGCCGGCGGGTTGTTGCTGCTAGTGGCGGTCAGCCTGCTGCTACGCCGGCAGGTGGAGCGCCGCACTCGCGAACTGGTTGCCACCGCGCGGGAACTGGAGAGCCAGCGCGCGAACCTAGAACACCTGGTTGCCGCCCGAACCGCAGAACTGGTCGCGGCGAAGGAGGAGGCCGAGCGTCTGACCCAGGTCAAGAGCGATTTTCTCGCTAATATGAGCCACGAGATCCGCACGCCGATCAATGCCATCCTCGGCATGCTGTACCTGGCTCTGAAGAACGAATTGCCTGCGGGGCTGCGCAACCAGCTCACCAAGGCCCAATCGGCGGCACGTTCGCTTCTAGGCATCATCAACGATATCCTCGATTTTTCGAAGATCGAGGCGGGCAAGCTCACGATCGAGCAGGTCGAGTTCAGTCTCGATGTGGTGCTCGAGCAACTGGCCGACACGGTGGGCTACCAGGCCGAACAGAAGGGCATCGAGTTCCTGATCCGCCATGACCCGACAATCCCAGTACGGCTCATCGGCGATCCGCTCCGTCTGGGACAGATTCTATTGAACTTATGTGGAAACGCCGTGAAGTTCACCGAGTCGGGCGAAATCGAATTGGCTTTCCAGCGCGTCGATGCCAAGGACACCGAAATCACCATTCGAGTTTCTGTGCGTGACACCGGCATCGGAATGTCCCCGGACGTTCAGAAAACGGTTTTCGAGAAGTTCACCCAGGCCGACCAGAAGACTACGCGCAGGTTCGGAGGTACCGGGCTCGGGCTCGCCATTAGCAAGAATCTTGTCGAGCTGATGGGAGGGCGCATCTGGGTGGAGAATTCGGAGCCGGGCAAGGGCACCACCATCTGTTTCACGGTGTGTCTGCAGATCGCCAAGGAGGCTCAGGTTCGGCAGCTTGAACTGGTGGAGCGGGTGGGGCCGCTGCTCGCAGGTGTGCGCGTGCTGGTGGTCGACGACAATCAAGTTTCCCGGGACATACTCGCCGATATGCTGCGTTTCTTCCGGCTGGACGTGGGCACTGTGGCCAGCGGGGCGGCGGCGTTGGCTGAGCTCCGCGCTGCGGCTTCCAGGCCTTACGACCTGGTTCTAATGGATTGGTCCATGCCGGGCATGAACGGCGACGAGGCTACGCAGCGCATCCACTGCGATACGGCCATCCCGCATCAGCCCAAGGTGATTATGATTACGGCCTACGGCCGCGAGGATGTCATTCGCCTGGCGGAGCAGGCGGGCGTGGACGGATTTCTCATCAAGCCGGTATCACCTTCGATCCTACTCGACTCGATTCTCTCCGTGTTGGGGCGCAGACGCATCTTTCAGGCGAACGAAGGATACCGCCCGAGCAGCCCCGACCTTATTGGCAGCAGCCGGCTAGCCGGAGCGCGCGTGCTGGTGGTTGAAGACAACGACATTAATCGGGAGTTTGCTATCGAACTGCTGCGCGGCGAGGGCATCGAAGTCGACTCTGCGGCGAACGGCGAAGAGGCTCTTGATCGCGTGCAACGCCATGACTACGACGCCGTACTGTTGGATATCCAAATGCCCGTGATGGATGGGTTTGAGGCCGCACGCCGAATACGCGCGCTGGCCGATGCTCCCGGCGGCGAGCGATTCGCCCACTTGCCGATCATTGCCATGACCGCGTTGGCAATGGCTAAGGATGCCGAGCAGAGCCGGATGGCGGGCATGAACGACCATATCACCAAACCTATCGCGCCGGATCAGCTGATGGCCACGCTCGCCAAGTGGATTCGCTTACCGGCAATGCGGCGGGCCGGCGTGCCCCAAACCGAGGAGAGCTTCGCCGATCTGCTGGAGCTGACCAGCCTCGACAGCCGCGAAGGCATTCGCCGCATCGGCGGGAAAGCGGACGCCTATCGCAGGCAACTGCGGCGTTTCCGGGAGCATTATGCCGACGCCGTTGCCGAGTTGCAGCGGGCGGCGGAGCGAGGCGTACGTGAGGCCGAGGAATACTGTCATATGCTTAAGGGCGTTGCCGGCAACCTCGGCGCACGCGAACTCTACCGCAAGCTCGGGCAAATCGATACCCTGCTCAGGCAGGGGGACTTGCCGGATGCGACCGCCCTGGCCGAGCTGAGCGGGCTGTTGGAGGCCGTATTGCGCGATATCGACAGCCTGTCTGCTAAACCGGCTCCCGAGTCCGCGGGCGGCGCCGTGTTGCTTAATTACACTAGATTGCTAGAACGGCTGGACGATCTGGAGCACGCTTTTGAAAACGATCTGGGCGCTGCCGAACCCCTGTTCGGAGAGCTGCGATCAGGCACGGCCGGCACACCTTTCGAACCTCAGATCGCCGCCATCGCGGCTAGCTTCGATGTGTTCGACATCGATAAGGCGTTGGCGCAGCTGGGAGCATTGCGAGAAAGTCTGAGACAAGCCCAAGCGAGGGAGGGGTATCATGACCAGAGACGACCGGCCGCTTATTCTCATCGTCGATGACGTGCCCGACAACCTGCACACACTGATGAATGCGCTCCGCGACGACTACGCGGTTATCGCCGCCACCAGCGGAGAAAAGGCGCTAGAGCTTGCGCGGCGCCGGCCGCAGCCCAAGTTGATCCTGCTCGACATCAAAATGCCCAACATGGATGGCTATTCGGTTCTGGCTCGTCTAAAAGCCGCTCCGGCCACTGCCGACATTCCGGTTATTTTCGTGACATCCCTGGCCGAAGCGGCCGGTGAAGGGCACGACCTACCCCCGGGCGCGGCCGATTGCATCACCAAACCGATCGATCCCGAGCTGCTGCGCATGAAAGTGCGAACCCAATTGGACCTGAACCGCCAGGGCGGTAGACGAGGGCGCCTTCTTGGCGCCTCGGCAAAGGACTCGTCCTCAGCACTGCCCACTCTGCTCGTCGTCGACGACATTCCGGATAACATTCACGAGTTGCTAGAAGCATTAAAGGACGAGTACCGGATTCAAGTGGCAAATAGTGGCGCGAAGGCGCTCGAACAGATACGGGGACCGAATCCGCCCGATCTGGTGCTGCTGGACATTAAGATGCCCGCGATGGACGGCTACGAGGTCTGCCGCCGTATCAAAGCTCTGCCGGTGGGCGATCGGATTCCGGTGATCTTTGTCACCGTGATCGATGCCGCCGAACAGAAAGTTCGCGGCTTCGAAGTCGGTGCCGCCGATTACATTACCAAACCTTTCGACATCGACGAAGTTCGCGCCCGCGTTCGAACTCACCTGGAACTCGCGCGTCTGCGCCTGTCTCTCGAACAACTCGTCGCGCAGCGCACCGCGTTGTTGGAAAAGAGCGAGGAAAAATACCGCATCCTGGCCGACTACTCCCCGAACTGGGAATACTGGCTGGCACCGGACGGCAGCTATCTGTACGTATCGCCGGCCTGTCTCGACGTCTCGGGTTATGCGCCGGCGGACTTCTTCGCCGATGCGGGCCTGATGGAAAGAATCGTTCATCCGGCCGACCGGGAAACTTGGTGCCAGCGCGGTCCATCGGCCGCCGCCCGACTCGGTGCCGAGCCGCTGATTCTTCGCATCTGCACGAAGGATGGCGAGGAACGCTGGATCGAACACGTGTGCAAGCCGGTGTTCGACGCCGCGGGCAAGCCTCGGGGGGTGCGCGGTTCATTCCGCGACATCACCGACCGGCAGCTAGCCGAACAGAGGATCCATTTCCTCACCCACCGCGACACCCTGACCGGGTTGCCGAACCGAGCGCTGTTCGCCGAATTGCTTGCCCAGTCGATCCAGTACGCCGACAGCAGTCAGGGTTCGTTCGCCCTGCTGTTTCTCGATCTCGACAACCTCAAGACGGTGAACGAAAGCCTTGGCCACAGTTTTGGCGATCGGATATTGATCGAGGTCGCCAAGCGCTTGCAGGCCATGCTGCCCGGGCGCGATGCGATCGCGCGCATCGGCGGTGGTGAATTCAACATCATTCTCGAAATCGACGACAGCATTCCGATCGATCTGACGGCGCAACATGTGCTCGATACCCTGGCCGAGCCCTATGTGCTCGACGGCAAGAACGTCTATGTCGGCGCCAGTATCGGTATCGCGCTTTACCCCTCCGACGGCCGCGATGTTGAAATGCTGCAAAGCTGCGCCGAGGCGGCGCTCCATCAGGCTAAAGCGCAGGGAAAAGGCACCGTGTGTTTTTTCTCGCCGGAACTGACCCGCCGGGCGAAACACCGTCTGATGCTTGATGCCGAGTTGCGCGCGGCGCTGGAGGGTAATGAGCTGCTCCTCTACTATCAGCCGCAGATCGACCTGGTCAACGGGCGGATTGTCGGCCTCGAATCGTTAGTCCGATGGCAACATCCTGAGCGGGGCATAGTTCCGCCGGGCGAGTTTATTCCGCTCGCCGAAGAGAGCGGCCTGGTGGTGCGGCTCGGCGATTGGGTCTTGCGCGAGGCTTGCCGGCAAATCAAGCAGTGGTCGGAAGCCGGGCTGACGCCGCGTCAGACGGCGGTGAACGTTTCCGCCGTCCAATTGAGCCGTGGCCGGCTGATTGATTCGGTTAAGGCCGCCCTTTCGGAAACCGGCATCCGGCCCGAACAACTGGAACTCGAAATCACCGAGAGCTGCGTGCTGACGGACCGCGATCAATCCTTCAAAGCTTTGGCCGATTTGCGGGCGCTCGGGGTGCGTCTGTCGATCGACGACTTTGGCACCGGCTATTGCTCGCTTTCCTATCTGCAACAGCTTGAAGTGCACAAGCTGAAAGTGGATATCTCCTTCGTTCGCGGCATGACTACCAACAACGGCAAGGCCTCAATCGTCAGGGCCATCATCGCGCTAGGTCATAGCTTGGGACTGGAGGTTATCGCTGAGGGGGTCGAAGACGAAGATCAGGTCCACTACCTGCGTTCGCTGAAATGCGACGTGATCCAGGGTTATCTGATCGGACGGCCGATGCCGGCCGATGAGATGACGCGCTTTCTGGCGTCTTTCGACCCGCCGCCGATTCTCACCGACGCACGTCCTATGCTTCGTCCATGACGAGACCAGCCTGGTTTCCTGACGCCATGCGGTGGGAAATCCGCAGGAATCCGGTCGCCACGTGCGGCGGCGAAGCCCTGGGGCATTTACCGGTTTGGCATAGCGGCGCGGTTGGACGTATGTAGCTCTGCAAGCCCTTTCCTTTCTTTGGGGCGGCAAACGGGTTTATCGGTAAAGATATAAGGCAGGCATTCGCCAAAATTTTCACTTATCGAGGTTCGCTCTCTATGCTCAGTGACTCAAAATGGTCCGCCGCGTCGGTTGTCTTTCCACTCTATGGATGGCCCGGATTGATTCTGTTTTTTCTCCTATTGAGTGGAGGCTTGCCGGTCCGCGCCGACGGTTTGTTCTTTCGTGTCGAAGGTGACGCGCTTAAGGAGGTAAGCCGGGAGGAGTTGGCCAGAACGTTATCTCTCAAAACTTTGGTTACCGAGAACCCGACCACTGGCAAAAAGGCGACGTATCAGGGCGTGGACCTGATCGACTTGCTCAACCTGGGCTTCGGCGACCGTTGGAAGCGCTACGATGCCGTGAAATTCGTCAGTCGGGACGGCTATCAGCCGCTGATGACGCCCAAAACGATTCTCGCTCACCGCGGGTTGGCGGCTTTTCGGGAAGATGGCCGCGATGGCTTAAATCCATTCCAACGCGGCAGGGGCGAAATGGTCGATCCAGGCCCTTTTTGGGTGGTTTGGGATGTCTTCGAAGACCCCGCAGCCAAGTCCGATCCATGGGTCAGTTGGCCCTGGCAATTGGTCGGTATGGAACTCGTCCGGCTGGACCTCGAATTTCCCCGTGCCGCGCCGCCCGCCGATGCTTCGGAGGAAGTCAAACGCGGATTCACTGCCTTTCTACAGCACTGCGTCAAGTGTCACCGGATCAACGGCGAAGGCGGCGATATCGGTCCCGAACTGAACTATCCGGTCAGCGTCACGGAATACTGGCAACCGGCATGGCTTCCGAAGTTCATCGCCGATCCGCGCTCGGTCAAGTGGAACAGCAAGATGGTCGGCTTCTATCCAGGCGTGCAGAACCGGGAGGCAATCATCCGGGATATCGTGGCCTACCTGAACGTAATGGCGCGGCACAAAATCGAACCGAATGGTATGTCTCAGTCGGAAGTGAGGCTGCGATTCGAAACTCAATGACGAACGGATGGATTCGGGCGGCGCTATCTTTGGGGCTGCCAGGGATCCATCCAAAATACGTCTTGGAACACCTTTCTCCAACGTTTATGCCAGAAACGTTCGGCCAGGTTGAGCGCGGGAGCGGCGAAAAGCACGAATTGGCCTCGCTTGATACCAACTGGCGCCGTCGAACGCCATGACACACGCTCGCTGGGATGCCAAGCAGCGGGCTCATCGAAAAACCGTGTAGGAGATACCCCATCGACCGCGGTATGCCCCCGGGGGCTCGAACCAACCGTAAAATCGCGCCCGGGGTCGTTCTCGCCATTGCCTTCCCCTTTGGCAATGTAGAAATTGCATCAAACGTGTAGCCGAGGTGATTTCGACATGATGCCATGGAAACGGTTTTGAAGCCGGTTCTATGCAACGTGGGGAGACGGTAGTAACCTAGCTCCCCTTCGTTGGAGTTTTTCGAACGTGCGTCGGCTTACCGCAGCCAGGTCGATCACGGGAATGGATGTTTTCGTGGGCGTAACAAGGAGTGTGACGTGTCTTTTCCATCGCGGACCCTGCTAGGAAAGTCTTTTTCGGGAACGTTCGGGTTTTTTGCCGGGCTTTCTCGGAACCTGCTGGTAGTGGCGGATCTCGGCGCTCACCCTTGGATTCGATGCCGGTTGCGATTCGAGGTGACCATGACTTATGTTCCGACGGGTATCGATCGGGTGTACGGCATCGTCGACAGAAATTGGCGCCTCCTAGCGATTCGGTCGCCATCGTTTCTCATGTGGTAGCCCGGCGATGGCAGTTGAATTCAAGAGCGAGCGACAGGCTTTCGAATCCGGGTTATCCATTCCCGCACGCCGTGAAGGGGACGCTGTTCTGGACTTGCGCATCCGCGGTACGAGAATCGAGAGTCTCGCTCTTCAGATTTTCGAACAATCCCGGCTGCTCGCGGCGTGTCTCGAAGGGCGCCCGTGTTTCGATGTGCCCGACACGGTCGCGCGAATTTGTGGGACCGGCCCGGTGGCCCAACAAATGAGCGCGGTGCAAGGGCTCGAATCGGCGCTGGGCTGCCGTCCGACAGCCTGGATTCAGGCGATGCGAAGGGTTATGTGCTGCGGCGAATGGATCGCGAGTCATACGCTGCACATTTACTTGCTGGCCGCCCCGGACTTTCTCGGTTTTCCGAGTCTCGCCGAAATGTCGCGGGACTTTCCGGATGAAGTGCGCCGTGGCTTACGTTTGTACGACTTGGGTTGTGAACTGGTTCGGTTGTTTCGCGCTTCGTCTTCGCGTTCTGCCGGAATCCGGATTGGCGGGTTTTACCATGCACCGTCCAAGGTTCAGGTCCGGCAGTTGGTCGAGCGATTGCGCGCCGCTTTGGAGGATGCCGAGGGTTTGGTGGCTTGGGCCGGTGCCATTGATTTGCCGCGCAGCGAACAAGCGTTCATCGAGGTGGCCCTGAGCGAACCGAATGCCTATCCGATGTTTGGCGGTTGGATCGTTTTCAGTATCGGCTCGGACATCGCGGCCGAGAATTTTGAAACGCATTTCCATGTACGTCGTGACCCGTATTCCAAAACCGATGGTTCATCAACCAAGGGAAGGTCATATCTCACCGGGCCTCTCGCGCGGCTGAACCTGAACCTGGATCGATTGCCCGGCCCGGTGGCCGATGCCTTGCGCAAGACCGGCATTGCTTTCCCTAGTCGAAACATTTTTCACAGCATCGTGGCACGAGCGGCGGAGGTCTATTTCGCGCTAACCGAAGCTATACGCCTGCTCGACGGGTATGAGCCACAACCGTCGTATGTCGACGCGCGAACGGGTGCCGGAATAGGGTTCGGTTGTACCGAAGCGCCGCAGGGGATTCTCCGTCATCGCTATGAACTCGACGTCCACGGTCGTGTAATGCGTGCGCGGATCGTGTCTCCGGCTATGCACAATCAGGCGCGCATAGAGGAGGACCTTTGGGAAGCGTTGCAAGCTTTCGGCACGGAGCGGACCGACGAGGAATTGCGGCTGCACGGACAGCGGGTGATCCGTAATTACGATCCGTGCATCGCGTGTTCAACCGATTTTCTCCAACTGAATGTAGTACGATGTTGAGCTTCGTGGTTTTTGGAGCCGCATCCCATGTTGAATTATGCACAGCTCGTGCACCGGAGTTTTCTCCTGCTTGCTTTCGTCACTTTGGCCGGTTGTTCTACCGCTTATTACAAGGCCGTGGAGTCGCTGGGTTTCCACAAGCGCGATATTCTCGTGCACCGCGTCGAAAAGGCGCGCGATAGCCAGGAAGAAGCCAAGGCGCAATTTAAGAACGCGCTGGATAGGTTTACCGCGATCACTGGCTTCAAGGGCGGCACTCTCGAAGAAAAATACCGCGAACTCAACGCCGAGTATGAGCGCAGCCAAGCGAAAGCGGACGAGGTCCGGAAGCGGATAGACGACATCGAGGACGTCTCGGAAGCCTTGTTCGAAGAATGGGAAAAGGAACTTTCTCAATACCAGAATCCATCGCTGAAGCGCAGTAGTCAGCAAAAACTCACGGCGACGCGGCGACGCTACGATCAGCTCATCGCCGCCATGAAGCGCGCCGAGTCCAAGATGGAGCCGGTCTTGCTGACGTTCCGCGATCAGGTCCTGTTCCTCAAGCACAATCTTAACGCCCAGGCTATTGCCTCGTTGCGGGGCGAACTCGGCAGCCTGCAAACCGATATTTCAGCTCTGATCAAATCCATGGAAGCATCGATCCGGGAAGCGGACGAGTTCATTCGGTCGGTTGGTGGCCCGGAATGAAAGGCAATCGGACAACGCCAGAGTCGAGGAGAGCTATTTGGCCAAAAAGATCGGCGAGAGATCGTCCTTTGCCGGAAACCGTTGATAGGAGTGACGTTTACGGTCCCCCATTCCGAGCGTTGTCGAGATCCGGGAGAAAGCGGACTTTAGTTATGAAAACGACGGCGAGGTGGGGCTGTCTCCGGGCTGCGTGCGAAACGCTGTTTGGACGATCCCGCACCGCCCACGCTGTCCGTTGACCGAAGCTTCGCTCACCGTTCTGGCCGTGGGATCGTTCGGAGGATTTCGAAGTTGCCTCGGATAAGGTGATCGACAAATTCAGTCCACGGCATCCGGCGAGTGGGTTCGGTTTCCTGCGGCCAGGCCGTTTCCTCGTAATGGATCACGACCGTGTTGGTATCCGTGCAGAGCTCGACGATCTGGAAGCGGTAGCCTGTGAGATGGTCTAGGCCTATGTATGGATGCATACACGCTGGCTCCGGGTTACCAAAAGATTGGTTGGTGGTGGCAAACGCCCGTTGAGGCAGGCTTCAAGCAAGGCTCCATTCCCAAGACGTGAGACCGATCCTGAGCACCTTCGATCTCAAGGCATCATTTAAACGTCATCGTGGAGAAATGAACAGTATCGGTGTGTAAATAAGCCGTAGCCCAGGTAAGAGCGTCCGCGATCGGTGGACGAGCGGATCGAGCCGAGCGTGGATTCAATCTGGACTCGGTGTTTTTTCCGATTGTTGAGGAAGCTCTGAACAAGTGGATTCCGTTTGTGCCCGTCGACAAGCTTGTCCAGAGTCCGCCGAAGAGCTTGTCCAAGTCGGGACAAAGAAGTCAGCACGAACGCAGTCTATCTGTCGAGACGGTGTACTGTTCGAGTGTACATCTGCGATTAAAGCGTTTTAGTTTGGGATATCGAAGCTTTCCGTGGTTCTCGGCCCGCTGGCATAATAGCTTTGGATTTGATGCAAGCGGCGGTTTTCCTCGTCAACTGAGGTGTTTTCTGAAACCAGGGAGGTAACGATGGCTGGTCTGGGCGATTTTTTTGAAAACGGGGTGGCCAAAGGCGTTATGATCGGGCTCGGCGTGGTCGCAGCCGGGGTCGTCCTCGCGCCGGCGTTACGGCCGATGGCACGCGCAGCCGTGAAAACGGGGATCCTGCTTTTTGAGAAGGGCCGCGAGTGGGTGGCTGAAGCAAGCGAAACCTTCGAGGATCTGGTGGCGGAGGTTCAGGCGGAATTGGCCCAGGAGTCTGCGGCAGCGGAAGGATTTGATGCCGCTGGCGAACAAGCTGCGGAAACCGATCCGAAAGGCTAAGGAATGGTTTCGGCCTTTGTCGTTCACGAGCTTTTCGGTCGATTGCGGCTAAGAATTCCCGAAAAGCGCAAGGATGGAGCGTATTTTGCTGAGCTAGCCGAACGTTTGTCGGAATGTCCAGGCGTTACGCGTGTGGAATCGAACGCGCTCACCGGCAGCGTCTTGCTGCTTCATACCGAGGAAACGACCGCGACCGATGTTGCAAGGTATGCCGAGCAGGCCGCTTTGTTTTCAGTTAAATGGCTATCTGCGACGCCCAGCCGCACGCTGGGCCAACAGGCTGCGAAAAGCCTCGATGCTTTTGGGCGCGGGCTTACCTCCGTGAGTGGCGGATTGGTGGACTTGCAGTCGATCTTTTTTCTTTTCTTGCTGGGGCTAGCCGTTTTTCAAGCAAAGCGTGGTCTGCTTTTGCCGCCAGCCGTCACATTGTTTTGGGAAGCGATCCGCGTGGTCGGCGCAGACAAAATGGGCAGGCGCTAGGCCAAGCTTACGCTGGCCCGTGTCGGACGCCCAGGTCGTTCGAGCGTATCGCGTCGCTAACACAAGCGTTGGTGCAATGGGCTCTTGCGAGGAAAGTGCATTTTCAAGAATTCCATTTGATCGCTTAGCACCCGGCGTCCTTGTAAATAGACATATTCCGCGTGTGTCGGTGTGAACGGGATGGCTAGGAGTTGCATTCCGGCTTGTTCGGGAGTGCGTCCGGCTTTATGGTTATTGCAGCGCTTGCATGCCGTTACGACATTATTCCAGGTGTCGGCTCCTCCTAGGCTGATCGGCGTGATGTGGTCGCGGGAAAGCTCGCTGTGGTGGAACCGGTTGCCGCAGTAGAGGCAGAGATTGTTGTCGCGGCGGAATAGGGCGGGATTGCTCAAAGGCGGAACGTAATCGGGATCGATACCGAAGCCGTTGTTGTGATGGTGCGTAGCGATGATCGAATTGACTTGGATCACGCTGCGGCGGCCGGTCTTGGCATTGATGCCCCCTCGCAGCGTATACAGATGGGTACCACAGCTATAGGCTACATCGCCTAGATGATAGAGCTTTGCTGCCTCCTGGTAGCCTATCCATTCTAAAGGCATGCCGGAGACATCGGTACGCAACACCTGTAGCTGATAAATCTCCATAGTTCCTCCATTGGTTGATTGTGGTCTTTCATTGCAATGTGATTAAACACTTGATTTCCGATGGTGTCGTGCGGCGACTTATGCACAGTGTATTCAATTTGCTTGTCAAGAAAAAATTTGAATCCGTTCTGCTGCGAATTGGTTTTTCTGAACCTTGGTAAGTCTTTGATTAATAAACAAAACTTAGGTTTGGTCAAATTTTTTACAATTTAATGAAAACCTAGTCTCCATGCAATTTTCGGCAGCATCCGGACAGCTATTCCACAAAGTTATCCACAGAAACTGTGGATAAGCAAGGTCTGCGTTTTAAGACTACGTGCGTCGAGGTTTCGATTTTACCCGGGTTTTGCAGCGTTTAGTCGAACATGACGATGATTCTGAAGATCGCTGTGCCGGTGCCTCTGCGCCGTTTGTTCGACTATCTTCCACCGCCTGCTTGTGATTTTGGACGTTTGAGATGCGGGGTACGAGTCGAGGTTCCATTCGGTCGTCGCCGGAAGATCGGCATCTTGATGGCAGTGTCGGAAGAGTCCGACATCGATCCCGGGCGTTTGAAAGCGGCTTGGGCGATACTCGATGACACGCCTTTGCTGACTGCGGAAGACCTTAGGCTGCTCAGCTGGGCGAGCCAGTACTATCACCATCCGATTGGGGAGGTGGTTGCGGCGGCGCTGACCGTTCTGTTGCGCAAGGGCAGCGCGGCTGAACTGGCCGATGAACGCTTCTTGCGCTTGGTTGCGGACGATCTTTCCGTTGCTGAGCAAGCATGCAAAAGAGCGCCGCGGCAAGCCGCATTGATCGAACTGCTGCGTGCGCACCCGAATGGTGTTCCCCATAGTCTTTTGAAAGAACTCGACTGGGATTGGCGCGGCGCGGCTGACGGACTCATTCGCAAAGGTCTGGCGTGCTGGTGTGAGTGCCCGGCTGGGCAAGAAAGGGATGACAGCGCTTTCGTGCCTCCCCCTTTTCAGCTCAATGCGGATCAACAGCATGCGATCGAATCGGTTCGGGGCGCCATGGGCGCATACGCCGCTTTTCTGCTAGAAGGCGTCACCGGCAGCGGCAAGACCGAAGTCTATCTGCAATTGACGCAGGAAGTCCTGGCGCGCGGCAAGCAGATCATGATTCTGTTGCCGGAAATCAATTTGACGCCGCAGCTGCAAGCGCGCTTTCGCAGCCGCTTTTCCGTTCCCGTCGCGATATTCCATTCCGGGCTCACCGAAACCGAACGTTGTCGCGCCTGGTTGCGGATGCAGCAGGGCGAGGTCGGTATCTTGCTGGGCACGCGTTCGGCTGTGTTCACGCCGATGAAATCGCCGGGAATGATCATTCTGGATGAAGAGCACGATACATCGTTCAAGCAGCAGGACGGGTTTCGTTTCTCAGCGCGCGATGTGGCCGTCATGCGGGCGCGGCTGCTCAACATTCCCGTCCTGTTGGGGTCGGCCACGCCTTCCTTGGAAAGCCTCTTTAACGTCTCGCAGGGGCGCTATCGTCACTTACGGCTTGCGCGTCGCGCCGGCGGAGCGGTCCAGCCCGTTTTTCGGCTGCTCGACATCCGCGGGCACCGTTTGCGGGAAGGGCTTTCGCCGGCGCTGATCGCGTATATCAGCGATACCTTGAGCCGAGGCGAGCAGGCGCTGTTGTTCGTTAATCGGCGCGGTTTCGCGCCGACCTTGATTTGTCACGACTGCGGATGGGTGGCCCGATGCCGCCGCTGCGATGCGAATCTGGTCGTTCATGCTGGTGACGGGCGTCTGCGTTGTCATCATTGCGGATTCGAACAGTCTTTGCCCGGCGTTTGTGCCGGCTGCAGTAGCGAGGATCTGCGCCCATTGGGGCTCGGGACCGAACGGGTGGAGAAGGCTTTGGCCGAGTTGTTTCCAGATGCGCGCGTGGCGCGTATCGACCGCGACAGCACCCGGCGCAAGGGGCGATTGGAAGCGATTCTGAACGATATTCGGGATGGCCGGGTGGATATTCTCGTCGGTACTCAGATGCTGGCTAAAGGACACCATTTTCCGCAGGTGACGCTGGTCGGTATCACCGATGTAGATGCCGGGCTCTACAGTACGGACTTTCGTTCCGAAGAACGGACGGCTCAGTTGATTACCCAAGTGGCGGGCCGCGCCGGCCGCGAAGATCGAATGGGGACCGTCGTGCTGCAGACTCGGCATCCCGGCCATCCCTTGCTTCAAGTGTTGATCAGGGACGGTTACTCCGGGTTCGCGAAAGCCTGTTCGGAGGAGCGTCGGGCGGCTCATCTGCCTCCTTTCTCCTATCAGGCGTTGTGGCGAGCAGAGGCATCGGATGCCGAGGCTCCGATGCGTTTCTTGGAGCGTGTGGCCGGGCTTGCGCGTGCTCGGTCAGTGGCCGATCTGGCGGTACTGGGGCCTGTTCCGGCGCCGATGGCACGCCGGGCGGGACGGCGGCGTTATCAGTTGCTGTTTCAGTCCTCCAAGCGAAAAGTGCTGCACGAGCTCATCGAGGCGCTGCTGCCAGTGATTTCGGAACTCGCCGAAGCCAGGCGAGTCCGTTGGTCTATAGACGTCGACCCTGTCGACCTTTATTGACGGCCGATCTCGATCATTGCCCAAGAAGGAAAAGTTTTCTTTCTGTGGAGCTCCGGTTAGGATGCGCACAAAAAGGTAACCGGCGCGCTCCGTCGTCGCGCAATATTTCTGCACCATTCAGCCAGCATGCGAGGAAGCTATGTTCCCACTACGAGACGAAAATCCGATTGTGAGACGACCTGTGGCGACGATGGTGATCATCGGCCTTAATATCGCCAGTTGGGTTTTTGTTCAAGGTTTGGGAAATGGGGAGCCGCTGGCGTGGTCCTTATGCAACTACGGCCTGATACCGGGCGAACTCTTCGATCTCGTGCCCACCGGAACTGTCATCCCGCTTGGCGAAAACCTAGGCTGCGAGCTGACCGGGAAAACATCCATTCTGACCCTGGTGACTCATATGTTTCTCCACGGCGGCTGGTTTCATATCGTCGGAAATCTTTGGTTTCTTTGGGTTTTCGGTGACAATGTCGAAGACGCCATGGGGCCTGTGCGGTTTCTTATTTTTTACTTGGCCTGCGGTCTGGTTGCCGCTTTTGCTCAAATTTTTAGCGATCCAGCCGCGGCCATACCTATGGTCGGTGCGTCCGGTGCGATCGGAGGCGTCATGGGCGCATACGCCAGGCTCTATCCCCACGCCAGAATCGTGACGCTGATTTTCCTCGGTTTCTATGTCACTACGGTGTCTTTGCCCGCCATCGCCATGCTGGGGTACTGGTTCTTCATCCAAATCGCAGGAGGACTCCCGGCCTTGCAGGAGGCCGGCGGCGGGGTGGCGTTTTGGGCCCATATTGGCGGATTCCTAGCGGGTCTGTTGCTGATCGGTCCGATGCACCGCCCGGATTATCTGGCCCAGCACCTCAGGCACGCGTCGGGACCCTATGGCCGCTACTGAGGGCTGTCCGTCGACGCGGTGCCGGGACCCGTTTCATGCCGGCTGGCGCCTTCGGAGCAAAGGCCGTATATCGACCAAGGCGACGATCAGAACATAAAACCCCAGGCACGCCGAGCCGACGATCCAGGAGGTCCAGCCGCACGACTCCACTAGATCTTTGTGTCCCGCGTACAGCAATAGTCCGATCAAGAGATAGCCTGCGACCTTGCCCACCGGATAAGGCACGGGGTAGTAATACTGGCCGAGTGCATAGGATATGATGGTCATCATTGCATAGCACGCCAGTGTCGCCCAGGCCGAACCGACATAGCCCAGGATCGGAATCCACCAGATGTTCAATCCTATGGTCAATGCCGCGCCGATTAGGGAGACCCAGGCGCCCATCAGGGTCCGGTCCGTCAGTTTGTACCAGATCGACAGATTGACGTAGATGCCGAGGAACAGATTGGCCAAAAGCAGGATGGGCACGACATGGAGTCCTTCCCGATATTCGGCACCGATGAAGTACTGGAACAGGTCGATGTACAAGGTCACGACCAAAAAGATGAATACGCAGAAGATCACGAAATAGTTCATGACCACGGCATAGGTATGCTTCGCGTCGGCCCGTCCGGCATAGGAGAAAAAGAAAGGTTCGCCGGCATACCGGAAGGCTTGTATGAAAAGAGTCATCAGGATCGACAGCTTGTAGCACGCGCCATAGATGCCCAGCATGCGCAGATTGGTTGCGGGGTCGTAGGGCAGCAGGAATTTCAAGATGGCGCGGTCGAGCATTTCGTTGACCATTCCCGCAAAGCCGATGATGACCATGGGCAGCGAATAAGCCAGCAAGCGTTTCAAGAGTCGAAAATCGAGTCCGTACCGAAGCGCTTTGAGTTGGGGTAGGAGCAGCAAGAGTTTGAACGCGCTGGCTGCAAGATTGGCCAGGAAGATATAGCCTACGCCGATGGCCGGGTCGTAAAGACGCGCTATCGGCGAGTTCGGCCACACTTCCGCGGCTTTTTTGCAATAAACCAGGAAGAATAGATTCAGCCCTATGGCGAGAACGATTTCGATCAGTTTGATGCCGGCGAAACGCCATGCCCGGTTTTCCGCGCGTAATCTGGCGAACGGCAGGGCCGCGATCGAATCGAGAGCCAGAATCGCGCCGAACCATACCAGGTACTCTGGATGTTCCGAATAGCGGAGCAGCGCGGCGAGCGGTTCAAGAAAGATGAGGATGCCGGATACGAACGCCAGGTTTGCCAATATCAAGAACGCAAGCGCCGTCGAATACACGGTATCCGAGCGCAGCTCTTCACGATTGCTGAAACGGAAATAGCCCGTTTCCAGGCCGAAGACCAGGAGTACGGCGAAGAAGCCGGCATAGGCATAAAGCTCCGAGACGATGCCGTACTCCCGTGCTGGAAACGTATAGGTATAAAGAGGAACCAGCAGATAATTGAGGAATCTGCCAATGATGCTGCTTAGGCCGTAGACGGCGGTTTGCGAAGCGAGCTTGCGGAGCGGGTTCAAAAGCTGACGTGCCGGCGATGTTGGGAGGCCGTCATTTTATGGCGAGTCCAAGGCGAGGCCAAAATCCCATACCACGATTTTCCGGTAGGTCCTGCCGCATGAGGGGCTATTAACCCGGTAAATTAGGCTGGGTTAATCCGGGGCAGGGATCCCCCGGCGCGGCAACAAGCCGCGCGGGCACAGGCCGGGCGTGTACTGGCCTAGGCGACCGCCCGTAAGTATTAGGAGGGTTTTTATGGGCCTGGTTAATAGTTTCGTGGGCGGCCGTGTCGGTGCGTGTTGGTCTTTCGCACGAATTCACCAAATTGTGAGGACTTGAGCTTGTCGAAAATAAATATGGTTCGCGCTTGAGTAACGAAATCGACGATGAAGGCCGAAATCGCCGGCCTCATTTCTCTTTCTCTTGAGTTCATCAGTTAACAAAACAGGGGAGATAGCCCATGGCGTCATTCATCACGGAAAATCCTCTCGGGGCCGACGAACTACAAAAGCTCGATGCCTATTGGCGGGCATGTAATTACCTTGCGGTCGGGATGATTTATCTGAAGGACAATCCCCTGCTGAGGGAGCCTTTGAAGCTCGATCATGTCAAGAAGCGCTTGCTCGGCCATTGGGGTTCCAGTCCGGGCTTGAGTTTCGCCTATGTTCATCTCAACCGGCTCATCAACAAGTACGACCTCAACGCGATTTTTATCGCTGGTCCAGGTCACGGCGCGCCGGGCGTGCTGGCCCCGGTTTATCTCGAGGGCACGTATTCCGAGATCTATCCGAATAAAAATGAGGACGAGGACGGGATGCGTCTGTTCTTCAGGGAATTCTCGTTTCCGGGGGGCATCGGCAGCCACTGCACGCCGGAAACTCCCGGATCGATTCATGAAGGCGGGGAATTAGGCTACAGTCTGTCGCATGCCTTCGGTGCGGCATTCGACAATCCCGATCTCTTGGTTGCCGTCGTGGTCGGTGACGGCGAGGCCGAAACCGGCGCGCTTGCGGCCTCCTGGCATTCGAATAAATTCCTCAATCCGGTTCGGGACGGTGCCGTACTGCCCATCCTCCATCTCAACGGGTACAAAATCAACAACCCGACAGTTCTGGCGCGTATTTCGCACGAGGAGCTGGAACGGCTGTTTGAGGGATATGGATGGACGCCCTATTTTGTTGAAGGCAGCGATCCCGAGACCATGCATCAAGCGATGGCCGCGACTTTGGAACACTGCGTGCTCGAAATCGGCCGCATTCAAAAGGAAGCCCGTGAAGCCGGCAACCTGACACGGCCTCGGTGGCCCATGATTGTGTTACGCAGTCCGAAGGGATGGACCGGTCCCAAGGAGGTCGACGGCCACAAAATAGAAGGTTTCTGGCGTTCGCACCAAGTGCCGCTCGCTGGTGTCGGGCAGAATCCAGAGCATCTCAGGATGCTCGAAGACTGGATGCGAAGCTATGAACCCGAGAAATTGTTCGACGCCAACGGCCGCCTCGTTCCCGAATTGAAAGCTCTGGCTCCCAAAGGGAATCGGCGCATGAGCGCCAATCCGCACGCCAACGGCGGTTTGCTCCGGAAAGCTCTGCGAATGCCCGATTTTCGGGATTATGCCGTCGATGTGCCGAAGCCCGCTACCGTGGAGTCGGAGAATACGCGACCACTCGGGCGGTTTTTGCGGGACATATTGAGACTGAATCCTGGTAACTTCCGTGTATTCGGCCCGGACGAAACGACTTCGAACAAACTGGACGACGTGTACGCGGCCAGCAAAAAAACGTGGATGGCCGACTACTTGCCGGAGGACGCTGATGGCGGCGAGCTGTCGCCGGACGGACGTATCATGGAGCTATTGTCCGAGCATACGTTGGAGGGATGGCTCGAAGGCTATCTGCTTACGGGGCGTCATGGATTCTTCTCCACCTACGAGGCGTTCGTCCATATCATCGACTCCATGTTCAACCAGTTCGCCAAATGGCTGGATATTGCCAACGACATCCCCTGGCGCGCCCCCGTCTCGTCCCTCAACCTGCTAATTACCTCGACCGTTTGGCGACAGGACCATAACGGCTTCACCCACCAGGATCCAGGATTCCTAGATGTTGTGGTCAATAAGAGTCCCGAGGTGACCCGTATTTATCTGCCGCCGGATAGCAACACGCTTCTGTGCGTGGCTGATCATTGCCTCAGGAGTACCTACAACATCAATGTCATCGTTTCGGACAAGCAGAAACATCTGCAGTACTTGGATATGGATGCCGCTATAAAGCATTGCACCAAAGGAATCGGCATTTGGGACTGGGCAAGCAACGATCAAGGCTCCGAGCCTGATGTGGTCATGGTGGGATGCGGTGACATACCGACGAGAGAAGCGCTGGCCGCCGTCACGCTTCTGCGGGAGTATTTCCCGACATTGAAGATCCGTTTTATCAATGTGGTCGATTTGTTCAAGCTGCAACCTGCCAGCGAGCATCCCCACGGCTTGAATGACCGCGATTTCGACAGCCTGTTCACCGTGGATAAGCCGATTATTTTTAACTTTCATGGGTATCCGTGGCTGATCCATCGCCTCGCTTACCGGCGGACCAACCATAAGAATCTGCACGTGCGCGGCTACAAAGAGAAAGGAAATATCAATACTCCGTTGGAGTTAGCGATCGAGAACGAAATCGACCGCTTCAGTCTCGCGATCGACGTGATCAATCGCGTACCGGGACTGCTGGTGGCAGGCGCTCACGTCAAGGAGAAGCTTCGCGATATGCAGATCGAATGCAGCAATTACGCGTACGAGCACGGCGTGGACAAGCCAGAGTTCGCCAATTGGACCTGGCCTTATTGAACGAGCGACGGCGAGGCGGCCCGTAAGGGATTTCGCCGATTTAGGCGTACACCACGGCTGAGCGTTCATGCACAGGAAGGTCTTGGTCCTCAATTCCGGCAGTTCGTCCGTAAAGTATCGGTTGTTTGATCTGGACGTCGAGCGCGTGCTCGTGTCGGGCGTGATCGAACGGATCGGTGAGTCTTCCGTTGGTCCGCCTGACGGGAATGGCGAAGAAAGCTTCGCTGATCACCGGCAAGCCATTGCCGAAGTGATGCGCAAGCTTCGCGAGTCGGGCGAGTTGTTGGATTCGAACGAGCTTTACGCCATCGGCCACCGCGTAGTGCATGGCGGAGAGATCTTCCGCTCCGCCGTCATCGTCGACGATGCGGTCATAGAAGCTATTCGGGCGGCTTTTCCTCTTGCGCCCCTCCAGAATCCACCGAATTTGCTGGGAATCGAAGTTTGCCGGGAGCTTTGGCCCGGCGTGCCCCAGGTTGCCGTTTTTGACACGGCTTTTCACTTATCCATGCCGCCCCATGCCTATCGCTACGCCCTGCCCGACACGTTCTATCGGGATCATGGTATCCGCCGGTATGGATTTCACGGAACATCCTTCGCATACGTCGCGAAGCGAGCCGCCGCTTATCTCGGGCGACCGCTCGAGTCGTGCAATTTCATTGCATTGCACCTCGGTAACGGCGCGAGCGCCGTCGCCATCAAGCGCGGCCGCAGCGTGGATACATCGATGGGCATGACGCCTTTGGCCGGCCTAATTATGGGTACTCGCTGCGGTGATATCGACCCCGGCGTCCTGCTCTATTTAATAAACTCTGGCATTTGCTCGACGGCCGATCTGGACTGGCTCTTGAGCCGCAATTCGGGGCTCAAGGGGTTGGTCGGGGCGAACGATATGCGTGAAATTCTGCGGCTCGCCGCGGCAGGTGATGGAGACGCTTGTTTGGCCGTCGAAATGTATTGTTACGCGATTAAGAAATACATCGGTGGCTACTTGGCAATCCTCGGCAACATTGATGCATTGATCTTCACCGCCGGCATCGGCGAGCACGCAGCGCCGATCCGTTATAAGGTTTGCTCTGGTCTCGAGCCTTGCGGAATCGCGATCGATATACGGAAAAATGCCGTAGATCCGAACGAGACAGCAGAGCTGCAAGCCGTCCACAGTCGGACCAAAATTCTGATCGTGCCAACCGATGAGGAGTTGGAGATCGCGCGCGAGGCCGCCGCAGTCATGGATGCCCGCGTTGCTGGATTCAACGGATAGGCCCGAAAGAAAACCGGCTCGGTGCGTCAATGGAGGTGGGGCAGCTGAGCTCACTTTAAAGCCACGTCGGCCTTGCTAACGAAGCGCTGTAAGTCCTGTCTCTGGGGAAGGGGTGAATGAGGCATATCTTATCAGTTGCCCCAGGTCGCTTCTCTGAATCGCAGACTTCATCATCGCTTTCCTTAAAGATTCTCTCCGGACCAGGCGTCTTTTGTCCTGGCCCCAAGTACTTCGATTCCTGTTCCTACGCTTGTCTCACCGAGGTTTCTCACAGCCTCAAATTTCTCCGCGAAAAAATGCTTAGAAATCGCCGAAAACCCTTTGATGTTTGCCTTGACAAGGTATGAATGAGTGATAGACTGCAACGCACCCCGGGAGTGGGGCAAATTGTCGCAGGGGGTAATAAGACTCGCGGCGAGGATAAAGAAGACAAGCAGGGAAGCGAGTTGAGGTGGCGATGCGGAGACGCATCGCGAGTATGACTTAAATTGGAGGTAAACCTATGGCTGCAACAACTGTTGGTGGAGTAGAGGCGCAAGACAAGCCTCTGTTGGATGTGAAGTGGCTGACCTTTGCGTTTCTGCTGTACACGGTCTTTTATCTGTGGGTTCGGTGGTATGAAGGGGTCTATGGCTGGTCGGCTGGTCTGGACTCGTTTGCACCGGAATTCGAGACGTACTGGATGAACTTCCTGTACACGGAGATCGTGTTGGAAGTGGTGACGGCCTCGATTCTGTGGGGCTATCTGTGGAAGACGCGTGACCGCAACATGGCGGCACTGGCTCCGCGGGAAGAACTGCGCCGGAACATGACGCACCTGATTTGGCTGTTTGCGTATGCATGGGCCATTTACTGGGGTGCGAGCTACTTCACCGAGCAGGATGGCACCTGGCACCAGACGATTGTTCGCGATACGGACTTCACGCCGTCGCACATTATTGAGTTCTACTTGAGCTACCCGATCTACATCATCACGGGTGGTGGTGCGTTCTTGTATGCGCACACCCGCCTGCCGTACTTCCAGACGACGACCAAAGGTTTGTCGCTGGCGTACCTGATTTTGTGGACGGGTCCGTTCATGATTCTGCCGAACGTCGGTCTGAACGAGTGGGGTCACACCTTCTGGTTTATGGAAGAGCTGTTCGTAGCGCCCTTGCACTACGGCTTCGTGATCTTCGGCTGGCTGGCATTGGCGATCATGGGCGTGCTGTTGCAGATCTTTGCTAGCGTCTCGAACCTGATGGGCAAAGAGATCTGCGAAGCGGTGGATCAAGGCCTGATCGCGAAATAAGTTTGGGAAGGGTTGCGGCGGCCGGCGTTGAGAGAGATCTTGGCGCGGGTCGCTGCGGCCGGCAGAGGACGTGGCGATGGTTGTCCGAGATCGGGCGGTCATCGAGAACGACAATAAATGAACTTTTGGAGGTAACTCATGAGCGCACTTCAATCTGCGGTTCGGTCTCATGCCGAAGCAGTGCAAGTCTCCAGGACGATTGACTACCTGGGGCTTTTCATTTTCTTCTTTGTGGTGTGTGGTTCGTATCACATCCACGCGATGTTGACGATGGGTGACTGGGACTTCTGGGCGGACTGGAAGGACCGTCGTCTGTGGGTGACGGTGACGCCGATTGTGTTGATCACGTTCCCGGCGGCGATTCAGGCGTGGGCCTGGGAGAAGTTCCGGAATCCGTGGGGCGCGACGATTGCGGTATTGGCGCTGCTGTTTGGTGAATGGGTCAACCGTTACTTCAACTTCTGGGGTTGGACCTACTTCCCGATCAACTTTGTTTTCCCGGCGCTGTTGGTTCCGGGTGCGATTTTGCTGGACACCTTCCTGATGCTGTCGGGCAGCTATCTGTTCACGGCGATTGTGGGCGGTTTGGCTTGGGGTTTGATTTTCTACCCGAGTAACTGGCCGATGATTGCCCCGCTGCACGTGCCGGTGGAATACAACGGGATGCTGATGTCGATTGCCGACATTCAGGGTTACCACTATGTCCGTACGGGTACCCCCGAGTACATCCGTATGGTTGAAAAAGGTACCCTGAGAACCTTCGGTAAAGACGTAGCGCCGGTGTCGGCGTTCTTCTCGGCCTTCATGTCCATTCTGATTTACTTCATGTGGCACTTTGTGGGCCGTTGGTTCTCGACCGTTCGGTTCTTGAAGCAGACCTAATTGGGCCGAAACGGAACGTACAAGCGAAAAGCACCGTTCTCGGGAGCGCGCGTAAGGGTGGGCTCTGGAGGACGGGGATAACAGAACAGACTCGAGAGAGGAAGAAGCCTATGAAACTAATCAAAGACAGGATCGCCAAGTGGTCCATGGTCGGTTTGCTGGCGACGTTTGCGGCGACCAGCTTTTATGCGCCGAGTGCATCGGCCCACGGTGAGAAATCGCAGGCGGCGTTCATGCGCATGCGGACGATCCACTGGTATGACCTGAACTGGTCGAAAGAGAAGGTGAAGGTCAATGAAGAGGTGGAGATCACGGGTAAATTCCACGTGTTTGAAGGCTGGCCGGAGACGGTAGCGGAGCCGGATACGGCATTCTTGAACGTGGGTATTCCGGGTCCGGTATTTATCCGTAAGGCGTCGTACATTGGCGGTCAGTTGGTGCCGCGTTCGGTGCGTTTGGAGATCGGCAAGACGTACGACTTCAAGGTGGTGTTGAAGGCGCGTCGTCCGGGTGACTGGCACGTGCACACCATGATGAACGTTGAAGGTGGTGGTCCGATCATTGGTCCGGGTAAATGGATCACGATTGAAGGGTCGATGAGCGAATTCAAGAACCCGGTGACCACGCTGACGGGTCAGACGGTGGACCTGGAGACTTACAACGAAGGCAACACCTACTTCTGGCATGTCTTCTGGTATGCGATTGGTATTGCCTGGGTGGTGTACTGGGTACGTCGTCCGGCGTTCCTGCCGCGTTACCTGATGGTCGAAGCGGGTCGTGCGAACGAGCTGATTTCGGCGGGTGACAAGAAGGTCGCGATGGGCTTTGCGGCGGCGACGATTTTGATCGTCATCTTCGCGATGTCGAGCGCGAACAGCAAGTACCCGATTACGATTCCGTTGCAGGCAGGTACGTTGAGAGGCATTCAGCCGATTGAGGAGCCGAAGGCGACGGTTGCGGTGAAGGTAAACGATGCGAGCTATCGGGTACCTGGCCGTGCGATGCGGATGAAGCTCACGATCACCAACAATGGCGACAAGCCGGTGCGGTTGGGTGAATTCTACACGGCGTCGGTGCGGTTCCTGGATGCGGACGTGTACAAAGACACGACGGGTTATCCGGAAGACCTGCTGGCCGATGACGGTTTGGAAGTGAGCGACAACAGCCCGATCCAGCCGGGTGAGACGCGGACGGTTGAAGTGACCGCGAGCGACGCGGCGTGGGAAGTGTACCGTCTGTCGGACATTATCTATGACCCGGACAGCCGTTTTGCTGGTCTGTTGTTCTTCTTCGACGATCAGGGTGGTCGTCAGATCGTCCAGATCGACGCTCCGTTGATCCCGTCCTTCATGTAATCTCAAGGGGCGCCGTCGAGGTGCCCCTGGTTACACGACCGACGGTCGACACACTAAAGCCCTCCTTCCTCAAGAAGGGGGGCTTTTTTATGGGCAAAACGACGCCTGTCGGTCAATTGGGCCGCTCAATCGCGCCGCTTTTTTAGGGATTTAGAGTCTTTAGGGCGTTGCTGAGCATCGCCGCTCAGCGTCGGAACCGCCCGAGTGGCATGCAGACGTGCCTTCTGTCGTCTCCCGTTCAAGATAGTTATGCGGAGGATCAGCTCACCGTCACGGTGCCCGTTGATTCGTACCTTCCCTGGTGTGGACCCGGCGAATGCGTTACGAGCTTACAAACTGTTCCCACCGAATTCGTCCGTGAGCCTCAGAGACAAACACGCCAGGGGCAATCATTGTCCCGAGAGGGGAATACGACGGACAACGTTCGCTCGAAGGTCAACGTCAAGCAAAGGACATTGTCGATGCGGATGGGGTTTGTAAAAGGTGAATTGTGGGCGGGGCGAGACCGGGCTCAGACTTGCTTGGTGCGAAAGGCCGTTTCTTCTTCCAGCACGCATCGGAGATGAAAACGCTTTAGCGCTCGTTTACCAGCTAAGCAGGGGAAAGTCGAAGGAATTTAAACGGGGTGGCGGTGGTGAACGGCCCGTTAGCAGTTAACTGGGTTTAGTTGCGGCGTTGAGCCCCAGCGGCGAAGTGCCGAACCCGCAGGAGAAATTAGATCGTCAGGAACGGAAACTTCGGTTTTTTAGGTCAACCCTTTCTTTGGATTATCGGCTGTGGTTGGGCGGGAGTCCGGATCCAATCACGAGTATCTCTACGGCAGATCTGAAAATGCTCTGATGATATAATTAAATTTGATCAATCGCTGGCGTAGCTCAGTCGGTAGAGCAGCTGATTTGTAATCAGCCGGTCGGGGGTTCGAATCCCTTCGCCAGCTCCATAAAATCAAGAGGCTGCAGGCAGGCATGCATGCAGCCTTTTTTGTTTCTGCCGGGGTGACAACGCGAAGGAAACGCATCCCAATCGTTGTGAGCCTGCCGCGAACCATCTGTTCGGGTTGAACTTGGTTGAACGCTCCCTCTTCGACACCGGTTCGGAACAAGCTTAGAACAACAGCTTTGACGTCCTTCTTGTCGATCCCTCCAGCAACGCGTGTGGCGGTCAAAATCGCCCTCGAAAGTGCACAACAAATTGGAGTCTCTTTTTTGCCCTTTCAGGCACGTCCTCTGGCACGCCGCTGAATTAATGGAGACGTCACGCAGCCCAGCCAGCTAAGTCTGGCTGTCGTCAGGCTCGGAAAGATGCAGGAATGGGGTACGAATTTGCATCTGTGATGACAAATAACGAGTTGTAGATGCAAAAATGTTCGCAAATACGGTTTTTATATACCGTGTCACATTTAAGATGTTGTCTTGCGAAAAATCGCCTTTTTGGGTTTATTGCTACTGTTTTTTTGCCGGCATACGGCAGCGGGATGGTATCAGGTCACTAATTTACATACGCGAAATTAGTATGTACCTGTCAAGTCCCGTAAGATCGTAAACCTTCTTTCGAAAAAGATGAGGATGGGACAGTTGCCAGTTTTTGAGAGCCTGGATCGGGGTGAGATGGCGTAAGGCCTTTTGGGGAATGTGATGATTGTACAGCTCGACATAGCGGTGCAGGGTGGTGTCCAGATCGGCGGTTGAATCGAAGTGATGGGTTTGCAACACCTCCTCGATGCGGCCATTGAAGCGTTCCACCAGGCCATTCGTTTGGGGCCGTCCCGGCGGAATCAGGCGATGTTCGATGCCTTGTTCAGTACAGAGGCGGTCAAACTCATGCGTCCCCGAGGGCTGCCGAGTTCGGGTCAGGAAACGGTCGGTAAACTCCGAGCCGTTGTCGGTCAGGCATTTCTGGATGCGGAAAGGCGCGGCCTGAATCACCGCTTTGAGGAAGTCCTTTGCGCTTAAGGCGGAGCGGTTGGGCTTGAGGGCGACATAGACCCAGCGGGTGGCGCGGTCGATGGCGACGAACAGGTATCGGCGGGGTTCGCCGTCGATGGCGGGCAAGTACTTAACATCCAGGTGAAGGAAGCCGGGCTCATAGGCCTTGAAGGGTTTGACCTTCGCCTTCTCTGTAGGCGGAAGCAGGGTCTTGAGGGACGCCACCCCGTGGCGGCGCAGGCAGCGGTCTAGCCCGGAACGGGACACGGCGGGATTGAGAAATTCCCGGGTCACGGCCAGGAGATCATCCAAGGGGAGGAGCAGAGCTTGGCGGAGGTAGACCACGATGGCTTCCTGGGCGGGCGTGAGCGTGGTTCTGAGGGTGTGGGGCCGGTGTGAGGCATCTTCGACCGAGGAGCGGTGTTTCCACTTGCGGACGGTCGTTCGGCTAATGCCATGCTTTTGGGCCAAGGCGCGCTCGCTCAACGTGGACGCTTGAATGGCCTGCCGAACCGCCGGGGTGGTACGGGCGTTCTTATGAAGACGAATCGGCATGGAGAGGAACCTCACTTGGACGGACCGAAGATCTCCTGGAGAAGGCTCCGGGCTTCGAACCAAGCATCACGCCTTCTCGGTAAATAATCATACGGGATGTGACAGGTTAAGCCGAGGTCGGATTCCAAATGCCCGGCAAGAGCCGCGTGATTTTGATGTTACGCGGAACGCTTCGGGCGACAGTCATCGAAATCGGATAAGTCGTTCCTTTGGTCTGTTATGAAGATTCGGGAATGGGAGCCTGGTTTTAAGCACGGGGTCAGCCTACCTAAAACCCCGTCGACACGGCCAAATATCATCGAAGTTCCTCCGGCATTCCGCATATGACCGCCCATCATGTTAGAAAGCCGTTCCCGGCGCGCGGCGTCAGCATTAAAGGCGATCGCATTTATAGCCTATCCCAGTATGATCAAGAACCCCTTCGACAGACCTGTTCTAAGCCTGTCGAAGGGTCTGTCCCGCGCTGAGCCGGGGCCTAAGCCATCGTCAATGGATTTCGCTTCGCTCCATTCATCTTACAATCAACGATTACTCGAATTCCAAGTGGAATTATTTCCAATCCAGCTTGTCGCTCCAGGTCAAGTCGTCGTCAACCCAATAGCAGAAGCCTCTTTGGGTATCGCCAGGGGCCGGCTTAAGGTCGAGGACGAACAGGGCGCGGCCGACGCTGCGGCGGCGATAGCTCGGCCTAGTCCACTTCAGTAGCTTGATGAACCAGTGGCCGGCGTTCTTTTCCACGATCTGGTCGCGCCAGGTGCCGAAATTGATGTAGGTGTAGTTCTGTCCCGGGGCGATATCCGGCTCTTCCTGCAGGGGATTGTGGGTGTGGCCCTCGCCATGGATGTGAAACCCATAAGCGCGGTATTCGGGCAGGAAGGCCGGGAATGTTTTCATTTCCTTGAACGTAACTGCCTCGTGCCGATGGTGGCTGCGGAATGCGGTGAGTATTTTCATGAACCATTCGATTGCCCTGAGTTCCAACCGGAGATGCAATTTACTCGAAAGATTCAGCCACCAGCGCAGGAGCTTCAGGCCGAAACGCCGTTTCTTAAGGGCGCTGTCATACGTGAAGTCCCAGCTCAGCCATTCGGATACGGATTCTTGGAGGAGCGTTTCGATGGTCGTGGCGAGGCCAGGTCGATGTTTCCTTAACCTCCGAGTTTCTTCGATGATGCGTGAAACCGCGAGGTAGCTCGGTCGGTAGAGGTCGAGCTCGTCTAGGACCCGTTCCAAGCGGCTGACATCTTCGCTTTTCTCTTGCGCTCGGGCGATGCGTTGCTTGTCTTCCTCGGCCAGGGCCTGCTTGGCTTTCCAGATGAATCCGGAGAGGACGCCGGCCGCCACCGTATCTCCGAAACAGGGATCGGTGAAAGGCCGGAACCGTAGCTGTTTCCAGGTTTCGAGTTTCCAGCCATCATCCGCCGACCATTCAGGCAGCGCGCGGCAGTTGTCACCGTCGCGCCATTGCCCATGGGTGACAAACAGCCGGAACCCGGAATCCGCATAGTAAAAAGGCAACCAGGGAACGCTGTCGGGGCTTTTGAACAGATTTTCGTCGCCGTACATCCGTCCGACCTTGAGCCTATAGTCTTCCGGTATGTCTTCCAGTCGCCAGCCCAGGCATTCCTCGTAAAAGAGCTTGAGCGCCTCGGGTGCGGCGAGGATTTCCTTGTCGTGATTGCCGAGCAGAACGACAATGTTGACCGACTTGACGCCTTTTTCCCGGAGCGAGGTCGGCAGTTGTTTGAGCCGCATAAAGAAAGGGCAGTGGCCGTCGGCATGCCCAGCGTGCTGAGCGATGATTCCTTGCATGATCGTTTTAACGATCTCCGGAAATTCCGGATGATCGCGTTGCCAGGGATAGACGCCTCGCTCTGCCCAGTGCTTGGTGCGGATCATGTCCACCACGTCGCCGTCGAGCACGAACACCAGATCCTCGACCTTTCGGTCCTCGCACACAAAAGCGACTTCATCGAAGAAATCATCCCAATCGTCGCGACTTTGCACGCCGACCGTGCCGTCCGTGAAATGCACATCGCTGATGCAGATGCACATACGGTTTGGCCTGTTCGGGTCGTTGACGTCGACCGTGTGAAAGAATTCGAGAGCTTCGGGTTGTTTCATCGTTTTTCCTCCAGGTTGTTGTTATCGGACCTACGCGGTTTCCGACCTCCTCTTTCAAAAGCCGTTGTTGACGTCCCTGCCTATCGCAAACGATCGTCATGGGATGGACGATCTCTTCCCAGGGTTGATATAAGGAAAATATGCCAGTATGCCCGGCGTGGCGTTCAGGGCTCGATGAAGTCCGCGATACGCTCGGCCAAGGCGGCGATCGTGCGGGCCGGGTTCAGACCCAGCGCTCTGGGAATGATGGCTCCGTCGGCGACGTACAGCCCCGGATAGCCGAACACTTCGCCTTTGTGGTCGACCACGCCGTCTTTGATGCCGGTACCCATGCGGCAGCCTCCCAGCGGATGCGGCGTGATGAGGTCTTTCAAAACCTCCCAGCTCGGCGGGACCACGGCCTCGCCTCCGGTGCTTTCCGATAGCGTCTTGTGCATGTCGATCAGCGCCTGCACCGCGCCTTCGGAGTTCTTGACGTTCCATTCCAGCTCCAACTTGTGCCGGAACGGCGGAATCCAGCTGCGGGAAAGTTTCAGCACGCCGTCCGAGGCGTCCACCGCCTGACCGAACCAGGGCATGACCGCTGACAGCGGGTCGCTGCCTTGGTTGAGCGACTTCAGTGCCGAGAAGAAGTGGCCGAAATCATGGTCATTACTCAGATCTTGAAGGGCGTCCTTGATCAGGTTGGGGAATCCGCCGTCCTGCACCCAGAACCGTTGTTTACGGAAAAAGCCGTCAAGGAAGTCGATGGCGCTGGTCATGATCGGACCGCGGGTGGGCGAGATTTGACGGTCTTTGTAAAGCGCCGGTGTTAGAAAATCGCCGTTGGAACTCCAGCCCACGCCGAGCATGTCGCTCAGATCGGGCAGCGTGCCGTATTGATCCCGGCAACGCAGCAGGAGTTCGTTGGTGCCCATGGTTCCGGCGGCGAGGATCAGTTTCTTGGCGTTGAGATGGCCGGGAATCAACCGTTGCGCGTCGGGATCGATGACATCGAAATCGACTCGGTAGCCGGTTTTTCCGTGCAGGGGTGTGATGCGGCGGACCAGGTGCAGCGGTTTGACCACGGCGCCGTGCTTTTCGGCCAGCGGAATGTAGTTCAGGTCCAGCGTATTGCGGGCCTTCACTTGGCAGCCGATGTCACAGTTGCCGCAGTGGACGCAGGTGCCTTGTTCCAGGCCGAATGGGTTGACGAAGGGTTTGGAATGTTTGTCGTCGAAGGCATCGGGCCGGTCGTAGCTGAATTCCGGATCGAAATTGACGGCTAGCGGCATTTTGCGGAATCGCGCCCGATAACCGCAGCGTTCCGCCGCGTCCTTCATCAGCTTCATTTTCGGCGGCCACTGATTGTCCGGCACTTCCTGTACGTTCAGCATCTTGCCGGTCTTTTCGTAATAGGGCTTTAGCGTCTCGTACGTGATTTCGGGCGGCCATCCGGACTCGAAGGCGAAGCGTTCGGCCTCGACGAAGATATTTGCGTAGATCAGCGACCCGCCGCCGACGCCGCAGCCTTGGGCCACGGCCATGTGCTTATAGAAGCGTATGTCGATCCAGCCGTTGCATTTGGCAGGTTCTTCGTGGGACCACCACCAGGCGTCGCCGGGGCCACGGGGATAATCTTTCGCATCCCAGCGTCGGCCGCGTTCCAGAATGCAGACCTTCATGCCTTTCTCGGCCAGACGGCAGGCGGTCACCGCACCGCCGAAGCCGCTACCGATTACGATCACGTCGTAGTGCAGAGTATCGTCGGTTTCTTTGTCGAAGTGCTGACGGCCGAATTTGGGGATGACGTAGGTGTCCCACAGCTTGCCGGCAAAGAAGCGCCCGAATTTTTCAACGGCGGAGGCTTTGGCGAGCGGTCCGTCGGCGTTCGGCACGTCGATACTCGCAATCAGATCGGCGAGTTGTTTGATGCCTAGGGTCAAAATGCCGGCGCCCACCACTGGTCCGCTTTTGTCCTTGCCCTGATGCAGTGTCGTGTAGAGGGTCGTGGTGTCCGACCACAGGTCGAAACCGGAATCGTCCCTGATCTCTTTATGTCCGGCCAGGTAATAATCCTCGCCTAGATGCTGGAAGGCGAGTTCGTAGACCATGTAGGTCATGTCCGGATTGTTCGTGGGCTTGAACAGATTGAAGACGCCAGTAAGCGCCTCGATGCCCATTCCTAACGGTGGAAAATCGATTGTGCCCGTTAACGAGCCTGGATGTTCAGGATCGTTGATGAAGCGATCTAAGTCGTCGATACCGACGTCTACGTGGATAGCGAGGGTAGTGCCATTCTGCTTGCCCCGCTGCGCCCCTTCCGCAGCATCGCCCGTTCCTAGAGCGAAATACCCCGACATGGTTTCTTTAAAGGTCAAGGATAAGGCTGTCATTTTTATTCTCCTTTTCGTTATGGTGATGGATTTATTGATATCGCTCGACGCAAAACGCCTGTCCCGACGCAACGGGTAATCCGGTTTACCCCTAGGAGCATCCCCGCGGTCTGTGAGTCAAAGCCCTCCCGAAAGTATTGAATAATAGTCCTCCTTGTGAAAAACGACACCAAGATATTGGATCGAATAAACTGAAATCCCTTGTATATAAACTTTGAAGTGGTTTTGGCGGAACCTGACCGTCCATTATCTCGGCGGCATGAATATCCCTTATGAAGTCTGCAGGGCTGATACCTATTTGCATTCGGCGGGTAAGGGGAGGATGGGGTTGTCGGCATCAGACGCGGGAACCTTTAGACGTTGGCTGAACCGGCCGTAAGCGGTCGACGATGGGCGCTTTCGGGAGGCATCGAGTAAGTCACGGGGCGCTCGACATCCGCTGTGCTCCTGTAAGGTCCAGTCCTTCGAATCGTGCTTCGTACGAAGTAAGAATAGTTGGCCGGCTTGAATAGCTCCCCGCCCGGCTCCGCGATGAGAAAAACCGCCTGGACGGCGGTTTTTTCGTGGTTTCTTCAGGTCTTTATGAATCGATCAGGCGATATTGATAGGGTTTTTACGATGCGGACCTTGCTGAAGCCCGGTTTGGGCTACCGCATCTTCAGAGTACCGTGTAAATAGCGAGCATTGTGAACGGTCATTCTCCTGAATTTATGATCATCGAAGCCTGTTTCCTCAGGAGCGAGATAAACGGGTCTCCCGTTCTTAAGGGCGCTGCCTCAAGCGCTTTAACCCTTATTGGTTCGCGAGAACCGGTTCAGACGAATGGTTTTGGGTTTCCCTTTATCAGAATTAAATCTATTTTTCAGATTTAGTATTTCAACGAATGTTTACATACCTTTGAAGCAGTGTCAGCCGGAATTTGCCTTTCGGCGTCCCCGGCGATCCCCAGAAAATCTCATATGGCTGTTTTAAGGACCGAATAATGCCAGATTCGAGTTATGGGTGATCACGTACATAAACCGAACTAGCGTTTCCCGCTCGACATGATCCTTGCCAGCATTTTTCGGGAACCACCCCCGAACACGTTAGGTTTTTAATGTCATTTATGAGGCTAAACCCTGAAAAACGGCCAGTGGGGTTCGGGTCCGAGCATGATTTGTCCGATCGGTTCCAGCTCGGCCGCGTTGATGAAGCCGTGCTGGGTGATGATGTGAACATCCCGGAACTGTCTCGAGAATGCATATTCTTCCGGGATGCCGGAAGTGCCTACGATGTCATGGATGCGGTCCACGGCCGCTGCGCATTCGTGGACGGCATGGGTCATTTACAGCCGCATTTTCGCCTTGAGCGCCAGTGTGATCGGTCTCGCGGCGACGGCTCCTTGCCAGGACTCTTCGAAGACTCTGTAGAGATGGCCGCGGGCGGCGCCGAGCTTGGCTTCGGCTCGTGCGAGCTGCGATTGAACGAGGGTTTGGCGCTTGAATGTCTTTGATCCGAATGCGGGGACCTTCGTGGCGATCAGCGCGATCGCTTCGTCGATAGCGGCGCGAGTTATGCCTAGCGCAGGCGGGACAAGCGCGGCGATCGCCGGCCAGTAGAGCGGTCCCTGGTAGGCGGTACCTGGTTTCTCCAGCGGCTTCCATGGCACCGCTCAGTGCTCCGGAATCAGCGCATCCTTTATTTCGACATCATGGCTGCCGCTTTCACGCATGCCCATGGTGTTCCAATTGTCGACGATTTAGGCTTCGGACGCGGGAACCGCGGTCAGTAGCATTGCCGGAGCGCCGTCGGCGCCGCAGCGCGGTTCGCCGTCATCGTGGATCGTCGCGAAACCGAGAAAAACCGTGGCATGTTGCGCGCCGCTCACGAAGCCCGTGCGTCCAGAGGTACGGTAGCCGCCCGCGACCGGAACCGCCTTGCGTACCAGGTTGAAGGAGCCGACGGGAATTGCGTCGAATCCGAATATCTCGCGCGGCTTGGTCGCCGAACCAGGGCGCGAACATGTCGTGGGCGACGGCGATTGGTAGATTCCAGCCCGCCGCGCCATCGATACGGGAGATTTCCTCAATGACGCGCAAGCCGATGACCAGCTCGGCTCCGAATTCTTCGAATGCCTTCGACCGCCACAATCGATAAAGTCCCGGCTCCTGCATCGCTTTCGCTACTGGTGCCGCCAGCTTGCAGTCGTTTTCGGTCGCGGCGGCGTATTGGCGAATGATGGGTTCAATTTCGCGACCACGATTCAGAACGGAATCGGTGGTGGACATGAACGCGCCTAGGTTCGTGTCACTACGGAATGCTCACGCGGACCGCCGGTTTGTGGGGCTGGAAGTAAGGCTGTAGAGGCAGACAGAATGGCAGGACAGGAAAAGGGGCCTCAATGCGAAAAAAGTTCGCGGGATGGGGTTCGTTCTTCACCCCATCCCGCGATCCTTGACCGGCAATCTAGTGAGTGTCGGTTGGTTGGTTAATTAAAGATAAGCGTCGCCGTAGGACGTATCTTTGTCGAAGTCTTCCCAGATATAGGCCGGTTCGACCAGACTCTTGGTCGGAAACGGACTGGTGATGACATCAAAGACACCCGAAGCGGTTCTGCCGAGCGTATCCAACGTCCCCATGACCAAACCGCCGGGCCCTCCAACGACGGGGTTCGTCTTCTTGCTGGCACTTAGAATGTTTTTCGGAACTTCCCCGATTCCAGTGAACATATTGGCAAATCCTCTGGTGACTTTGTCGCCGACCTCGGAAAAGTAGCCTTCCGCCTGACTGACAGGCGCATAGGCAGCCGTCGCGAGGACCGCGGTCAAGAGAAAGGATTTTGCGTTGCGCATGATCGTTTCCTCAGCTTGTTGTATTGTTATCGTATAAATAGTTTCGTCGCGAAACTAAAGTGTAGGACGGCGGAAATATCCGCGTCAACCGGCAAGGACGAGACTTCCCCCGGCACTTATCTATCAGGATTGCGAGCGGCGCTCAAGTGTTGATTGATCGTCTGGATCTACGCCCGAGCTCCTCGATTCGACGATCGATGGCATCGACGACATAGCGTGAATAGGGTCCGAGGTGCAGATACATCGCCATGAGACCGACGACCATGCGTAGTGCTTGAGGGTTGGATTTGGCGCAGTGCATGAACGTTTGCCAGAATGCACCGCGCACCTCCGGCATCTTGTTGACGATCCTGTTGATCGTTTCGATCGCCCCCACTTTTCGCCGGGCATCTTCCTTGGGTAAATCGCGAGGACGCCCCGACCTATCCAAAAGGCCGATGAGCCGCTTGATCCTTCCGACGTAGGTTGCCGGATCGTAGACGCGTAACAGTATGCTTCGGTAATCATCGAGGACGTCTTCGAGCGGGCGCAAGGTATCGAAATTCAATCCGCTGGTACACTGGTCGCCCGCGTCCATGTCCGGCATGATGTCGTGGCCGGGGTGGAGACGCCCCTCGCGCTGGAGCCGCCTGGTCAGTTGAGTGTTCGGCAGTGCGTAAAGCAGTCCCACCATGCATACCGGGATCGCCGCCGCTTCGATGAAGTCCACCATGGTATCGGCTACCGAGTTCTTTTCGGTGTCGAATCCAACGATGAACCCGGCGGTCACCATCATGCCGTAGGAATAAATCTTGTGAATGCTGTTGACCATGTCGCGCCGAGTGTTCTGCCTTTTCTTCGTCGCGATCAGCGTTTCCGGATCCGGGCTTTCGATGCCGATGAAGACGAGAAAGAAGTTCGCCTGTTTCATGAGTTCGAGAAGCTCGGGATCTTCGGCGAGATTGATCGAGGCTTCGGTCGAGAATTCGAAGGGAAATCCGTGGTCTTCCTGCCAGGTTCGGAGCTCGGATAGGAATGCCTTGACCACCTTCTTGTTGCCAATCAGATTGTCATCCACGAAATCGACATGCCCGCGATAGCCCAGCGCGTAAAGCGCATCTAGTTCGGCAAATACTTGCGGGGTGGTCTTGGTGCGCGGCACCCGCCCGTAAAGTTCGATGATGTCGCAAAACTCGCAGGTGAAAGGACAGCCCCGCGAGAATTGCAACCCGACGTAAAGATATTGCTCGAACTTGAGTAGATCGAAGCGTGGGACCGGGCTCTTCGTGACATCGATCTGAAATTTGGGGGCGATGAACGTTCCGGATCTTTGACCGCTTTCCCAAGCCTCAACGAACGCCACCATAATACCTTCGGCTTCTCCGAGAACCAGAAAGTCCGCGGAGCGATAGACATGCGGACTGGAGGTCGCATCCGGACCGCCCACGACCACCGGTTTGCCTTGGGCATGGGCTCGTTGGATCAATTCGAGTGTGTCGGGTTGCTGGGTAATCATTCCCCCCGTCATGACCAGGTCGGCCCAGGCGATATCTTCGTCGCCGAGCTCTTCGGTATTTCGGTTGATGAGGCGGATAGACCACTGCGCAGGTAGCAGTGCGGCTACAGTGATCAACCCAAGCGGCGCGGCGGGATACCGCGCGCCCACGAGTTCGCAGGCTTCAGGGTAGTTCCAGAATGAATCCGCCTTGAAGCGTGGATAGATCATCAAGACCTTGCAAGGGGATACGTCCTTCATGAACCTCTCTCCATCCTTGGAAAATGAGCGGCCGGTGTGGCATTGCAGCCAACACTGCGCTTCCGTGCCAGACTTGTCAAGCCGATTTCGATTCCCAGACCGAGATTAGCGTGGTGTCACGTTCGGTTTCGGGTGCGGCTGAAGCGACGCGGTATGCGCGAGAGCATCAACGCGAGGCTGTTCAGATCCGGCGAGAACCAGGCTAGACCTCTGGAAAAACGAAGGCGGATAGGCCGGATCACGGTGCAAGCCCAAGGCAATCTCAAGGCGAATCCGGCGAGATTCGGCAACACTTTAACCCTGTCACCGGGTACCGGAAAAACCGTGGCGGGAACCAGTCCGGGGCCCGCCACAATACCGTCAAGTAAGCGGTTATTCGACAAGGAAGGCTCGGCACCAAAGCGACCGCTTCCGATTGTGGGGTGTCTTAGGAACTCCCGAAGACACCGTTTGGCAAAAAATAGGACGCCGAAATCCGATGGGCAGGGAAGTGAGACTCATCTGCCCTCCATGGCTATCGGATCCCAATATTCCCGGTCGCGGTTACTTCCTTCATCCTGCCGGCATGAAGCGAACCGGGCAGCGGGCGGCCGAACCGGCAGGCACCGGGATATGAACGTATCGAAAACCGTTCCGCTTTTACGACGCGGCCTCCTTCAAGGACGGGTGCGCCAGAGTTCCGGTATCGCCGACCGGGCTGAGGTGAAACACCGGTCTGGCCTTGGGTTGTTGATTCGCTACCGGCAGCAGCGGGAACAGAAGTTCCGCGACTCGATAGGCTTCTTCCAGATGCGGATAACCTGACAGCACGAACGTGTCGATGCCGAGGTCTGCGTATTCCCGGAAGCGGGCGGCGACGGTGTCCGGATCACCCACCAGGGCCGTGCCCGCGCCGCCTCGGACCAGGCCGATGCCCGCCCAGAGGTTAGGGCTGATCTCCAGGTTTTGGCGCGAACCGCCGTGCAATTGAGCCATTCGGCGCTGTCCCTCCGAGTCGGAACGCGCAAAAGCCTCCTGTGCCTTGGCGATGGTGGCGTCGTCTAGCTGGCTGATGAGATTTTCAGCCGCCTGCCAAGCTTCGGCTGCAGTTTCCCGGACGATCACGTGTAGCCGGATGCCAAAGCGTATCTGCCGTCCCCTGGCTTCCGCGCGCTGCCTAACATCGGCGATTTTTTTCGCGACAGCCTCTGGCGGCTCGCCCCAGGTGAGATAGACATCGAGCTGTTCGGCGGCCAAGCTGTGGGCAGCTGCAGACGATCCGCCGAAATACAAGGGCGGATGCGGCTGCTGAACCGGCGGGAACAGTAGCTTCGCGCCTTCAACGCGGATGTACTTGCCGGCGAAGTCCACCGTCTCGCCTGCCATGAGCCGACGCCATACGGTTAGGAATTCCCCGGCTTGGACGTAGCGTTCGTCATGGTCCAGGAAAACCCCATCGCCTGCCAATTCCGTCGGATCGCCCCCCGCGACCACATTGAGGAGTAGGCGTCCCCCCGAAAGCCGGTCCAAGGTCGCAGCCTGACGCGCGGCCTGGGCCGGCGAGGTCACGCCAGGTCTGAGGGCGACCAAGAATTTGAGCCGTTCCGTAGCGGGAATCAGCGACGAGGCCACGATCCAGGCATCTTCGCAGGTCTTCCCCGTCGGAATCAGAATGCCGCCGAACCCCAATTGGTCGGCAGCCTGGGCGACTTGGCGAAGATAGCCGTAATCGACTGCACGCTTGCCTTTGGCCGAGCCGAGATAACGGCCGTCGCCGTGAGTAGGTAAGAACCAGAACAAATTCATAAGGGTTGCTCCTTCTGATCGCCGATACAAAATTCGCGGGGGAATTCCTGGAATGAGACTGCGCCATTGGCGTCATCCAGAATTGCGGACAACAGCAGCCCGGTAATTAGAAACACCAAGGCTTCCACCCAACGACTGGGAATATTCATGTTCGAATGCCTCCGAATGATCGATGCGTTCGGGCCGACGCGAATCGGGACCTATCCGCTCGTGTACGGCACGGAGGCAGGAGTTGTGCCATCTCAACGTCCCCGAGTTATACCGCCGGTTTTCGGCCGGGGGGTGCTGGAGCAGCAACAGATGCTGTCGGTTGTATGCATCCAGGGCAGCAGCGAGGAGATTTTTCCGCGCACGCGGCTTGCGTGGTCGCCGGTTGCGCTGATTCAGATTCGAGGTTGGATAGCCCTGTCGTATCCCGTGCACGGGACCTGCGCGCGGCGAGGAGACCTGAGCGCCTGCAAGAGCCGATCGAGAAAGATCGTTGCTTGGCATCGAATATGCTTGGTTCAACACCAACACGGCGTTTTCAATATCGAGATCCATGAGCGATTCAATCTTTCTGGCCGGTACCCGCGTGCGAAGTTTGCCCCTTCTTCTGCTGCTGGCCATGCTGGCGCCGCTCATGTGGGGTTGCGCCGGAAAGCGGCCCACGGAACCCATAGCAGACGGGCAGGGCCGGCTCAGAGGGTATGGTTTCACGATCGAGCCGCCGCGGGGAAAAGATTGGACCGTGGCCGAATATGCCTACGACAGTGTGGTTTATGTCCGGTCGTCCGATTCCGAAGGGCGGGAACGGGGCGGTAAAAGTTTCGCGCAGGCTTCGCTCGGGGTGGTGGCGTTGCCGGCTGGCGGAACAGTGTCTGCCGACGAGTCCGGTTTCGCGAAGGCGGCGCTGAATTTCCTCAGCGACCGTTTCCGTGGGCAGCCGAGGGTTAAGCTCCTGGATTTGAAGACTGTTCCCTACTCGCTACACGGAGCTCTGTGCGCCGGATTCGAGGCCGTACAGGCGGAGCGGCGCACGACACGCCAGAATAATGGCGGCCACTTGGAATTTCTCAACCGTGGCTTTCTTTGTCGACACCCGGATAACCGAACGGTCGTGGTCCACGGATTTTTCAACAAAATCAATCGCCGCGTGGCGCCCAGGCTTCGGGGCGAGGAAACTGAAAGGGAGGCAAACAGGTTTCTCGAAAGCGTAATCTTCTCGCCGCTGCACTGATCGGATTTGGACACGCTACGCCTTGCAGCTGACTTTACCTTCACTTGTGGTTGTTTCGTTCATGCTCTGGTTCGGCCCGCTTCGGCGGGCTTCTTTTTTTTCATATGAAGGACTCGGCGAACACAGTGCTCCCCCGGCGAGCGGCGCGGATCGGCGGATAGCCGGGTTGGCAAAGGATTGCGGCCAAGCGCGTCCCAGAGCGTTTTCAGGTCGCGGATAGGATCGAATTCATTCGTTCGTTCCGTGCACCGAAGGTCACTAAGCTGTCCCCTACGCCGTCAATGCCAGTCGGAAACGCTCTACGGCACGGCATCGAGGTCGAGACATAGCCGTTGTGGCAATCGGGGTCTCATGCAGACGCTTACCGCCCCTTGCGCGCGGTGCGAGCCTTCGGCCATTCGGGTTCCGGACGGATGCCTTCGATCTTCCCCGGCAGACTGCGGGACCGAGGCGACGGCTGGCCGATCTCGCCAGACGACACGACACCGACGTGCCGTTTCATCGCTTGTGAGCCGAGCTGGTTTCGCGCCGTCCGTGAGGCTGCTGCGACGGAAACACGCCGACAGCAGCCCATGTTGTTGATCGGGCATTCAGACTGGCTTTAAAGAAAAAAATAAAAAAAAATCAAAAAGATAAGAGTTGGCATCGATCCTGCCACTAGGGCTTGCGTCCGCGTGACACGCGGCGTTCGTAAACCTTAGCAGATGACAAGGAGAATCCTTCGATGAGCAACTCTCCATCGTATATCGCCTACCAGAAAAAGCGGTCTCCATCCCTGGCGATTCGCCACCAATTGGATCACCCAGTGATCGATACCGATGTGCATACCATCGAATATACGCCGTTACTCGAAGAATACATCGCCGAGGAGGGCGGCGGGACCGCGGTGGAGCAGTTCCGGGCTGCCATAGCGCGCGGTTTCGGCTATCTCGGCAATGCCTGGTATGACCAGAGCTGGGACGAGCGCCGCGCCAAGCGTAGCACTCGGCCGCCGTGGTGGGCGCTGCCGACCAAGAATACCCTGGATCTCGCCACCGTCAGCCTGCCGGCGTTGCTTCACGAGCGGATTCAGGAGGCGGGTATCGATTTCGCCGTGCTCTATCCGAACATCGCGACCTTCGCGCCGCATATCGGCAATCCCGAATTGCGCAGGGTCGTGGTTCGCGCGGTGAACCGCTTCAATGCCGACCTGTTCCGCAATTATTCCGATCGCTTGACCCCGGTCGCCGCGATTCCGCTGCACACTCCAGAGGAGGGTATAGCGGAGCTGGAATACGTAGTGAAGGAGCTCGGCCTCAAGGCCGCTCTCATTCCTGGATATATTAACCGTCCGATCAAGGCGCTCGCCGACAAATATCCCCGCGACCAGCATCCCGACGTCGCGCAGAACGGTTTTTGGGTAGATACCTACGGACTCGACAGCGAATACGATTACGACCCGTTCTGGGCCAAGGCAGTCGAGCTCAAAGTGGTCCTCACCACCCATTCCGCCGGCATGGGTTGGACCGCCCGCCGTTCTATTTCCAACTACATGTATAACCATATCGGTCATTTCGCCGACGCCTCTCACGCCTTGGCCAAGGCTCTGTTCTTCGGCGGAGTAACTCGTCGCTTCCCGGCTCTTCGTGTCGGGCTCCTCGAGGGCGGTGCGGCTTGGGCGGCGAACCTGTTCGCAGATCTGGTGGGCCATTGGGAGAAGCGTAACGGTCGCGCCATCGAGAACTACAACCCGGCCAATGTGGACAAGGAGTTGTTGGTGGAACTGTTCAACCGATATGGCGGCGACGTGCTGCGCGGTAAGCCGTTGGTAGATAGTGACGCGCTGATCGGCGGTGCTCTGGGACGGGCGAACAATTTCCGTGCCCAAGATCCGGATCGCCTGGACGATTTCGCGGCCGCGGGCATCGAGAAAGTGGAAGACATCGCCGCCCGTTTCGTGCCCAACTTCTATTTCGGCGCGGAAGCGGACGATCCCACGGTGGCTTTCGCGTTCAACGAGAAGGTTCTGGGGACGAGGCTGAACGCGTTCTGGGCTTCCGACAGCGGGCATTGGGACGTTCCCGATCTGACCGAAGTATTGGCCGACACCTATCGCTTGGTGCAGAACGGAGCGCTGTCGGAACAGGATTTCCGCGATCTCGTGTACACCCATCCGTACAACTTCTACGCCGGGACCAATCCGGACTTCTTCAAGGGAACCGCCATCGACGGTGCCGTAAAGAAAATCAAGCAGGCCGCGTAGCCAGGGTTTGGATCGGCCGTCGACAGGCGGCCGGTCGACCATTCGCATACAGAGAACGAGAAGATGACATACCCACAGCTCGCAAACTCGGGAGGACGACAGGTCTTTCGGAGAACGGCACGATATGCCGGGGTCGTTCTCGCGGCGGGTCTGGTGCCGGGCACTGGCGCGGCGGTCACGAACCCCTCGGAAATTACCCAGTTGAAAAAACAAATCGAGCAGCTCCAGAAGACAATGGAGGAGCTGCAAGCCAGGGTAGAGCAAGCGGAAGCCGCGGCTGCGGCCGCGGCGCCGGTCGAAGGCGTGGTACCGGCGACCCAAGACGACATCCAGGGTCTGATGACAGACCTCGAAAACTTCAAATGGCAGTGGCAGCGTGAGCGCGAGACCCATACTGCCCTGAGCACGCGCGCCCTGACCATCGGCGGTACCGTTCAGGCCCGCTACGGCTGGAATGAAGCGAAGTTCTCCGGTGGCGACGTGGTACGGCGGGATAACTCGTTCGACATCGGCACGGCGCTGATTTCTTTTTCCGGCAATCTGTACCGGGATTACGAAGAAGGCCGTAACCTCCTCTATCGCGTCAGCTTCGGTGCTTCGCCGCAGACCGGCGTGGCTTCCGCCAACCTGTTGGACGCTCAGGTCAGTTATGACGTTCTTCCCACCATCAACCTTGAGGAATCGAGGTTGAGACTGACGCTGGGTCAGCAGCTCCTGCCTTTCGGTCTGGAAGTCAACGCGACCGAAGATCTCAAGCCTCTGATCCAGAACGCGCTGTTCACCGGTGCGAGCATTCCGGTAACGACCAAGGATGGCCGCAGCCTCAGCATACCGGCCACCGGCCTCGCCGCTCGGCAGATCGGTTTCATCGCACGTGGCGACTTGTTCCCGCAGGTCGACTGGGGATCCAACTACCGGGCGCCCATCATCGAATACGCCATCGGTGTGGTCAACGGCAACGGTGCCAACCGCAGCGACGACAATAGCGCCAAGGATTTCATCGGCCATCTGGGATTCACCGCACCCGTGGATTACAACTCCTGGCTGCGTGAGATCAAGATCGGCGGGTCGTTCTATTTCGGTACCCAGAACGTCAGAGAAACCTATTACACCGATGCCTCGAGAACGACGACGGCAAGCGTGCTGCTCGACGACGGCGAAAAAAACCGGGTCGGTCTCGATTTTTCCTACAACCACAACCCGATCGGCCTGACCTTCGAATGGGTTCGTTCTTGGGACGAGGTCTATCCGGGCATTTCGCCGTTCAAGACCAAGTCGCCCAAGAATTACATGCGCAAGGGTGAGGCCTTCACCGCCACGCTTTTCTACAACTTCGGCGCTCAGTTCGTGAAGAGCTACCGCTCGCAAGGTCGCTACGACGACTGGTGGCCCAAGAGCTACCAGGTGTTTTTCCGCTGGGATAGTTGGGATCCCGATATCCGCAACGCCAACGACAAGATCCAGTATCTCACGCCCGGCATCAACATCTTTTTCGCGGAAACCACCAAGCTCCAGTTGAACTACTACCACCAAATCCTGGAGGACCGGAACCTCGAAAGGAACGACCAGTTCCTGGCACAAATTCAGTTCGGCTTTTGACGGTTGAGTGGAAACCACTGGGAGTATCCGATGAAAACACCGGTAACGATGTTGAAACGGTTGATCTGGTTGGCAAACGTCCTCTTCCTCGGCTGGATTGGAGGAGCAGGGGCAGAAGTGCCGAAGGAAATCAATTTCGGGGTCGCATCCATCGGTCTCGGCGGACGTCCTTTCGTGGGCGGTTCGGTGGCTTCGGTGGTGCATGTGAAGGGATGGCTGGAAGAAGAGTTCAAGGCCGACGGAATCAAGATCAACTGGCATTTCTTCAAGACCGCGGGGCCCGGCGTTAACGAAGCGTATTCGAATGGCTTGCTCGATTTTGCCTGGCAAGGCGACCTTCCCCAGCTCATCGGCCGGTCCAGCGGCCTCAAGGTCAAGTACATCCTGGGCGGCAGCCGGCGCCAGCACTTCTATCTCGCGGCGAGGCCGGATTCCACCGCATCGAGGATCGAGGACATCAAGGGCCGCAGCGTCGCCATCCACAAGGGCACTTGTCCGCAGCTGTCGGTCGCGAGGCTCCTGGCTGCCCACGGACTCCGGGAAAAAGACCTCAAGGTCTACAACATGGACGGTCTGTCTTCCGCCTCCGCCCTTGGCAGCGGCGATCTGGAGCTGGCCTTCGGGGCCTTCAACCTGTTGTCGCTGCGTGACCAGGGGCTCGCCAAGATCATTTACTCGGGGAGTGAGGACGACGGCAAATACGGCTGTTCCACTGGCTTCACCGTAACCGAGGCGTTCGCGAACAAATACCCGGACATCACCCGGCGGGTGGTCAAGACCATCGTCCGGGCTGCGCACTGGGCCGCCGATCCAGCGAATCGCGACGAGCTTTACGAAATCTGGGCGAAATCCGGCGTGCCTTTCGCGCATTACAAAGAGGAATGGGATACCCAGGATCTGAAACGGAAACTCTCTCCGCTGATCGACGATTTTCAGCTGAACCGCTACCGCGTAGCCCTGGAGGACGCCCGGAAGTTCGGACTGGTGCGCGGCCGGATCGATTTCGACCGATGGATCGACCGGAGCTATCTGGATGCGGCCCTGACCGAACTGAATCTACAGGATTTTTGGATACCCGAGGATGCCGAGGGGAAGTTGAAGGAATGAGTTCGTAAGCCGGGATCAGGCGATAGCCGCTCCCGGCAAACGGCGCGGAGACGCCGCGGACAAGTGAAACCATGATTGAACGAGATCGTTTGAACGTCATTTGGAGTGTGCAATGAGAGTTCCGAAGCTATTCAAACTGGCGGCATTTTCCGCCATCACCCTACACGGCGCCGTCTTTGCTGAAGATAAGCCCAAAGTCATCAATTTCGGCGTGGCCAGCGTCGGCCAAGGTGGACGGCCGCAGGTCGGCGGCAGCTGGATCGCCACCGCTCATTCGAAAGGGATGCTGGAAGAAGAGTTCAAGGCCGACGGTATTCAGGTGCGCTGGCACTTCTTCAAGACCGCGGGGCCCGGTGTCAACGAAGCCTACACCAACAACCTGCTGGATTTTGCCTGGCAGGGCGATTTGCCCCAGATCATCGGCAAGGCCAACGGTCTGCCAACCAAGTTCATTATGGCCGCGGGACGCCGAGCTACTTTCTATCTGGCGGCGACCGAAGATTCGACCGCCGAATCGATCAAGGACATCGCAGGCCGTAAGGTGTCGATCTTCAAGGGTACCTGCACCCAGCTGTCCGCCAATCGAGCCCTGGAAGCCAACGGTCTCAGCGAAAAAGATCTCAAGGTCTACAACATGGACACCGCCACCTCCACCGCGGCTCTCGCCACCAAGGACGTGGAACTGGCCTTCGGCGGCAATAACCTGTTTTCGGTGCGCGATCGCGGTCTCGCCAAGATCGTCTACAGTGCCAAGGAGGACAACGGCGGCAAGTACGGCTGCTCGACCGGTGTGACGGTGACCGAAGAATTTGCCGCGAAGTATCCGGACATCGTCAAGCGAGTCGTCAAGACTCTGGTGAAAGCGGCGTTGTGGACAGAGGACGAGAAGAACCGCACCCAGGTGTATCAGTTGTGGGCCAAGTCCGGTTTCCCTTTCCGCTATTGGGAGCAGGACAACGCCAAGCAGGATTTCCATACTCGCCTTTCGCCGCTCATCGACGAATGGTTCGTGGCCAGCTACCGGAAGTCCATAGCGGACGCCAAGCGTTTCGGCCTGTTGAAGCGCGACATCGACCTGGATCGATGGTTCGACCGGAGTTATCTGGAAGCCGCGCTCAAGGAACTCAACCTGGAGAACCACTGGCAGCCTGAAAGAGCGGAAGCGTGGCAGAACGCCGGTTCGCTCCACGCCTCCAATTGAGTTCGACGACAGTGGCAGCGAACACGAGACGCAAGCGGGTTACATTACCGGCCAGTCCGGCGGCCGAGGCGGTCGGCCCGGCCTCGTTCAGGACAGGGCGGGGGCCGGCCCATGCCGCCGTCCGGCTCCAGTCGGAAGGCCGATTGATCCGGTTCCTGTTGCTGGTGGCGCTCGGCGGGCTAGCGATCGGGATGGTTAAGGCGGCGACGCCGCTGTACGCGCTGGCCCTGGGCGCCGGCAAAGGGGAAATCGGCCTGATCACCGGCACGCAGCCGTTGATGATCGCCCTGGTCAGCATTCCCATAGGTCTCGCCGTCGGCCATTACGGACCACGCGCATTGTTCGTAGTCGGGAGCCTCGCCGCCGCTGCCATTCATGCGGCGGTAGCCGGGACCGATTCCCCCTGGTGGCTCCTGGCGGCCACGGCTGCGGCGAGCTTTTTCATGCCCATGCGCTTCGTATCCACTCAAAGCGAGTTCTTCCATTACTTGGTAGCCGCGGGCGGCCGAAAGGCGGGTTGGCTGCGGGGAGCCCAACTGGGCGGCGCCTTCGTTTTGGGGCCGATGCTGGGCGGTTATCTGGTGAGCTGGATCGGCTACGAGCGCACCTATTGGGTCATCGCCCTGGTGTTCCTCCTGCCGATCACGCTGGCGCCGGGGGTTCTGAGCGGACGGTGCGAGGCCCGCCGGCGGCGGACGGCGGAAGAATCCGGGCCGATACTGCGGCGGCTGGCGAAGATTTTCAGACATCCCGAGATCCTCGAGACCAGCCTGATCGATCTGGCATCCCATGCCGCCCTGATGTTTTACACGGTGTTCATCGTGGTGCTGGCGCTCGAGCAGTTCCACGCGTCCAGGGAAGCGGCCACGCATCTCATCGCGATCCAGGGGTTCAGCTTTATGAGCGCGCTGTTCTTGCTGGACGGCTTGTTGTGCAGGCTCGGGCGGGAGCTTTTTTACGGGCTCAGCTTCGGCAGTGCCGTCCTGGGTCTCCTGTTCCTAGGGACTGGACGAGAGCTGTTGCATCTCCAGATCGGCGGAGCGTTCTTGGGTATCGGTCTCGGAATGCTTGGCATCGCCAACATGGTTCGGTTGGCCGCTGTCAGCGAAAAGCTGGGGCGCGGGACCGTCGCGGGCGCTTCCACGCTATCTGGCCCTCTTGGGGGCATGCTCGGTACCCTGGGCGGGGGCTTCGCGAGCCAGTGGATTCCTCTTCAACACATTTTCATTGGGCTTATGACGGCTATGACCATCATTGCGATCTTCACCCTTTATCGCGAGAAACCCGGGCGAACCGCTCGCGTCCTCGGTTGGACGGTATCCGCGCTGGCGTCGGTGCTCGGCCGAGTACTCGGGCTGTCCGTTTACCTGCTGTTTCCCGCCGCTCTTTTGTTCCTGTGGCAGCTTTCGGCGCATTACGGTTGGACATCTCCGCAAATCCTGCCGCCGCCGGCGATGGTCTGGGCCACTCTCACCGACCTTTTTTCCAGCGGCGAAATCGCGACCAATCTGGGCATCAGCCTAAGCCGGGTGTTCCAGGGGTTCGCCCTGGGCGGCGGCACCGGTTTGGGGCTGGGGTTCGCCATGGGCCTGTCGCGCAGCGTCGAGGCTTATCTCGGCCCGATCTTCAAGGCGTTGGCCAGCGTGCCGATGCTGGGCTGGATACCTCTCCTCATCGTCTTGCTGGGCATAGACGAAGCACTCAAGGTGGTGGTCATCGCCATCGGCTGCGTGGTTCCGGTGACCCTGAACACGCTGGAAGGGGTTCGCGGGGTTCCCAAGGGCTATGTGGAAGTGGCCCGGGTGTTTCGTTTCAGCCGCCGGCAGCTGTTGCGAAAGGTCGTCATTCCGGCCGCCATTCCGCCCATCTTCTCCGGCATCAGTCTGTCCCTGAGCCACGCCTGGAAGGCCATGGTGGCGGTCGAGCTCATGGCTTCATCGGAGGGAATCGGGTTCTTGATGGTCATGGGCCGACAGCTTTTCCAGCTGGACGTGGTGCTGGCCACGATCCTGGTGATCGGCGCGGTCGGGCTGATCCTCGATCAGCTGCTGCGGCTGGTCGAGCGGTACCTGACCCGGTGGCGGCCATCGGTCGCACGATGAGATATCTCTGTCCCATATCGCCAGGGCAAATGCCCGGCGCCTGGGCGTAAAACGGGCAACCCGCTCCGGAAGGGGCGGGAGCCGGAACGTTTTTCTTCAACTAAGGAGGTCGCACAATGTCTGCTTTAAGCACGGAAATCCTGAGTCTTCCCAAACGCTGGTTGGTCAAACGGTCGACCCTGTCCGCGAGCGTTGCCGGCTACCGGGGATGGCTGATTCCTCTGGCGCTGATCGGGATCTGGGAGATCGCCGCTCATTTTCGCTGGATCAACCCGGTCCTGCTGTCTTCCCCCTCGCTGATATTCGAGGGCTTCGCTCGTTCCTTGCATGAAGGCTTGCTCCTTCAGAACCTGAAACTCAGTCTGATCCGCATGATCGGCGGCTGGGCCGTCGGCTCCGTGATCGGTTTGTCCGTCGGCCTCGCGATCGGGCTCTCCGGCATTCTGGACCGCGTGCTCGGACCCACGCTGCAGGCCTTCCGGCAGATCGCGCCTTTCGCTTGGATTCCGCTGATTTCCGTGTGGTTCGGGCTCGGCGATTCCGCCAAGATCGCGTTCATCGCCCTGGTGGTGTTCTTTCCTGTAGTGGTCAATACCTACGAAGGCATTCGCGGCGTGCCGAAAAATCTGATCGAGGTCTCGCAGGTGCTGATGTTCCCGCCCTATCGGCTGATCCGCAGCGTCGTGCTGCCGTCCGCCACCCCGGCGATCCTGAATGGCCTGGAACTCGGCTTTTTCTATGCCTGGCTGGCCACCATCGGTGCGGAATACCTGATGAACGCCACCGGGGGCCTCGGCTCGATGATGGAGAGCGCCCAGGAATCCCTGGAAATGGATGTCGTCTTCGTCGGCGTCATCCTGTCCGGACTGGTGGGAGCGGGTATCAGTCTGAGTCTCCGCTTGGCTCGCGGCCGTCTGCTGCGCTGGCGGTCTTCTTTCGTCTGAACGGAGCGCGCACATGTCGAAAGTCGGCACACTGGCCATTCGCAAGGTTTCTAAGCAATACAAGGTCAAGGGCGGACGCAAGCTCGGTGTCCTTGAGAACATCAATCTGGAGGTGGCGCCAGGGGAATTCGTCGCTATCGTGGGCTCGAGCGGTTGCGGCAAATCCACTCTGCTGCGCCTGATCGTCGGCCTTGAAACCGACTATCAGGGCGACATCTTTCATGACGGCGAACGAGTCGCGGGTCCGAGCCTGCACCGAGGAATCGTGTTCCAGGAGCATCGGTTGTTTCCTTGGCTCACGGTTCGGGAGAATGTCGGACTCGGGCTGTTGAACTCCGACCTGGACGCGGCCGAGCGGCGCAAGCTGATTCAAGAGCACATCGATCTGGTCGGTCTGACCGGTTTCGAACAGGCGTATCCCCATCAGCTTTCCGGCGGCATGGCGCAGCGGGCCGCCATCGCCCGCGGCCTGGTCAACACGCCGGAAATCCTGCTGCTCGACGAACCCTTCGGTGCCCTCGACGCCCTGACCAAGATTTACTTGCAGAGCGAATTGCACCGGATCTGGCACCGGGAAAAAATCACCATGATCATGGTCACACATGATGTGGAGGAGGCGGTTTTCCTATCCGACCGCGTGGTGGTGATGGATGCCCGGCCGGGCCGTATCAAGCGCATCGTACCCGTCCTCCTGGATCATCCCCGCGATCGAGCCGATCGTGAATTCGTGCGGCTCAAGGACGAAGTGCTGCGGGAAATCAGCGGATTCACACCCCATGCCGGCAAGCCGGCGCTCAAGGCGGTGAATGGCGGGGTGGCCTATTGAGAAGGAGTGGATCATGGCGGAGACCATACTATTCGATGAGCCGTCCGACGTCTTGGGCGAACGACCCTTGAGTCGCCGCGGTTTCATCGCGGGTTTGTTGAGTGCCGGTTTCGCACTGGCGGTGCGGCCGGTAACGGCGCAAACCGTGATTCATACCGACAGCGTCGGGTTAGTTTCCGGCGCTGTCGCAATACCCACTAAAGACGGTGTTCTGCCGGCGTACCGCTCGGCGCCGCAAGGGCCCGGCAAGCATCCGGTCGTTCTGGTGGTACACGAAATTTTCGGCGTCCACGAACATATCAAGGACATCACCCGTCGCCTCGCTAAACTTGGTTATTTTGCCGTCGCGCCAGAGCTATATTTCCGGCAGGGCGATGTGTCCAAGTTGGAGAGCATTGAAGCCATTCGCGCGCAAGTGGTGTCGAAGGTTTCGGATGCCCAAGTGCTGGCGGACCTGGATGCCGCCGTCGATTGGGCGGGCAAGAACGGCGGTGACTTGGAGCGGCTCGGGATCACCGGCTTTTGCTGGGGTGGGCGTATCGTCTGGCTGTATGGCGCCCATCAACCCAAGTTAAAGGCCGGCGTCGCTTGGTACGGACGCCTGGATGGCGAGCGTACCGAACTCACCCCGAAGTTCCCGATCGACGTGGCCAGCGAACTCAAGGCGCCGGTGCTGGGACTTTACGGCGGCCAGGACCAAGGCATTCCGCTCGAAACGGTGGAACGCATGCGAGCGGCGCTGAAGTGTGCGGGAGGAACGTCCGAAATACACGTTTACCCGGATGCTCCCCACGCCTTCTATGCCGATTACCGCCCCAGTTACCGGAAAGAGCCTGCCGAGGACGGCTGGCGGCGTTTGCAGGACTGGTTTAGGCGGCACGGCGTGTGAGGGTTCGACTCATCCGGAACAACGGTTTCATCGGGAAAGGATGGATGGCCTATTCTCTTTCGCTGGGCACACGTGTCGACGTCAACCTGGAAAACCGTCATTCCGGCAGGGATTGCCGGAATCCAGAAACTAAGGACAGTGAAGCGTTTACATCCATATCGCCTGGACACCGGCAATCCCTGCCAGGGTGACGCGCTTTAGCCGATGGAAGTCTGGCATAGCTGATGCTGTGTCGATTCTCGATGACTGAGTTCGAGGAACGATGATCCGGTGTTCTAAGCCGGTTTTTAGGGTTGGTGGCTTACCACCGTTGACGCGAGGGCCAAACTCCGTAAGGTTTATCTAGCCTTCGAAGGTGAAAGAGCACTGGAGGCGTAGAGACGAGGAGTAACCAGGCACATCGTCCAAGGCATTTCCATTCGCCGAGTCCCATCGCGAACGATGCGCTGCACTTTGTTCAGCACATCCTACAGAAGACGCAAGAATCAGCCTGCTCTGGCGGAAAACGTCCGATCGACGCCTATGCGACGGTGGCGTAAAGACGGAAACGTCGTCCGCACCTCCTCGATTCGGCGTAACGATACTTCGGCGAGCGCCACGCCAGGTTCGGTGCCCAACTGGGCCAGCACCGAGCCCCAGGGATCCACCACCATGCTGTGGCCGTAGGTTTCTCGCCCGTTCGGGTGAGTGCCGCCTTGATTCGCGGCAACGACATAGCAGAGATTCTCCACCGCGCGGGCGCGTACCAAGACATCCCAGTGCGCTTTGCCGGTGGCGGCGGTAAACGCCGACGGCAGGGCGAGGATATCGAGACCTTGCGCCGCGAGATACCGAAACAATTCGGGGAAACGCAGATCGTAACAAACGGCAACCCCGAGGCGGCCGAACGGCGTGTCGAACACCAGCGGAGTGTCACCCGGCTCAATAGTGTTGGATTCCCGGTATTGCTCGCGGCTGCCGGGTACGTCGACGTCGAACAGGTGAATCTTGTCGTAACGTGCCACCCGTCGCCCTTCGTCGTCGTAAACGGGACTGGCGGCGTAGACTTTGCCTGACGGTGCCCGAATCGGGATCGTGCCACCCACGAGCCAGACCCGGTACTTCGCGGCGATTTCCGCCAGAAAATCTTGGATCGGCCCGCTGCCTTCGGTTTCCGCCACTTCGAGCTTGTCGGTTTCCTTGTGGCCCATGAGGGCGACGTTTTCCGGGAGGACTACCAGCCGGGCGCCGGAATCGGCGGCTCGTTCGATCAGAGATCCGGCCGAAGCCAGGTTGGTGGCCACGTCCGGGGTGGAAGTCAGTTGTACGGCAGCGATGAGTGTTTGGGTCATGATGTTCTCACTAGGCATAAGCTTCCGACGCCTCGCAGCTCGGACTCGGCCAGATGTCGTCGAGCATATCGAATATCTTGCGCGTCAGTTTGATCTTTAGGGCATGGAGGTGCAGTCCTGTGGCTCCAGGGTACGCGAGCTGATAATCGGAGCCTTGACGGCGGGATTTTGGAGCAGCCAGGCGGCTTATCCTGACGCCGGTGCGGACGAGTTGGGTGTCTTGGATGGCCATGGCGATTGCGAAGTGTAAGAAGGGGCAGTCGTTGCGCTTATCCGCGAGCTCGGATGTACGGGGTCGGCCAGTCGACCTCCTCGCCGAGTGCGGCCGCAGCGTGTAAAGGCCAATGGGGATTGCGCAGCAGTTCTCTGCCGAGGAATACGACATCGGCGCTACCCGAGGTAATCACCGCTTCCGCCTGCTGCGGTTCGGTGATGAGGCCAACCGCACCGGTGGCGATGTCTGTCCGTGCCCGGATTGCCTGGGCGAACGGCACCTGATAGCCCGGTGCTAGTGGCGGAACGGCATCCGGAAGTAAACCGCCGGACGAGACGTCCACCAGGTCCACGCCGAAATCCTTGAGCTGATCTCCGAAGCGGATGGATTGGTCCAAGTCCCAGCCGCCCTCGGCCCAATCGGTGGCAGAGATTCGAACGAACAGGGGCAGATGCTCCGGCCACGCGTCCCGAACCGCCGCGACCACATCCAGCGGAAACCGCACCCTATTCTCAAAGGACCCGCCGTAACGGTCGTTTCGCTGGTTACTCAGGGGCGAGAGAAAAGAATGCAGTAAGTAGCCATGCGCAGCGTGGATCTCGACCACTTTGAATCCGGCAGCCAACGCACGTTCGGCAGCCCTGGCGAAGTCTTCGGCGATGTCGGCCAGGGCCTTTTCGTCCAATTCCCTCGGCGTCGGGTGAACGGAAGAGAAGGGCAGAGCGCTCGCACCGAAAATCGGCCAGCCGCCGCGCTCGGGCGGCAAGGGTTTTCCGCCGTTGGCCGGCACGTCGCAAGAGGCTTTCCGGCCGGCGTGAGCAAGCTGTATGCCTGCTACGGCGCCTTGGGCTTGGATGAAGTCCGCCAGCCTACGCAGGGAAGGGATGTGATCGTCCGACCATAACCCCAGATCGGCCGGGCTGATACGGCCCTCGGGCGCGACCGCGGTGGCCTCCAGCAACACAAGCCCAACCCCGCCTGCAGCTCGTGCGCCGTAGTGGACCAGATGCCAGTCGCCGGCATAACCGTCCCTGGCGGCGTATTGGCACATGGGCGACAGGAAAACACGGTTGCGGAATTCGACGCCGCGCAGGGCCAGTCGGGAAAACAGTCGGGGCCGGATGACCGATTTTGGATCGGGAATCGCCATGGCCGTTCCCTCAAGCGACGGCCGCCGCCGGCGCGGCCGATCGACCCGCCAGATATGCGACCTGGTCCACGGCCTGTTCAATGCGGATCAGAATGGCTGGGTTGGCGATCGTGTCGTAATCGGCAAAGTCCGATTCATTGGCGTAGATCCCAATAGGAACGGTGTGGGCACCAAAAAAGGCAAACAGCGGCCGCAGATGGTGCTCGATTACCAGCGCGTGCTGATCGCTGCCGCCGGTCGCCGCAAGGAGGACGATCTTGCCGCGCAAAGCGTTGCGGTCCACCAAGTCGAAGGTATGCTTATAAAGCCCGGAGTAAGCCCCTTTGTAAACGGGCGAGCCTACCACCAGCACATCGGACGACTCGATCCGATTTAGAAGGTTTCTGATCTCGACAGGACCGTCCTTACCGAAGCCCGACGCCCATAGCAATGGCGCCGTTTCCGAGAGATCGGCGATATGAGCCCTGACTCGAAACCTCGCCTCTAATTGACGCACGATCGCGGTCACTAGCCCCTTGGTCCGAGACGGGCTGCCCAGGCTGCCCGATATGCCGGTAATTTTCATGTTCACGCTCCCAAGTCGAATCGAAAAGAGTTTACGGACGATTTGGAGCATAAAGAGTGCCATAACTGGTTCGCTGTCGACTCAAAAGATCTATGCCCGATCGGTGTTGTCCTTGCAGCAGGACGTGATGAGAGGCTGCCTGAGCGGCAGCAGAACGCTGCAGGACCAGTGCGCATGCGGGACCGCGGCCGCTTTCGCTTGCGCGCTTTGGAGTCGATCCGACTAGGCTCGAGAAACCCTCCGACCGGCCTGCCAGGATGGGCTCTTAACGGTATCAGCGGTGCTGGCATGATTTCTGCCGAAACATATTGCGCGCCACGAGGCGGCGTTCTGTTCTTTCCGTACATACAAACTTCACACGGAGGCGACGCGCGATGATGACCCTGACTCTCGATACTCCTGCGCTGGCCAGGCAGTACGAGGATCTCAGTGATAAACAATACGAGCACGGCAAACTTCTGATTCAGGCGCTCGGTCTTGGACTGGGCTGGCGCGTTCTGGATATAGGCTGTGGCACGGGCCGGCTGACCGAATACGTCGCGGGCCTAGTGGGCAAAGCTGGACATGTCGTGGGCATCGATCCGCTGCAAACGCGGATCGAGATCGCACGCGCCCGAGCCTCCACCAATCTCTCGTTTCAAGTCGGGCGTGCCGAGCGTCTGGATGGCTTCTTCGACAACAGCTTCGATGCGGTTTACCTCAACAGCGTGTTTCACTGGCTGTCGGAGAAACGTCAAAGCCTTGCCGAAATTTACCGTGTGCTGAAGTCCGGCGGGCGGCTCGGCATCAGTACCGCTTCCAAAGAGCGGCCTCACGAGCTCGACAGGATCGTGCAAACCGTGCTTAGGCGTCCGCCTTACGCTCGGTACCCGGACGCCTTGGAGACGCCGCCGTACAAGGTGACTTCGGAGGAACTGTCGGCGCTGCTGGAGCAAGCCGGATTCCGGGTGAGAACCGTCGAGATTCGGAGTTTCACCGATTATTTCGACAGCCCGGGGACAGTGATTCATTTTTCCAATGCCAGTTCGTTCGGCCATTTTCTGAGCGGACTGCCGCAATTTCTTCGTACCGCGGCCATTCGGGAGATCGAATTCGAGCTGGAAAAATATCGCCGTCCGGAGGGCATCGTGCTGACACGCAATGTGATCTTTGCCGTGGCAGAAAAGAAATGAGCGGGAAGGCGGCGTTTATCCGTCCGTGACGCACGCTCGGGCAGTTATGCTCGTAAAGACCTATCGTGTTTTCGATAAACCAAGGAGTGACATTCCATGAAATATTATCCCCTGGGCCGTACCGGCCTCGAAGTGAGCCGCATCTGTCTCGGCACCATGACTTTCGGTGAGCAAAATACCGAGAAGGAGGGCCATGAACAATTGGACTTCGCGGTCGACGCCGGGATCAATTTCATCGACACGGCGGAGATGTACCCGGTGCCGCCGCGGGCGGAGACCTACGGCGCAACCGAACGCATCATCGGCTCTTGGCTCAAGCGCAGCGGAAAGCGCGACCAGGTGATTCTCGCCACCAAGGCGGCCGGGCCGGCGAAGTTGCTGTCCCAAGCCAGCCATATTCGTGGCGGCGCATCGCACTTCAACCGAAGGAATCTGGAAGAGGCGGTCAACGGCAGCCTGAAGAGGCTGCAAACGGATTACATCGATCTCTACCAGCTGCACTGGCCGGATCGCAGTACGAACCATTTCGGCCGACTGGGTTATACCCATGTAGCCGACGAAATCACCGTGCCGATCGCAGAAACCCTGAAAGTGCTGGATGATCTGGTCAGGGCGGGCAAGATCCGCCATATCGGCGTGTCCAATGAAACGCCCTGGGGCGTGGCGCAATTTCTGAAGCTCTCCGAGCGCGGCGTCGGCCCGCGCATCGCCAGCATTCAGAATCCCTACAATCTCTTGAACCGGACCTACGAAATCGGTCTCGCCGAGTTCTCCCACCGCGAGCACGTAAGCCTTCTCGCGTATTCGCCGCTGGGTTTCGGGGTGTTATCCGGCAAATATCTGAATGGTGCGCGGCCCCGGGGTGCGCGCCTCAGTTTGTGGGAGCGGTTTTCGCGCTACAGCGGCCCAAATTCGGAAAAGGCCGTGGAGGCATATGTAGCGTTGGCGCGAGAATATGATCTCGATCCGGCGAAGATGGCCTTGGCCTATGTTAATAGCCGGCCGTTCGTCACCAGCACCATCATCGGTGCCACCACGCTGGAACAGTTGCGTAGTAACATCGCCAGCATCGATCTGGAATTGCCTTTGGGCGTCCTCGAAGGCATCGAGGCGATCCACGCCAACTATCCGAATCCGGCGCCTTGACGGCTGCCGGGAAAAGGAAGGCGGCGCCAATCGGCCAAGGCGCCGCCGAAGGCTTGCTTGCGGTGCGACAGATGTCCTAAAGCGTTTTCACCGCGGACGTAGGTTTGAAAAGATAGCTGCCTTTGCCAGTCGGTGAGTTTGAATCACGTCTCGCCCCACCGGCGACGCTCGGGCATGAGCCGTGGGGCGATTCGAGAGTGACATTTGAATGGTGGCCATCCTTGGATTATTGAATCGAGAGCCATCGACTGCCACTTGCTGCCCAAGCTTCTATCCCATGTAAGCTCGATACCATCAGTCTCCGATACTCATGCCGCGGCTTGTCGCTCACTTGGAGTTTGCTCAGCCGCCAAGGCAGCTTGCACGGATGGACGCGCGTCGAAGCGGCTGCCGAAGGCGGATAGATTGGGCAGCCAAGACAGTAACTCCGGCCGGCTCCGCTTCAGCCAGGACCAAAATACGCCGAGATAGGCGTCGGCGATCGTGAAGCGTTCTCCGACAACCCAGGTTTTCCCTTCCAGCTTCTTGTCCACGAACTCGAGCAGATCGACCAATCGCTCCAACCCTTTGGCTCGTATGGCCTCGTGGACGGAAGCATCGGGATGGAACAATTCCGGGCGGTTCACTGGACGAAAAGCCCGGTGCAGGTCGGAATTAAGAAAGCCGATCCATTCTTGGATGCGGGCACGCTCCAACGAACCCACCGGTGCGAACAGACCCGCCTCGGGTTTGAGATCGCCGAGAAAAGGCAGGATCGCGCCGTTTTCGGTGAGCACTTCGCCGGAGTCCAGTTTCAGAGCCGGTACCCGGCCCAAGGGGTTGACCTTGAAGATCGGCGAATCGGGCGTGCGGAGCGGAACCACGGCGATATCATGCGGAATGTCGAGCTCCTTCAGTACGACATGGGCTCCGAAGGAGCAGGCACCGGGTGCGACGAAAAGCGTAGGCATGAAACGTCTCCTGCTGAGTAGGGGTTGCGCGGAAAGGCGAAGATTCGTCCTGAATCCATGGCGCCCGCAGTCCCTGCCTTAACGCACCTCATCTTCGCCTCGGTTGGAAAGGAGCAGAGTTCGTGCCATGTTCAAGATGGCGCGAATCCTGGATTTTCAGCTGATTATCGACACCATGTGCGCGTTCGGAGGCATCGGCTGTTGGTGAGATGTTGCTGGGTCGACACTCGTGAGCGACCGGAAGCGAAGCGACGGCGGGACCGAGCCAAGAGGACCAGGAAAAACGGTTTTCCCGGCGGCTTTTACCTTGCCTAGACCAAGCGCAGTTTGGGCTCGGCTAGAGCATACTCAGATGTCAAGGCACTTCTGAATCGTCCCGTATGGCGCGCAGGATCAGCGCGCCATACGGGTGCCCTTTCTTTGGGTTACTTTGGATTCGCACCTTCCCTGGTGCGAACCCTTCGGGCGCTCTCCGCGCGTCCAAATGTGTTCCCGACACATTTGTCTTTAGGCACGCAAAGACAAACTCGACAGGAGCGAGTTTGGACAGGCGGAGGCTGGCCCGAAGGGCTAACCTCAGGAATGGGGTTAGCAAAAGTAACTCGCCGGCGGGGCGAGACCCGCTTCAAACTTTAACTTGCTGCCGAAGGCAGCTTCCTTATTCGGGTGCACATCAGAGATGAAAACGCTCCGACGTTTTCAACGACCTACGTGGCTTAAAACGACAAAAGCATTCCTGCCTCTAATCCGCGGGACGAAAACGCCGCAGGCGGCGTACCGCCTCTCGCAGGATGGCGTCGTCCTTCGCAAAACAGAATCGGACGAGATGCTCGCCCTTGCCGCTGCGATAAAACGCGCTCCCGGGCACAGCGGCTACCCCGGTTTGCTCCAGGAGGGAAAGTGCGCCGGCCTTTGCGTTCGGATAGCCAAAGCGTCCGATGTCGGCTAGGACATAGTACGCGCCGCTCGGGACCGACGGCTCGATTCCGGCCGCCGCCAATCCTTCGCACAAGATGTCGCGCTTTTGCTGGTAGATGATCCGGAGTTGGTCGAAATACTCGGGCGAGGCCTGCAATCCTTCGAGGACGCCGTATTGCAAGGGCGTGGGGGCGCAGACGTAGGCGAGGTCGTTGACCAGGTTGATGGCGGCGGCCAAGGGTTCCGGGGCCACGGCGTAGCCCAGTCGCCAACCTGTGATACTGAACGTCTTGGAGAATCCAAAAATGCTGATGGTACGTTCCCGGAGGGAGCCGACAGTGGCCGGAGAGATGTGTTGCCGGCCGTCGTAGGTGATGTATTCATAGATTTCGTCCGTGATGACCAGCAGGTCGTGCTCGGCGGCGACGCGCTCCACGCGACGGATTTCCTCGTCGCTCAGCATCTTGCCGCTGGGATTCGACGGTGTGCAGAGAACGATCGCCCGCGTGTTGGGACGCACGGCGGCGCGCAAAGCCGCTTCCTCCAGCTCGAACGCGGGCTCTCGGAGCGTCAGGAAGTGAGGCTCCAGCCCGCACAGGCGGATGGTGTTGAGATGGTAGCCGTAATAGGGTTCCGGGAGCAGGATGCCGTCGCCGGGATTGAGTAGGGCGGTGAGGGCGGCGAAAAAAGCTCCGGTCGCACCATGAGTGACAATGATTTCCCGCTCGGGATCGGCTTCGAGGCCGTTGTCACAAAGGAGCTTGGCCGCGATCGCTAGGCGCAAATCGGCGATGCCTTCCGACTGGGAATAGCTGTTGCGATTGGCCGCGATCGCCTTGAACGCTCCGTTCCGCACCGGCGCGGGAACAGGCAAATCGCCCAAGCCCTGGCCGAGATTGATGCCGCCCACCCGCTCGCACTCGCGGGTCATGAGGCGAATATCGGAAGCCTGGAGGTCCGAGACGCGGCGGGAGAGCGGAAAATTCATGGCAGGCTCCGCTTATGGTGCCTCGGGCGCGACCACGCGATCGTCTCGATATCGATCGTAATTCTCGAAAGTGCTGAAAGAACGCGAGTCCATGCGGTCCAGGTACAGCCGGCCGTGCAGATGATCGATCTCGTGCTGGAGAATGCGTGCGTACCAGCCGCGGGCTTCGATAGTCCGTAGCTGGCCACGGTGATCCAGGCAGGTCACTCGCACCGACCGGGCCCGTTCGACCTTGGCCAGGAATCCGGCCACGCTCAGGCAGCCTTCGTAAAAGGTCGCCGTATCCTGGGAATATTCGACGATTTCCGGATTGACGATGACATGGAAGGGAATCGGCACTCGTTCCCGCACCGCGAGTTCTTCCTCGCTGAGTTTCCCGGTCTGGTATTCTTGCCGGTCCTCGATCACCGCCAGTTGCAGCGGCAGACCGACTTGGGGCGCGGCGAGGCCGACGCCCGGTACATCTCGGAGGGTTTCCCGCATGTGTTCGATCAAGTCCTGAATTTCCTTGCTCAGGATTTCTTCCGCGCTCAAAGGCCGGGCTCGCTGGCGCAACACGGGTTCGCCAGCCTGGACGATTTTCAGCCGTAGAGAGAGATTCGACATGGCGATCCCTCTCAGCGCAGTTTGAAGCCAAGGGCGTTTACTGCTTCCTTGAGGCGGGCGCGGCTGGCGAGCTTTTCGGGACCGGACACGCGCCGGGCGGAATGCTCCGACCAGTCTCCGGGCGTCGCCATGTCTTGTTCGGCGTAGAACGCTGCCATGATCCGGTCGTAACGACGAACGGCATCGTCCTGGCTTTCCAGGGTATAGGTTTCCCGATGCAGGACCGCGTCCTGAGGCAGGCGCGGTTTGATGGCCGGGGTGACCTGGGGGGCGGGGTAACCGACGACTAGGCCGAACACGGGAAACACGCTTTCCGGCAGATTCAGTTCGTCCGCGACTTTCTCGGGATGATTTCGCAGGGCTCCGATGTAGACCGTGCCGAGCCCCAGAGATTCCGCCGCGATCACGGCGTTCTGCGCGGCCAGGGTAGCATCCACCGTGGCCATCACGAACATCTCGAAATAATCGAGTCCCTCGGCAGGAATGTCCCGCTGCGCGGCGACCCGGCGCAGCCGCGCGAGGTCCGCCAGCCACGCCAAGAACAAGGGCGCCTGCCGGATATGGGCCTGGTCTCCGGCCAGAACCGAGAGTCGCTGCCGGCGTTCGGCATCCTCGACCGCCACTACGCTCCAAAGTTGCAGATTGGACGAACTGGCGGCCGATTGCGCCGCTGCCACCAGGGTTTCCAGGGTGCCGGAGGGCAGCGGTTCGGACGAGTAGGCCCGTACCGAACGGTGCGACAAGAGTTTCTCCAAAACGGGATTCCAGCTGATGCCGGGAACGGTCTCCTCACGACCGTAACGGGCTTTGAGCAGGTTCAAGGCTTCGCTCATTATGTGTCCTCGTCGGTTTCAAAACGGCCGACCTCCGGCGAGACTGATGCGTTTCAAGACGCGCCGAAGCTCGGCAGGGAAAGCGGTCCGCGCGTGAGCCGTGGCTTGGTTGTCCCAGAACACGATGTCGCCCACGCTCCAGCGATGGCGATAGGCGAAGCGAGGATCCTCGAGATGCACGCGCAATCGTTCGATCAGCTCGGCGCCTTTCTCGGGAGGCCAGCCCACGACTTCCACCTCGGTATCGGTACTCAGATAAAGGAGTTTTCGGCCGCTGTCCGGATGGGTGCGCACCAGGGGATGCGGGAAGGCCTCGCTGATGGGCGGCGCGCTGGGGTCGAGGCGATATTTGGGACGCGGTTCGCCCGGTTTCCGCTTGAAAGGATTGTAGGTGATGAGTTGCAAACCGTCGATCTCGCGCTTGGTGTTTTCGTCCAAGGCATCGTACGCCAAGGCCAGGTTGAACCAGGTGGTATCGCCACCGATTTCGAGGACTTCCAGCGCGTAGAGCAAGGAAGCGCTGGACGGATAGGGCGTCCACTGATGGTCGATATGCGGGTGTAGTTCGCCGTTCCCGGTATAGCCGCCTTCGACGTTGGCGATGGGGACGATGTCAGGGGTCTTGCCTTCGGCGTCGGAAGCCAAAACCGGTATGTCTTTTGGCGGCACGAAGATGGCGCCGAAATAGGTGGCGAAGCGCAGGAATTCATCGTCTGTCAGGGTTTGCCCCTGAAAGATCAGGATGTGATGGTCGATGATGGCCTGCTTGAGCCGGAATATGGTCAAGGGGTCGACCGGGCGGCTGGCATCGATGCCGGTGACGAAGGCACCGAGAGCACCGCCGGTAGGCCGAATCGTGACGGATGGCTCGATGGAATGACTCTGACGGGTGTGAGTATGAAATTCGACTGCGGTGGACATGGGGTACTCCTGGGATGAATGGCGTGCTCCTCGGCAAAAGGAACCTGCCCGGAGGCAGGTGTCGAGAGGAGGAGCCGCATGCGGGAAACGTCGGGCTTATCGGTGTGCCTGGAACGGATGATCGACTGAACGCTTTCGCTCGATGACTTCGGCGACGCTGGGTTCGCCTTTCACGGCGCGTTTGATCGCCTCGCGAGTGGCGGCGTAGTTGTAGTCCTGGATCTTGTGGTCGTCTTCGGCCAGCCAATGGATGAACACGCCGACGGAAAGGAAGATGTCCTCGGCTTCGTCCGCGGGAATCGTGCCGTCCTCCACCGAATCGGCCACGGCCAGGGCGACGCCGCGTTGGGCCGGCCCGAACAACTGGGTCGCCTGCTTGCCGTTCTTGATGGTGACCTTGTTGAACAGAATGGTATGCGGTTTGACCGCGAGATTCGGCGCGACCACGGCCAGCAGGGCAGTGAAGCCGTCCTTGTTGTTGACCAGTGCGTTGGCGAAAGCAGACTCGGCGGCGCTGCCGCGCGGTCCTAGGATAAGGTCGATATGGGCAACCTCGTTGCCTTCGCCGACCAGAGCTTCGCCGATCAAAAGCTTGTTGATTTTGCTCACGTCAAGTTCCTCGGATTGGAGAATCAATTAGGGTCGGAATGGCCGGTGCGCTCCGAAAACATGTCACTTGCGGAAATAACGACGGACCGCGCGTGACGGAAGTACAACGCTGGAGCCGCCCTGGCGGATGAAAGACCCCAATCAGAAACCATGCCAGCGCGGAAGTGTCTGAATCGTGGGGGATTCTTGCCGTCCGCAGCTCGGCTGTGTTTACCTTTCAACAGCGCCTGTTTCGTCCTTGCTGGCGGGGCAGCAGAAGTTCGTGCGGATACGGTCCGCTACTAGAGCGTTTTCATCGCTGATGTACGCTGGAAAAGGAAGCTGCCTTTGGTAGCACGTGAGTTTGAAGCGGGTCTCGCCCCGCCGGCGAGTGACTTTTGCAAACCCCTTGTGGGGCTGCGCCCACAAGTCCTGGGTGTCCTTCCCTGGACACCCGCTTGCCTCGGGAGCGCCAAGGCAAGCCCCTGGGGTTTGCCCTTCGGGCCAGCTCGTAGGGTGCGGTGAGGAACGAACCGCACCGATGCACCGCGAATGATGCGGTTCACTTCGTTCACCATATCCTACTTGTCGAAGCAGGAACGGAGTACGTTTTTCGAGGCGTCCATAAGATTTTTCACGTGTTGGCAGGCGCCCTCGATATTCTTCATTTTCTTTGCCGCCGACCGGTACACTCTTTCTGTCGGTTGGCGCGAATTTCTTCCTGCAATCAAAGGTAACCACGCCCATGAAAAGCATCGTCATGAATCAGACGCTATACGACTACCTGCTTTCGGTGTCGCTTCGCGAACCGGACGTGTTGAGAGCGCTGCGCGAGGAGGCGGCGAGCCATTCCTATGGCGGTATGCAGATCGCGCCGGAACAGGGGCAGTTCATGGCGTTACTGGTGGAACTCGTCGGCGCGCGGAACGTGCTCGAAATCGGGGTGTTCACCGGATACAGTTCCACCCGTCTGGCTCTTGCCCTGCCGCCCGAGGGGCGCATTACGGCCTGTGATATCAACGAGGAATTTACGGCAACGGCGCGCCGTCATTGGCAGCGGGCCGGGGTTGAAGACAAGATCGATTTGCGGCTCGGCCCTGCGCTCGACACCCTGGACGGGCTCATCGCCGAGGGGCGTGGCGGCACTTACGACCTGGCCTTCATCGATGCCGACAAGGAGAACTACGACGGGTATTACGAGCGGGCGCTACAACTCCTGCGTACGGGCGGGCTGGTCTTGATCGACAACGTCTTGTGGGGCGGCAAGGTCGCGGACCCGGCCATGAACGATGCCGATACCGCCGCCATCCGGGCGCTGAATCAAAAACTTCACACCGACCCGCGCGTCTCGATCAGCCTGCTGCCTATCGCCGACGGCCTCACGCTCGCGCGGAAACGTTGATGGCGGACGAGCTGACCCGTATCCCGATACGGCGTACGACGTTTAACGGTCCGGGGTAAAGCGCAGGCTTTCGAAGGCCTTGGTCACCTCGTCCCAGGTTGCCGGTCTTGCGAACCGCGGCATCACTCGCACGGATCTTTCGTTGAAGAACATCTGAATCAACCTTCCGGGATCGTCGGGATGACGGCAGACGATGCCGTGATCGGAAAAGGCCAATTCGGGCTCCCGGAGTTGCGCCCCGTTGCGGGCAATCTGTAAGGCCTCGTACTTGGCGCAGACCGCATCGTGAAAGCGGTGCGGCTCGGTGTCCAGTTGTACCAGGGCGAGAAGAGACGATCCGGCATAGAAGGCTGGCGGACCGCCCATGCGTTTCGCCAGGAACCGTTCGACTCCGGCGGCGAAATCCGAGTCGCTTTGGCGGGCAAGTTCCTCGGCGGGAAGCGTCCGGACGCCCAGCGAAGCCGTGATGACGGCGTCGGCCGGGCTACGTTGCGCGGTCTCCTCCGAGGCTTTCAGGAGCACGGTTTCGTCGTGCGTGCTTTTCACGACGTACCAGCCGGTGGTTTGCGGAAACGAAGCGGCGAATCCCTGGCCGTCAATTCGTCCGCCCATCGTTTCGGCGGGCTTCAACGCCCGATGGCTCGCACACCCCAAGATCGTGGAAGCCATACCGGCAACAAGCAGAAGTTTCGCGCTGATATGCATCCGTGCCTCCTTGCCGCGTAGCAGCGGCACTCTTTCCGCGCTTTTAAAAGTCAGACTGGTCCGACAGCTCGCGGTTCCTATTAACCCGGCCAACAAATATCGGCCGGGTTGCCGGGGCAGGGATGCCCCGGCGCGGCAACAAGCCGCGTGAGCCCAGGCCGGGCGTGTACCGGCCTGGGCGTCGGCCCGTAAATATCAGGAGGGTATTTACGGGCCTGATTAATAACCGGGCGGTCTCGCCTGTCATTTCGGCAGCACGTCATCAGCAGCCGCTGTTGTACGGCCAACAGTCCCGAGCTTCTATCCTCCAATAAACCCGCGTAAGAACGTCGTTCCGCTTTTGGCACAGGCTCTGCACACGGGGGAGACATCGACAACTCCGAGCTCAGACTTCTTGCCATAGAACCTCATGGAACATTCCGGCATCTCTGCCTCCATTTCCCGCCGCGTGCGGAATTTCATGCTGCTGGCGGCCCTCAACGGCACGATCATCGGCCTGGTCGGCGTCGCCGCGCCGCTGTTCGCTTTATCCCTCGACGCTTCGACCTTCGAAATCGGCATGGTGACTGGCGTCTTGCCTCTAGGGATCGGAATCATGAGCATCCCCATCGGCATGGCCATCGACCGCTTCGGCGCGAAGCGGGTATTCGCGTTCGGCAGCGTGCTCGGAGGCATTGCATTCTTTCTCGTTTCACGGGCCGCCAGCCCCGGTTGGCTGATCGCGGCCACGGTTCTCGCCAGTCCCGCCGTGCCCATGCATTTCCTTTCCATCCAGAGCGATTTCTTCCACTACCTGAACACGGCGGGCAAGCGCAAGGCCGGGTGGATCCGGGCCACGCAGATGGGCGGATCGGTAGCGCTCGGACCCTTGCTGGCGGCCGTCCTGATCGGTTTTCTCGACTACTCGACGCTTTACGTCCTGGTGGCCTTGTCCTTCGCCCTGATGCTGCCGCTCGGGGTCAAGGTTCTGACCGGACGCCGCGATGCCCTCGCGCGGCGTTCGTCTTCTCACGGGAAGCCGGTGCTCGAACAGCTCAAGGCGCTCCTCGGCCATCGGGAGATCGCGGAAACCAGTCTGATCGCCTTCGCCACCTTCGGTGCCTCCTCCTTCTACGGCGCCTTCATCCTGATCATCGCCATCGAACGGTTCCATCTCTCCGAGGCAGCGGCGGCGCCGCTGATTCTGGGGCAGGGCGTCAGCTACATCGCGGCTTTGCTCTTTCTGGGAGGCGCCCTGGAAACCTTGGGACGGCATGTTTACTACCGGGCGGCCTACGCGGTGGCCGTGTTGGGGCTGGTGCTGCTCGGGTTCGCCGAGAGGCTGCCGGCTCTTTGGATAGGCGCGGTTCTGTTGGGACTCGGTCTGGGCATGGTGGCGGTCGCCAATGTGGTCCGCCAGGCCGCCGTCAGCGATCTGCTCGGACGCGGCAACGTGGCCGGCGCCGGCAATCCGCCCGCGGCTCTCGGCGCCTGGGCCGGGGCGTTCGTCGGCGGCGCGCTGGGCGGCTGGATCGGCTTGCAGAACGTCTTCCTGGTGTTCATCGGCAGCTTCGCGGTGCTGTTCTGGTTCGAACTGCCGCGCCAAACCCGGGATAAGCTCCGCGCTTCGTTAGCCGGCCTCGCGGTATCCGTTCCGGCTGCCAGCCGTTTGGGCGTCCCGGCTGAAGGTGCGGAGAGGAGAGTGTCGGAATGAGCCTTCGCTCTTCGATCCCCGCCGCTGATTTCGAACGCCGTTTCCATCCGGCTAGGTCTCGCACACGCTCCTGCTCCCTCTGGAGAGTGTCGCAGGAACCCCAAAAAGCAGGCTGGGATGAGCGAAGCGTTCCCTGCGGCCGGCGCTTCGCCGGAAACGCTAACGCCCTTCGACGTCGCTCAGGACAGGCTTATTCCGGCCTACAACCGATGCCCACTATGGATTTCGAACGCCGTCTCCCGATCGACGAGGGCGCGGACTTTCCATCGTTTTCATCCACCCAAGGACACTACCCGACATGAACAGACGTTCCGAACGCTGCGGGCTACTGCTCGCCGGCTTTTTCGCTTTGCATACCGTCGCCGCTCAGGAGACGCTACCGAAACCCGATCCGGGCTTCCAGGGCAAGATTGGTGTGACCCTCGAGGATTCGGTGCCGGCCTGGCCGGCCCAGCCGGTAGCGCCGAAAGGCGCGCCCAACGTGGTGCTGATCCTGCTGGACGACGTCGGTTTCGGTGCTTCCGCCACCTTCGGCGGTCCCGCCGCGACACCCGACCTCGACCGGCTCGCCTCGGAAGGGCTGCGCTACAACCGTTTCCATACCACGGCCCTATGCTCGCCGACTCGCGCCGCGCTGCTGACCGGGCGCAACCATCACCAGGCCGGCTTCGGCGTCGTGATCGAGACCGCCCGCGGCTATCCCGGCTACAACGGCTACTGGCGCAAGGACACGGTATCGGTGGCCGAAGTGTTGCGCCGTAACGGGTACAGCACCGCCGCGTTCGGCAAATGGCACAACACGCCCGCCGGCGAAATCACGCCGGTGGGTCCCTACGACCGCTGGCCGACCCACTTGGGTTTTGAATACTTTTACGGATTCCAGGGCGGTGAAACCAACCAGTGGGAGCCGCAGTTGTACCGTAACACCGAAGCGGTGGAGCCGCGGAAAACGCCGGAACAAGGCTATCACCTGACCGCCGATCTGGCGGACGAAGCCATCGGCTGGCTTCGCAAACAGCGCTCCCTGGCGCCGAACAAGCCGTTCTTTCTCTACTTCGCGACCGGCGCTACCCATGCCCCTTTGCACGTGCCCAAAGAATGGATCGACAAATACCGGGGGCGGTTCGACCAGGGTTGGGACAAGCTACGCGAAGAGATCTTCGAGCGGCAGAATCGCTTGGGTGTGATCCCGGCGAATGCCGAACTGACCCCCAGGCCCAAGGAGCTACCCGCTTGGGATTCCCTGAGTCCTGATCAGAAACGCTTGTACGCGCGGCAGATGGAAGTCTATGCGGCTTTCCTGTCCCATACCGACTACGAAGTGGGGCGGCTTCTCGGCACCGTACGGCAGACCGGACAGTGGGACAACACCTTGGTGCTCTATGTCGTCGGCGACAACGGCGGCAGCGCCGAGGGCACGCTGGACGGTTCGATACGCAATATCGCCAGTTTCTTCGGAACCCGCGACGACGTGGCGACCCAATTGGCGCATATCGACGAGCTAGGCAGCCCCTTGCACGACAACCATTACGCGGTTCCCTGGGCCTGGGCCACCAACTCGCCTTTCCAATGGACCAAGCAAGTGGCCTCTCATTTCGGCGGCACCCGCAATCCCCTGGTGGTCTCTTGGCCGGCGCGCATCAAACAGCCGGGCGGGCTGCGCAGCCAATTCCACCATGTCAACGACGTGGCACCGACCATTTACGAAGCCGCGGGCATCACGTTTCCGGAAACGGTCGACGGGGTCGCCCAGATTCCTTTGGAAGGCAAGAGCTTGCTGTACAGCTTCAACGACCCCAATGCCCCTGACACTCATACGGTTCAATATTTCGAAATGTTCGGTAACCGCGCCGTCTACAAGGACGGTTGGCTGGCCGGGGCGCGTCACGGATTGCCCTGGGAGTTGCAGGGGCGCAAGGACGATTTCGAGAACGACCGCTGGGAGCTGTACCACGTCGCCGAGGATTTCAGTCAGGCCCATGATCTGGCCGCTCAGTACCCGGACAAGTTGAAAGAGTTGCAGGCGGAATTCGACAAGGAAGCCTGGCGCAACAACGTTTATCCGCTCAGCGCGGGGCTGCTCGACAATCTGCGCGGCGGAGACGGACCCTCTCTCGCCAAGGGCCGGAGTTCGTTCGTCTACACGGCCGGTTCAGTGCGCATCCCCGACGCCACCGCCCCCAGGCTCGAAGGTCGCGCCCATCGTATCGTGGCGACGGTGGACATTCCGCCGGCCGGGGCGGAAGGCGTCCTGGTCGCTCACGGCGGCCGGTTCGGCGGCTACAGCCTGTATCTCAAGGACGGTCGCCTGGTGTACGAGACCAACACCTTGGGACGCAACCGGCACGTGCTGACCTCAACCGTACCGGTGCCGGCCGGCCGCGTGGAGCTGGGCTTCGAGTTCCAACCCGACGGAAACAGCGGCAAATCCGGCATCGGCCGGCTCTTCGTCAACGGACAGCCGGCGGGGGAGGCGCATTTGGCCGGCATCGGATCGCTACGGGCCGCGCTCACCGAGACCTTCGACGTGGGCGAGGAACGCGGTTCGGTCGTTTCGAACGCCTATGCCGCGCCTTATCGATTCACCGGAACGCTGGAAAAGCTGACGGTGGACTTGCAATAACTAGAGAGATTTTGCGGATGAAACCATTCTTGCTTCTCCTCACCCTCGTCCTGGCGTGGCTACCCGTCCACGCCGCGGAGACCGAAAAGCCTAAGACCATCAACATCGGCGTGGCGGCTACGGGTGTCGGCGGCCGGCCTTTCGTGGGCGGCGGGGCGTTTTCCGTGGCCCATGTCAAACGCTATCTGGAACAGGAATTCGAGAAGGACGGCATCGAAGTGAAGTGGCATTTCTTCAAGAATGCCGGTCCGGCGGTGAACGAAGCCTATTCCAGCGGGCAGCTCGATTTCGCCTGGCAGGGCGATCTGCCCCAGCTCATCGGCCGGGCCGGGGGACTCAAGGTCAAGTACATTCTGGGCGGCGGGCGGCGCGGCAACCTTTATCTGGCCGCGCGCAAGGATTCGACCGCTAACGGAATCGAGGACATCAAGGGCCGCAAGCTGGGGCTCCACAAGGGTACTTGCTTGCAACTCGGCGTTGCCCGCTTGCTGGGGGATCACGGCATCAAAGAGAAAGACCTCAAGGTCTACAACATGGATTATCTGACCTCGGCCACCGCGCTCGGCAATGGCGAATTGGAGCTGACTTTCGGTCTCTACAACCTCTACTACCTTCGCGACCAGGGCCTCGCCAAGCTGATCTACGGCGGCAAGGACGACGGCGGGAAATACGGCTGCGCCGGCGGCTACACTGTGGCCGAGGCCTTCGCCGACCAGTACCCGGACATTACCCAGCGGGTGGTGAATGCTCTGGTCAGGGCCAATTACTGGACGGTGCAGGAGGAGAACCGCGACGAGGTCTACGAGATCTGGGCCAAGTCGGGCATTCCCTTGCAGCACTTCCGGGAGGACTGGGACGGCCAGAACTGGACGCAGAAGCTTTCGCCGCTGATCGACGACTATCTGGTGCACAGCTACCGGGTATCCTTCGAGGACGCCAAGAAGTTTGGCCTGGTGCGCGGCAAGTTTGATTTGGAGCGCTATTTCGATCGCCGTTATCTCGACAAGGCGCTTTCCGAACTGCAACTACAGGGTTACTGGAAAGAGGAAGATCCGTCCGGAAAACCGAAATCATGAGATTTCCGGTGCGCCCGGAATGGGGATGCTTGCTGCTCGCGTTCTTCCTAACTCCGGTTCTGGTCGCGGCGGAGGAAGCGGACTATGTCGGCGGCGCGGCCTGCGGAGGCTGCCACGCCGAACAGGCGAAAGCCTGGGCCGGGTCGCACCACGACCTGGCCATGCAGCCGGCGACGCCCGCAACGGTATTGGGCGATTTCCGCGGCGTCCGCTTCGATTATTTCGGCGTGACGTCCCGATTTTTCCGCCGCGGCGACCGCTTCCTGGTCAACACCGACGGCCCTGACGGCAAGTTCGCCGATTTCGAGATCAAGTACACCTTCGGCGTATATCCGCTACAGCAATACCTGATCGAGTTCCCGGACGGCAGGCTGCAAGCCTTGGGCATTGCCTGGGACAGCCGTCCCAAAACTCGGGGTGGGCAGCGTTGGTTTCACCTTTATCCCAAGGAAAGGATAGGCCCCAGCGATCCCTTGCACTGGACCGGTCCGCTGCAGAACTGGAACCACATGTGCGCCGATTGCCATTCTACGAATTTCCGCAAGAACTACGATCTTCGAACCAACCGATTCGATTCCGCCTGGACGGACATCGACGTAGCCTGCGAAGCTTGCCATGGGCCGGGTTCGCAGCATGTCGCCTGGGCCGAGGGCAAGACGGAACACTCGGCCGACCGTGGTCTCGACGTCCGTTTTCGGCCGCGTCGGGAGAGAGTCTGGACGTTTCCCGCCAATTCTTCCATTGCTCGCTTGTCCGAGGCCACGAATACCGGGCCGGAAATCGAAACCTGCGCCCGCTGCCATGCGCGGCGCGAACAGATCCAGGCAAATCCTGTTCATGGCCGACCGCTGCTGGACGGTTTCGTTCCCGCGCTTTTGACCCAGGGTTTGTACCACCCGGACGGGCAGATGCAGGACGAGGTGTACAACTACGGCTCGTTTCTGCAAAGCAAAATGTATCGTCAGGGAGTCGTTTGCAGCGACTGTCACGATCCTCACAGTCTGAAGCTTCGGGTCCCGGGGAACGGCGTCTGCGCTCAATGCCACAAGGCGGAAAAGTACGATTCGCCGGCCCATCATTTCCACAAAACGGGTTCGGAAGGTGCGCGCTGTGCCGCGTGCCACATGCCGGCGACTACCTACATGGGCGTCGATCGGCGCCATGACCATAGTTTCCGCATTCCGCAGCCCGATCTCACAGTCGAGCTGGGCGTGCCGAACGCATGCAACCGCTGCCATACCCGGGAAAAACCGTCCTGGGCAGCGGCTAGGCTCAAGCGCTGGTACGGCCGCAAGCCGCGTGCCGGCAAAGATTTCGCAGCAATCTTCGCTGCGGCGAGGCAGGGCAGGGCGAGCGCAGAAGACCGCCTTGTCCAGCTTGCCATGAACACGGCTCAGGCGGGAATCGTTCGAGCCACTGCGCTGTTCGAACTCGGGCCTTATCTGAGCGGGAAGACCTTGCCGGTGGTACGGCAGGGGCTCGGCGATTCTGATCCCTTGGTCAGACTGGGCGCTGTGGAAGCCTTGAACGAGGCCGATCCCGGCGTGCGTTTCCCGCTCTTGTCGCCCTTGCTGAACGATCCGCTTCGTGCGGTCCGTATCCGAGCGGCGCGGGCATTGGCACCGCTCGTTTCGCAAGCCTTGCCGGTGGAGCGACGCACGGCCATCGAGCGCGGGTTGTATGAATACATCGCTGCCCAAAAGGCCAATGCCGATCGTCCGGAGTCGTGGATGAACATAGGTCTTGCCTACGCGGAATCGGGACGGCACAAGGGCGCGGAAGCGGCTTATCGTACCGCCATGAAACTGCGTTCCGATTTCACGGCGGCTTATGTCAATCTGGCCGACCTGTATCGTGCTCAGGGGCGAGACGCGGAAGGCGAAAGTCTTCTTAGAGCGGCTTTGAAGATCGACCCGGATAGTCCCGAGAGCCACCACGCCCTGGGCTTGCTGCTGGTACGCCACAAGCGCCTCGATGAAGCGCTCGAACATCTGCAACGGGCGGTGACCCTGAATCCCGAAGGTTCACGTTTCGCCTATGTCTATGCCGTCGCCCTCGATGCGGCCGGTACGACCGATAAAGCCGTCGTGGTACTGGAAAAGCACTACCGCCGCCATCCCGACGATCGAGACACCCTCTACGCCCTGGTACGGTTCAACCGCCAACTCGGACGGTTCCAGGCGGCTGCGGACTATGCGAAACGGTTTCAGGAACTCGCCTCCGACGATCCTCGGAGCAGGGGACTGCAAGACGGACTCGGAACGCCGAATCGGTAATTCCGGCCACACTCGCCGTAACGATACCGGCGCATCCGTTCCGCCCGGGCGACAAGGAGATTCAGGACAGGGGCGTGACATCAGCAACTGATGAATAGATGAATAGGAATATGCAAAAAAGTTATTTATAAAAATCCATTCATGCCTTTTAGATATATTGCGATGCTTGTTATAGTACGAACACGTTCAACAAACGCCAAAGTGCGTCCACTGCAGTCGAGCCAGGAAGCCGCACGCAGGGTTAGTTTCAAGTCCAGAGGAGAAGTGAAGCATCATGGAAACGTCTTATCCCGACCGATCGACCGAACTGCTCGAGGGAAGCCACCCTTCCCCCGTGCTGAGCTTTTCCGAGCCACGCTCGCTTACCCTTTCCGTTCGCGCCAGCGCGCTGGTCTTTGAAGACCCGGCCTCTCGGCAGTTGCTGGAGCACATCGAACGCATCGCGCCTAGCGATGCCACCGTCCTCATCATCGGTGAAACCGGCACCGGCAAGGAACTGATTGCCCGACATATCCATGCGCTCAGCCCGCGTCGGAACGGACCGTTCGGTGCCTTGAATTGCGCCGCCCTGAGCGAAACCTTGATTGAGAGCGAACTGTTCGGGCATGAAAAAGGCGCTTTCACCGGTGCCGTGAGCAGCAAGGACGGGTGGTTCGAAACCGCTAACAACGGCACTCTGTTCCTGGACGAAGTCGGCGATCTGCCTCTGGGGCTGCAGGCGAAGCTATTGCGCGTGCTGCAGGAACGCGAGGTGGTGAAGGTCGGAGCGCGGCGGGCGACGCCGGTGAACGTGCGAGTGATCGCGGCCACCAACGTCAATCTGGAAGAGGCGGTGGAAGCCGGCCGTTTCCGGGCCGATCTGTACTATCGCTTCAACGTCGCCATGGTGCAGCTCGTGCCTTTGAGGGATCGGCCCGGGGACATCCTGCCTTTGGCCCGTCACTTCCTGAAACTGTACGGCGAGCGTCTGGGCTACAAGGACGCCCGGCTGACTCCGGAGGCGGAACGGCTCTTGTTGAACTACGACTGGCCGGGCAACATTCGGGAGTTGGAGAACGCGATTCATAGAGCCCTGCTGGTCTGCCCGGGCGACCATCTCCGTCCCGAGGATTTCAAGCTTTCGGGACTGCGGCCTCAAGCAACGGCGGCGCCCGTGTCGATCACATCTACTGCCTCCCTGGAGGCCGCCGTGCGTCAGTTGTGCGAGCGGGCGCCGCCGAAACTGTTCGAGCTGATCGAGTCCACAGTTCTTCGTACGGCGCTCGAATTCTGCGAACATAACCAGGTTCAGACCGCCCGACTGCTGGCGATCAGCCGTAACGTGCTGCGTCATCGCATGGCGCTGTATGGCCTCTTACCAAACAGCCAAGGCGAAAAAGCAAATACCTCTGGTTCCGTTTACGCGCCCACACGGTCTTCCCATACCCTTGCGCCGGGCTGCTGCGACTGAACTGACAAAAGGATTGCCCCTGGGCTGGCAGGTGGAGCAATGAACTCACGGTCAGGGTCGAGCAAGTGGCCGAAGGCTTAGCCTTCGTCTGCTGCCTTGCTGATCGTATAGCGTTCGCATAGTTCGAAGGAAACTCCTTTGTCCCGGTCGCGAGACCTCATTTCATGATGGCCAGCCCATCGTCGTGACCACCTCGCGCCACGGCTCGTCGTTCGTAAGAACCGTTCACACGGAAGTCTGCGCCTGACTCGGAACACTTCGCTAAAACGGCGCATGTTGAACATAAGACAACAGCGTGCTGCTTGTCTGTTGTCTATTGATCAGCCGGCAAGGGTTTCGTCTGGAACCGTTTTCCTTCTCGCCGATAGTCCCGCCTGTGGAATGGGCGCATTGCCTCGTCCTCTCGGCCATGTCTTCCGTGGTCAGGAATAGCGGACGGCAATGGCATGTACTCTGCTAAATGGCAAGCGTTCGTTTCTGCACGACTGCTCCGGCCTACGAATAGCGTAGGCCGGGTCAACTCGGGGCCGAACTACCCCGATGCGGCGACGAACCACCTGAACCAGTCCCAAGCGTGTATCTGGCCTTGCCACAGGACCGGGATGCCACAAGGGTTTTAGGGGCTGGACAAATCGATAAACAGAATCCGTTGAATACGGCTATCCAGCAAGGAGAAAAATATGAGCGCCTTGAGCTTGGCTTTTGATACGCAGCGTCTTGCCGAAAAGTACGAAGAGCTGAGCAGTGACCGTCAATTTAAGCAGGGCAAATGGCTGATCGAGGAATTGAACCTCGTTCCGGGGGAGCGGGTCCTTGATGTCGGCTGCGGAACCGGGTTATTGGCGGAGCATGTCGCGGATATCGTCGGACCTTCGGGTTTCGTGGCGGGGATCGATCCATTGCCGCTCCGCATCGCCATTGCCAACCGTAGGGCGAAATCCAATCTGGTTTTCCGGGTCGGCAATGCCTATGACTTGACCGAATTTGCCGAAAACAGCTTCGACGCAGTCTATCTGAATGCGGTTTTTCATTGGCTTTCGGAGAAGGAAGAACCTTTGCAGCAAATTCGGAGGGTACTGAAGCCGGGCGGGCGGCTCGGGTTGACTACGGGCTCGAAAGAACATCCCAACCGGCTCTTGCAGATCAGACGCGAGATTCTGTCCAAAGAGCCTTACAACGCTTTTCCCGAATCCCGGTCCGGATATCCACACTGGGTGAGCGTACCGGAGCTGGTTTGGCTACTGGACCGCAACGGCTTCTCGATCAGTAAAGTAGAGGTACTGGAAAACGTTATCCATCACGCGAACGCGGACGCCGCCATCGATTTCTCGCAGGCCAGTTCCTTCGGTAACTTTCTCGGTCACCTCCCGGACGAACTGAGAGAATCGGCCATCGCCGAGATCAAGGACGCGCTGGAGGCATTGCGGACGCCGGAAGGTATTCGTCTGGAAGGCTGCCGCATCGTGGCGGTGGCGACAAGGAAGTGAGCTCGCCATCTGGTCCGGGAAAAGGTAGGGGGAGTTCAAGTTGCTGAACGAAAAAACCTGCCGTATGGCGCGCCCGAGCATCGCTGGCTGGAGCCGGAATTGCCCGAAGGATCGCGTACGGCGATAGATCTACAGGGACGTACATTCTGTCGCCCCCGGCGTAAGCCGGCGACGCGCAGGATCAGCGCGCCATACGGGTGCCTTTTCTTTGGGTTACTTTGGATTCGCACCTTCCCTGGTGCGAACCCTTCGGGCGCTCTCCGCGCGTCCAAATGTGTTCCCGACACATTTGTTAGTCACGCAAAGAACAAACTCGCCAGGAGCGAGTTTGGACAGGCGGAGGCTGGCCCGAAGGGCTAACCTCAGGGATGGGGTTAGCACAAGTAACTCGCCCGCGGGGCGAGACCCGCTGAAAAATAACGCGCTGCCGGAGGCAGCCTCCTTATTTCAGCCTACATCAGAGATGAAAACGGCGCTTTTGGATGTATCCAACTGCCGAATTTAGGAAAAGATTCTCGTCATTGGTAACGCAAGGCCTCGATCGGTCTGAGTTCGGCCGCTTTGCGCGCCGGATAGAAGCCGAAGAAGATCCCGACCGCGGCGGCGACGGTGAAGGCGAGGAGGATGGACGATAGGGTGACGACCACGGTCATGCCGCCCAGGACGGCGGCCAGCCAGGCGCCGACGAAGCCGATCGCGGCGCCGATCAGGCTGCCGGCGAGGGAGATGATCAGCGCTTCCAGGAGAAATTGCAGCAGCACGTCGCGGCGTCGGGCGCCGATGGCGAGGCGGATCCCGATCTCGCGGGTACGTTCGGTGACCGATACCAGCATGATGTTCATGATGCCGATGCCTCCCACCAGCAGCGAGATCGAGGCGATGGCGCCCAGCATGACCGACATGGTGCGCGTAGTTCCGGCGGCGGTCTGAGCGAGAGCGGTCAGGTTGCGGACGGTGAAATCGTCTTCCTGTCCCGGCCGGATACGGTGCCGTGCGCGCAACAGTTCTTTAATGCTCTGCTCCGCACGGGGCATGACCTCCCGCGAGCGCGCTTTGACCATGATGAAGCGGATCATGCCCGGAAACGGGTTACCGAACAGTTGGCGCTGGGCGGTCGTCAAAGGCACCATCGCGGTGTCGTCCTGATCGCGCCCGTCCAGACTTTGTCCTTTAGGTTCCAGGACGCTGACGACGACGAATGGGCTATTCTTGACGCGCACGGTCTTGCCGACCGGATCTTCGTTGCCGAACAGGTTTTGAACCACGGTTTGCCCGAGTACGATGACCCGGGTCGCCGAGCGCACGTCGCTGTCCGTGAACACGGCGCCGCCGACCGGGTGCCAGTCGCGCACCTCGAAATAGGCCGGGGTGGTGCCCATGATGGACGTCGCCCAGTTGTTGGGGCCGTAGATCACTTGCGCGACGTTGGAAAATGCCGGTGCGACCGCGGCGATCTCAGGCAGTTCGCCGATGGCGTAAGCGTCGTTGACGGTGAGCGTGGGTACGGTGCCGCTGCCCATGCGCACGCCGCCCGAGGTCGACGAACCGGTGAGCACGATGAAGAGATTGCTGCCCATGGAGGCGATCGCTTCGCTCACCATGGCCTGGGCGCCTTGACCGATTGCCATCATCAGCACGACGGCGCCTACGCCGATGATCATGCCGAGCATGGTGAGCGCGCTCCGCAGCCGATTGGCGCCCATCGCCTGCAGAGCCTCCTCGAGTAGGCTGCCGAACATCATGCGTACGCTCTCTTCAGAATCGTTTTCGTCGGCCCGTCCTCGGCGATGTGGCCATCCACCACATGGATCAGACGCTGGGCATAGCGTGCCACGTCCGGCTCGTGTGTCACCAGGACGATGGTCAGGCCCTGTTCCCGGTTAAGGCGTTCGAACAAAGCCATGATTTCCTCGCTGGTATGGGTGTCCAGGTTACCGGTCGGCTCGTCGGCCAGGATCAGCGGCGGTGAGTTGGCCAAAGCCCGGGCGATGGCGACGCGTTGCTGCTGACCGCCCGAAAGCTGCGGCGGCTTATGGCCGATGCGGTGACCGAGTCCTACTTGTCGGAGCAGCTCCACCGCGCGGGCTTCCCTCTCTTCGCGGCTCACGCCGGCGTAGAGTAGAGGCAGCGCGACATTATCTTCGACGGTTTTCCTGGGCAACAGATTGAAGCCTTGGAAGACGAAACCTATGGTTCGATTACGCAGAGCGGCGAGCTGGTCCGGGTCGAGCTTGGCGGTATCGGTTCCGTTCAGCACATAACGGCCGCCGCTCGGAACATCAAGGCAACCCAAGATGTTCATCAGAGTCGATTTTCCCGAACCCGAGGGTCCCATGATGGCGACGAACTCGCCGGCATCGATCGTGAAATTCAGGCCGTGCAATATTTCCAGAGTGCCGGCATCACCTACCGGATAACTCTTGACGAGATCGACGACTTCGATGAGTGGGGACGGCATGCTCAGAACATCCTGACCCTGAAAGAACCGCCGGGGCCACGGCCGCCGCTGCCATCCGGTCGGCCTGCCTGTTGATGCTGGTCCTCGGTGATCAGAGGATCGCCTTCCTTGAGGTCGCCTTCGACCAATTCCGCGAACCTGCCGTCGGCGATCCCGATACGCACCGGTACCGCTACCGGCGCTCCGTCTTTTAGACGATAAACGTTTTTCTTTCCAGGATTCGTGGATTCAGGTCTCCCCGTCGGTCGATAGCGCAGGGCTGGCAACGGCAGCTTCAGTACGTCCTTGCGCTCGTCGACGACGATGTTGACGAAGGCCGTCATGCCGGGCAAGAGAATTTCCTCGGGGTTGTCCACATCGATCACCACATTGTAAGTCACGACGTTTTGAAGAACTTGCGAATTCAGACGAATCTGCCGCACGGTTCCCACGAATTCTTGTCCCGGAAACGCGTCCACCGTGAAATTCACCATCTGGCCGACTCTTACCTTGCCTACGTCCGCTTCGGCGACCGTAGTGTCGATCTGCATCTTCTTCAGGTCCTGGGCAATGGTGAAAAGGGTGGGCGTCTGAAAGCTGGCGGCTACGGTTTGGCCTACGTCCACGTCCCGTGATACCACGACGCCCGATACCGGCGAAACGATGACGCTGTAGCGCAGATTGGTCTCGTCACGATAAACCTGGGCCTTGGCCGCAGCCAACTGGGCCTTGGCCGCGCCCAGCGCCTGTATCGCCTGATCGAGTTCGGCGCGGGAGATATAGTCCTGTTCGTACAGGGCGCGGGCGCGCCGTTCGTTGGCTTCCGCGAGTTCCAGGGAGGCGAGCGCGTTGGCCACGTTGGCGCGGCTTTGCTCGAGTTGGGCTTGGAACAGAGCTGGGTCCAGTCTAGCCAGAACCTGGCCTTCGCGCACCCGATCATTGAAGTCCGCATACAAGGTTTGCACAGTGCCCGATACCTGGGTGCCGACGTTGACCAGCACCACGGGGTTGAGGGTTCCGTTGGCTGAAACGGTCTGCCGGATCTCGCCGCGGGCGACCGGAAGCGTGCGGTAGACCGAAGCGTCGGCGGCCTTGCGGCGCTTGTCCCACAGCACGAATCCGCCAGCGCCCAGGGCGATTAGGATCAACAGGATCAATACTTTCGAACGCGACATCGTGAACCTAGATTAGGGGAGATTGGTTTTCTTTCCCACCGTCCGCAGACTGGCACCGATTTCGGTCGGGTCTAGGGCGCCGATCGCCTGTGCCAGGCGGGCTTTGCCGATATGCCAGTTATAGCGGGCCTGAACGTATTGCAAACGGGCATTGGCAAGATCCGCTTCGGCGTTCAGAAGTTCCAAAATACTGCCTGCCCCAGCCTTATAACGTCCCAAAGCCACTTTTTCCGACTGGGTTGCGCTTGCCAACAAATCGCGGGTGCTAGCCAGCGTTTCCCTGGTGGTGTTCAAGTCGAAATAGGCGCGCCATACGTCGAGGGCGATGGCCTGATCCAACTGATCGCGGGTAGCTTCCTGTACCGCCACTTGTTCTTCTGCGTTTCGAATCTGGTAGGTGTTGGCGAAGCCGGTGAACAGGGGCACGCTCAGCTGCAGGCCGACCGACCAGCTTTGGAAATTCTGCGAGACACTGGAATCGCTGTAGGAATAATTGCTCACCAGGGACAGGGTCGGCAGGCTGTTGGAGCGAGCCGATCTCACGTTCGCCTCGGCGGCTCGGACCTGAGCCTCGGCGGCCGCCAGATCCGGGCGTAACGCCTTGGCTTCTTCGATCAAAGCCTGCACGTCCCGTTCCCGTTCCTCGTCCGGCTCGATATAGGCGGGCGACGCGATATTCAATGACGGGTCGGGTTTGAGGCCCATCACGTTGGCGAGGACGCCCAAGGCGTTCTGCGCTTCGCCTTCGGCTCGCTGGCGGTTGAGCTTGGCCTGAGCGTAAGCAGTTTGGGCTTGCAGCTTGTCGGCCAGCGCCGCGGCTCCGACCTCGTAACGGAACGACGCGGCTTTGAAAGCTTCCTCGCTGGAGCGTTCGGACGCTTGCGTGGCTTCCAGGGCCGAGCGCGCCGCGAACAACTGGTAATAGGCTTGGACCGCGTTGAACAACACGTTCTGCAAGGTAGCGGCATGGCTCCAGTTGGCGGCTTCCAATGCCGCCCGCGCGCTATCCACCCGTGCCGACCGGCCGCCGAAATCGAACAGCAGATAGTTGAGGCTCACCGAGGGCGTGATCCGGAATTGTTCCTGACGTCCGAAGCTTCCGCCGCCTATCCCCGTTCCCAGGGTAAAGTCTTGCAGTTGGCTCTGAGAGGCGCTTCGGGTGCCGGTTTGGCCATACGAGAGCGAGGTATTGAAGTTGATGGTGGGCAGGTAGGCGGCTTGCGCCACGCCGAGTTGGGCCGCCTGGGCCCGAGCGCTGGCCCAGGTCTGCCGCGTCTGCGGATTATGGCAGAGCGCTTGATCGATGATGTCGACCAAGGTCCAGGTGCGGTCGATTCGGGCCTCGGCAGGGCAAGGTTCGCCTACGCCGGGTCTATAGGCCGATCGCGCACGCGAAGGCGACACGGCTTTGCGAGTGTTTAGAGGGTCTTCCAAGAATGGCGGGCGCTCCAATGCCGGCAGATCGCCGGCTAGGAAGGAACCTGCCAACACCAGGAGCTTGAGCCCACGAGCGGGCCGCGTACTAGGCTTTTTCACGGCGCTGTCGTGTTCTTCAATGTTCCGGTTTTTCGAGTAGGCGTCGACGCCCTTCGCTCGACAACTCGGGCGCGGACGTCAGGATCACCGAGCGCAAGCTGGCTTGTAGTGCGTCCATCGCGCGCTCGCTGCGTTCCAGAGCCGCTTCCAGTTGTTCGCGCTGGAAGGGCTCGGCTTGGAGCGTCTTTCTGACCTCATCGCGCGAGGCGCGCACCGCTTCAATGCGGGCGGCGAGTTCTGGGCGCTGCGCGTCCAGGATTCTGCGGAACGCCATCGCGTCCTGCTCAGGAAGCCTCGACGTGAATCTTTCCTCGAACGCTTCGATCGATAGCCAGGAGGGGCGATGCTTGTGCTTATAGGCGCCGGCGCCGATCCATGCCAACAAGAACACGTTGGTCGCCAAGGAGCCGAGAAGGATCAGAGCCGTTGCTCTGGACGATAGGCTTAGAGGTTTCATCGTTCGCCGAAATCCCCCGCCAAGGTGCTCAAGGCCGCCGTGTTGATCCAGTCTTCGGAAGGCGTGGCGTTGATTCCGCCGCCGTACCATCCAAGGAGGCAACCCATGACGAGTGCGACGCCGAAGCTTGCGATGCCGGGCCAGTACGAGGCGAACGGCCACACGATGACATCGGGCGGCACTTCGTTAGCGGATTTGCGACGTTGCGGGAGCCCAAGGGCCTGTTGGCAAATATGCTCGGCCAATCTTTCGGGTGGTGCCTCGATTTTCCATAGATCGAGCAGACGGTCGATGTGTTCGGCCTCGGTGCGTTCGGCGTTAAAGCGTGAAGAAGCGGCAAAACTATGCCAGCGCCAGATTTGGTAGCGCTTCTTCGGCCAGCGCCGGGTATCGGCCCCAAAGGCCGCGAAATAACGTTTGAAGCGGGATAAGAGCATTGGGCTCCTCCTAAGTTCTGATCAATGGGGCCAGACGTTCGCGCAAGGTGCGCCTCGCTCGCACCAACAAAGCTTCCAAGGCGCTTACCGAGATCTCGAGGATTTCGGCGGCCTCAGCGTTGCTGAAGCCTTCGTAATAGCAGAGGACCAGAGCGGTTTTCTGTCGCATCGGCAGTTCCTCGACGGCACGAGCGATCTGCTCAGCTTGCTCTTGCCGGAAAAGCATGGATTCCAGGTCGGGCGTGGGCATGGACGGCTCGTCGTCGCCCCACGGTTCGTAGCGGTCCCGGCGGAGGCGGTCGATGCACAGGTTGACCACGATCCGTCCCAGCCAGACGGCGAAACCGCCTTTTTGCGGAGACCAGGTCGCGGCGTTTACCCAAACCCTCAGAAAGGCTTCCTGGACGATCTCCTCAGTTTCCGTCGGCATGACGCCGAGTCGGCGTGCGATCGTGTACATACGGGGTGTATGCCGGCGCACCAACTGCGAAAAGGCGTCATGGTTGCCCTCGGTGACCCGCTCCATCAGGAACTCATCGGACGGTGACGAGGCATCGCCGTCTCGTTCCCGAGACCGGAATCCGGAGCCAGACTCCATGATCAGGCAGGAGAACTCGTTCACGAGTGTTTTCCGCACGAAGGCTCGTCTAGGGAACGGCGGTGGTCGGCCCGGTACCCTTGATGGGAAGGCAGTGAGCGCGATCGACGCAAACGCTGGCAAGGGCTTGTCGCCCTACGAGCGGCAGTAGGCAGCGTGGAAATGGGAGAGAAGACGTTCATACCGTGCATATACGCAGGTAAGGAAAAAAACTTGCGCGGGATTTCGACCGATTGGCTGAGGGCGGTCAGAAGAATTTCTCGTACAGCGACAGAATCACTTCCATCACGATGAGAATAACGATGTACCACTCGACCCGGAGCGTCTGACGGCTGTTGACCAAGTCCAGGTAGGTTTCGGCGGTGCGGGAGATCAGTTCCAGCTTGCGGGACAGCGCCAGGTCCCGGTCGCGCAACTCATATTCGTAGGCCAGCCGTTCATAGAGTCGCTCGAGTTCGACGTCCTCCCAGGTGATTTCCGGCTTTTCGGTGACTTCGACACGGCCCACCGTCCGGGTCTGGATCAGCAGGACGTTCCCTATTTCGTTGAGAATCTCTTTTTTGTCACGGGCGGGTCCCAAGCCTTGGCACAAGCGTTCCGCCAGCCGCTCGACGCGGTCGAAGACCTCGGCGACGCTGCGTTCGTAGTAGCCGAGAACACAGCTTTTCGCCAGCACGTGTGCGACCACTTGCAGCCGACCAGGGCTCGCCTCACTGATGCTCAACCGTCCGTCCTGGTCGAAGCGCTCGGGCTGATGGGGATCGATGATGATATCCACCTCGTCCGATTCGGGATGAGTGAAGGCATTTTGGACCGAGGGCGCCAGACGCTCGAGGATCTCCGTTTCTTCGGCCCGGGTCAGGCCGATGAGCACGACTACGCCGAAACGAAAGATGAGGCTATACCCTCTAGGCCCCACCAGCATGGTCAGCGGCCCCACGGCGAGCCGGCTACCGCGTTCCAGATCCCGAACGTCGATGCGAGTTCCGAGAAACCAAGCGCGGGCGCGTAAGATTTGGGTGGCCTCGTTCCCCTTGCGAATATCCTCCGTCTGCACCGGACTTCGGTCCTTATAGGCTAGCGGTCAGGTTTCGGCGCGGAATGCTGCCGGCCGAACTTTTCGGCGATCTGCTTGTAGTAACGGTCTTGCAGCGCCACGTTGCCGCCGCGCATTTCTCCCAAGCGTTGCACCAACAGCTGCAATCGGTTCAAGCCTTCTCGGTATTGCGTCGACGAGTCGTCGCAGAATTCCAGCAACCGGCTGACGTCTTCGATCTCCCGGCGCAAGCGCACCTCTTCGGGGACATAGCCGGCATTCTTGAGAACCCGATACGCCATGCGAAGCTCGGCGGGCACTAAGGCCAAATCGTCTTCGTCGGGGATGGGCTTGCCGGCACCGGGCAAATCGCTCAAATCGCCACGCTCGATCGCTTCCCGGATCTTTTCTTCCGCGATTCGATCGAGGAACGCGAGTGTGCTCATGGCGTTATCGAAAACCCTCAGTGCGGCCTTTGATGAATTTCCCGGTGCAGCGCCTTGTACTCCTCGGAGAGCTTGTGGTCCGGTGCGTAGTAGATCAACGGCTTGGATTCACTGTGCGATTCGCGCACCTTGACCGAGGGCGAAAGTTTGGTTTGCAACACGGGATGGCCTTCCGATATCAACTGGTTGACCAGTTGCTGCGGGAGATTGGCGCGGCCCTGGAACTGATTGACGATGATGCCTTCGATTTCCAGCGCATTATTGTGGTCCGCTTTGATCTCACCGATCACGGCCAGGAGGTTGTAAAGGGCTTCCCGCGAGAAAGCGTCGCAGTCGAACGGAATCAAGCAATGCCGAGCCGCGATCAGGGCCGAGCGGCTGTAAAAGTTCAGAACCGGCGGTGTATCGATATAGATGTGCTCAAAATCCCCGAGCGCATCCAGCGCTTCGCGCAGCTTGTAGATTTTGTAGCGCGATTCGAGGCGGCTTTGCAGCGGCTCCAATTCGGGATGCGACGGCACCACGTAAAGATTCGGAAAAGGCGTTTCGTGGATGGCGCCGTTGAGTCCAGGATTCGGGCTTTTGCCGAAGAGATTGAGGCTCAGGGTTTCCTTGAAGAAATGCGCAATGCTGGCATCCGGGTCGGCAATTTTATGGCCCAGCAAATAATGCGTGGAATTACCCTGGATATCGAGATCGACAACCAAGGTTTTCTTGCCTTCCGCGGCACTGATGGCGGCGAGATTGCAGGTAATCGTAGATTTACCGACCCCCCCTTTTTGATTGAATATTACCCGGCGCATAAAAAGTTCTCTCAAAGCGAATGGGTGAAAACTGATCCACGAAGTATAAAAAACAATTGCATTCTATCGCTATTCTATCGCTAGCGCGCGACGCGATTAATCCATACCCCCAATGTCGTCAAAATTTAAATTAGAGGCCGCTTCGTCATTCCGGCCGGATTTGAACAGACGGCACAAAGCGAATCACATCCGGGTGCCCTAGATGTCAAGTCCCGCAAGATCGTAAACCTTCTTTCGAAAAAGATGAGGATGGGACAGTTGCCAGTTTTTGAGAGCCTGGATCGGGGTGAGATGGCCTAAGGCCTTTTGGGGAATGTGATGATTGTACAGCTCGACATAGCGGTGCAAGGTGGTGTCCAGATCGGCGGTTGAATCGAAGTGATGGGTTTGCAACACCTCCTCGATGCGGCCATTGAAGCGTTCCACCAGGCCATTCGTTTGGGGCCGTCCCGGCGGAATCAGGCGATGTTCGATGCCTTGTTCAGTACAGAGGCGGTCAAACTCATGCGTCCCCGAGGGCTGCCGAGTTCGGGTCAGGAAACGGTCGGTAAACTCCGAGCCGTTGTCGGTCAGGCATTTCTGGATGCGGAAAGGCGCGGCCTGAATCACCGCTTTGAGGAAGTCCTTTGCGCTTAAGGCGGTGCGGTTGGGCTTGAGGGCGACATAGACCCAGCGGGTGGCGCGGTCGATGGCGACGAACAGGTATCGGCGGGGTTCGCCGTCGATGGCGGGCAAGTACTTAACATCCAGGTGAAGGAAGCCGGGCTCATAGGCCTTGAAGGGTTTGACCTTCGCCTTCTCTGTAGGCGGAAGCAGGGTCTTGAGGGACGCCACCCCGTGGCGGCGCAGGCAGCGGTCTAGCCCGGAACGGGACACGGCGGGATTGAGAAATTCCCGGGTCACGGCCAGGAGATCATCCAAGGGGAGGAGCAGAGCTTGGCGGAGGTAGACCACGATGGCTTCCTGGGCGGGCGTGAGCGTGGTTCTGAGGGTGTGGGGCCGATGCGAGGCATCTTCGACCGAGGATCGGTGTTTCCACTTGCGGACGGTCGTTCGGCTAATGCCATGCTTTTGGGCCAAGGCGCGCTCGCTCAACGTGGACGCTTGAATGGCCTGCCGAACGGCCGGGGTGGTACGGGCGTTCTTATGAAGACGAATCTGCATGGAGAGAAACCTCACTTGGACGAACCGAATATCTCCTGGAGAAGGCTCCGGGCTTCGAACAGAGCATAACTCCTTCTCGGTAAATAATCACACGAGACGCGACACCTAGAGGGCGCATGACGGCCTAACCTGACGGTATTGCCCATACCATGCCGAGAGCGGGAATATCCCAGCCGAAATTCGTCGATTGCGGCTTCGGCAACTTAGAGCCTATCCCAATAGGTTTATGAAACCCTTCGACAAGCCTGTTCTGAGCGGAGTCGAAGGGCCTGTCCTGAGCTCGGTCGAAGGGCTCAGGGCGAACCGCCAATTGGGATAGGCTCTTAGACCAGCGCGTCTTCTGCTGACGCCGATCTATGCCGAGCCGGTACGAGCCGTGTGTCGCCCGGCAATGCTCATACGGCGTGCCAAAGCCGAACCGGACAGACAAGGTTCGATACCCGCCCCCTCGACTATTGCACGATGTCTTGCCGTCACTAGGGCCAACCCTTCGCACTGGACTTCGCTCCTCCAACGTCCTTTCCGCTGCAATAAACGGCACTGCTGCTCTGGAAACACAAGGCCAGCAGAGGCTGAGTCTTTATCAGCAGTCCGATTCCTGCCCGCAGCGGCCAACGCTTAAAAATCCGCCAGGGGTTGCCTGGCATGTTTTCTGAAATCGAGACTCGAGCACCGGTTTTCACGGTACGAATGGTTGGGCGGTGCAGATGAGGGATGTGGTGTTGCAACTCCGGTATGCGCCACGTCAGCAAACGTAAAAAAAGAAAAAAGGTAACGATGAAATATCCGCAATGGTTGTTGCTTGGGGGAGTCGTGGGCAGGGTTTTGTTTTGCGAGCCCTGTTACGCGAGCGATGCCGATGCCCGCATAAAGGCGCTGGAGCAAAGGGTGGCGGAACTGGAACGCCTTTTGATGTCGTCGGGAAAGCTTTCGGCGGCACAGGTGGAGGATGCCGAGCCGGTCAAGAAGCTGGATCAGAAAGTGCGTACGCTGGAACGACGTATGGAGGTGGAGCGGGAAAATGCCGCGGCAGCTAAGCAAACCTTGCCGGTCGTCAGTTTGGACGAATCCGGATTTTCGGTCCGGTCGGCGGACGGTGCCTATCAGCTGCGGCTCTCCGGCCTGCTTCAAGCCCATGGGTATTTCTTTAGCGACGACCATGATGATGCCGTCTCGGACACTTTTACGTTGCGGCGTGCTCGATTGATCTTCCAGGGGAAGCTGGCCAGGTATTTCGATTACTTCATCATGCCGGATTTCGGCGGAAACAGTCCGGCGCTCATCGATGCTTACGTCGACGTACGTTATCAGCCCGAACTTTCGCTCCGCGTAGGGCGATTCGTGTCACCTTTCGGGCTCGAACACATTCGGGCGGCGGGCAATATCTCTTTTGTCGAGCGGGCGCTACCGGACAATCTCGTACCCGATCGCGACAATGGCGTCCAGCTTTTCGGCGAGTTGGGGCACGGCGCGTTTGAATACGCGCTGGCCGTGGCTAACGGGGTGGTTGACGGTGGTACTTCGCAGAACGATACCAGCGATGCCAAGGAGTTCGTGGGGCGGATCTTCGCGCATCCGTTTCAATCACTCGGCGTCGAACCCCTGCGGGGACTCGGCATCGGCATTGCCGGTACTTACGGCAAGCAAGACGGAGCATTGCCGTCTTATAAAACCAGCGGACGCCAAACCTTTTTTAGCTATCGCAGTGGGGTCGTCGCAGATGGCGAGCGCTTCCGGATTTCGCCTCAGCTTTTTTACAACTGGGATTCGTTCAGCGTACTTAGCGAGTATGTTCTTTCCTCTCAGGAAGTCGCTTGGGGCGGTATGTCGGATACCCTCGAGAACGAAGCCTGGCAGGTGGCGCTCTCGTATGTGCTTACTGGCGAGAGCACCACGTATAAGACCGTGTTTTATCCGGTGTGGGGCAACGGCATCAAGCCGAGGCACGGATTCGATCCGCTCAAGAAGAACAAGGGACCTCAAACGGAGATCTGGGCGGCCCCGTTTCAGCCCCGCCATCCATGGGGCGCGCTGGAATTCGTTGCACGCTACAACCGCCTAGATGTCGATAGCAAGGCCTTTCCGGTTTACGCCGATCCGTCCTCTTCAGCTCGCTCAGCGAGCGCATGGGCGCTCGGTCTCAACTGGTACCTAAGTAGCCATTTCCGGGTCACCGCCGATTATGAACAGACCGCCTTCCAAGGAGGCGCGGCGAGCGGTGACAGGCCGCGTGAGAAAGTCGCCCAAGTTCGGTTTCAGGCGGCATTCTGAGATTGTTGCAATCGTTCCAAGAGGTTTTTAATGAGATCGGAAGCAAACGTGTTTGGTTTTCGCCCGTTGTCCGTCTGGCTTGCGGCACTCGCTTTTTTCCTGGCAGGAATCGCTTACGCTGCGGATACCGGCCCGGACCCGTTGCCAAAGGAAATACGCATCGGGTACCAGAAATTCGGCACCCTGATTCTTTTGAAGTCGAAAGGGGACCTGGAACGGCGTTTAGCCCCTCTGGGCGTTTCGGTCGCCTGGGCTGAGTTCCAGTTTGGTCCACCCATGCTGGAAGCGTTGAACGCCGGCAGCATCGATTTCGCCACCACCGGGGAAACGCCGCCGGTATTCGGCCAGGCGGCTCGAGGTTCCCAGCTAGTCTATGTCGGATACGAATCGCCTTCGCCAGAAGGCGAGGCCATTATCGTCCCGAAGGATTCGAACATTAGTAGCGTCGCCGATCTCAAAGGCCGCAGGGTGGCCGTAGCCAAAGGGTCCAATTCGCATTATTTGTTGGTGAGGGCCTTGGCCAAGGCCGGCCTCGGATTGAAAGACATCCAGGTGAGCTACCTGGCGCCGGCCGACGCGCGGGCGGCTTTCGAGCGCGGCGCAGTGGACGCCTGGTCGATTTGGGATTTCTACCTGGCGGCGGCGCAGGAAACCCTGGGCGCACGAATCCTCGTCGACGGCAAGGGGTTGGTCGACAATCACGAAATCTATACCTCGAGGCGTGGGTTCGCGGAACGATATCCCGAACTCGTCAAGATCGTGCTCGAGGAGATCGCCAAAATCGATGACTGGACGCGCGATCACCCGGCCGAAGCTGCCGAGTTTCTTTCGAGTCAGGTCGGAGTCGCGTCCAATGTTATCGAGCTCGCGCTGAAGCGCCGGAAATACGGCCTCAACGGGGTCTCACCGCAACTGGTCGAAGCTCAGCAAAAAATTGCCGACACCTTGCATGCGATTGGCCTAGTTCCGCAGCCGATTCGCGTGGCCGATGCCGCTTGGATGTTCAACTGAGGGGAGGAGATGCGTCGTGAGCATGTCGTGGGTTCTGCAGGTTCGAGGCGACGGATACCGTCTGGGTGCGAGGCAAGGTCGAGCGTTGGCGGTTGCGGGCTATTTGCGACGGACGGCTCTGCCGGTGTTTCGCGGCGGGTTTCGGGACGTGCCCGCGTTCGTCGATGAGCTTGCCGTCGAACCACTCTATTGCGGTATCACTCCGCGGGGCGAACCGCCGGAAACCATTGTTGCTCAGCGGCCAAAAGGGGTGATGTCATGATCGAGCGGGGGGCGATTCGCGTCGCGGCGAGTGTGGTTCCGTGGTTGCTGCCCGGCAGTTTGTTGAGCGCCTGGTTCGTGTTGGCCAAGCTGAACTGGATTCCGCCGCAAATTTTCCCTGCACCGTGGGAGGTTCTCCAAGCCGGCGTCGAATTGGCCCGTTCCGGCGCGTTGCTGGAACATCTCCGCATCAGCGCCGCTCGTGCCGGTATGGGCTTCTTGATCGGTGGCAGCATCGGTTTTTCTTTGGGCTTGATCAATGGCGTTTCCTCTGTCGCGGAAAGCTTGCTCGATACCACGCTGCAAATGATCCGCAATGTTCCTCATTTGGCGCTCATCCCGTTGGTCATCCTCTGGTTCGGTATCGACGAAGCGGCCAAGGTGTTTCTCGTCGCCTTGGGCGTTTTCTTTCCCATTTACATCAACACCTTTCATGGCGTCCGAACGGTAGACAGACAACTCGTAGAAATGGGCCGGACCTATGGTCTGAGCGGCTGGCGTTTGTTCCGGGACGTGATTTTTCCGGGGGCATTGCCATCAATTTTGATCGGTGTTCGTTATGCCCTGGGATTCATGTGGCTGACGCTAATCGTCGCCGAAACCATTGCGACCACTTCGGGCATCGGCTACCTGGCGATGAATGCCCGGGAGTTTATGCAAACCGACGTGGTAGTCATGGCCATTCTGTTGTATTCGCTACTGGGCAAGCTGGCCGACACTTTGGCCAGGCTGCTGGAGCGGAAGCTCCTGAGCTGGCACCCCAGCTATCAAGCGCCGTAATTCACCGCAAAGGAGGCAAGAACATGACTTGGAACCCCGTTAGCCTGGTCCCGATGGTGACATCTTCGGGTCGAAGGAGCGGCTTGCGCCTCGAAGTCGAGCGAGTACGTAAGGCTTTCGGCGCCATGGAGGTGTTGAAGGAACTGTCCCTGACGATCGAGTCTGGCGAGTTCGTCGCAGTCGTCGGGCGCAGTGGTTGCGGGAAGAGTACCTTGCTGCGCTTGATCGCGGGCTTGGAACGGCCGGATGGCGGCGATATCCGGGTTAGCGGCCGTTCGGACGCCAAACCAAACGGCGATATCCGGGTGATGTTCCAGGAAGCGCGCCTGCTGCCCTGGCGCAAGGTCCTGGACAATGTTGGGGTGGGATTGGTCGGTGCGTGGCGGGAACGCGCCCACCAGGCGCTTAGGCAGGTCGGGTTGGCACAAAGAGCGGACGACTGGCCTGCGGCATTGTCGGGCGGTCAGCGTCAGCGGGTAGCACTGGCGCGAGCCTTGGTGAGCCGTCCGCGACTTTTGCTGTTCGACGAGCCCTTAGGCGCGCTGGATGCGCTCACTCGTATCGAAATGCAACGCTTGATCGAAAGCATTTGGCTCGAAGAGAGATTCACCGCTTTGCTGGTTACCCACGATGTCGCTGAAGCGGTGACGCTGGCCGACCGCATCGTGATGTTGGAGCACGGGAGAGTGAGCGCGGATATACCGGTCCCGCTACCGCGTCCTCGCGAGCGCGGGGACTCGGCGTTCGCCACCCTGGAAGGCGATGTGCTCCGACGTATCCTCGGGAGGGAGCCGGTCGAAGCAGCGGCGAACCGGCAGCAGCCGGTTCGGCTGGTCTCGGCGACTTGACTTGGCGGAACGACGCATGGCGACGAATTCCGACCTGAACGTTCTGACGACAGACATCTTGGTGATCGGCGGCGGCACGGCCGGTCCCATGGCCGCCATCAAGGCGAGGGAACGTGATCCCAACCTCAAGGTGCTGCTTCTGGAAAAAGCCCATGTCAAGCGCAGCGGTGCGATCAGCATGGGTATGGACGGTCTCAACAATGCCATTATCCCCGGCTACGCATCACCGGAGCAGTATGTCAAGGAAATCACCATCGCCAACGACGGGATCGTCAACCAAAAGACCATCATGGCCTACGCGCGGCGTAGCTTCGACATGATTCAGGAACTGGACCGTTGGGGAGTTCGCTTCAAGAAAGACGAAACCGGCGAATACGACGTCAAGAAGGTTCACCCGGTGGGCGCTTACGTGCTGCCGATGCCAGAAGGACACTCGATCAAGAAGGTTCTCTACCGGCAGCTCAAGAAGCATCGGGTAGAAATCACCAATCGCTACATGGCGACTCGACTGCTCACGGATAACGGCCGCATCGCCGGAGCTGCGGCGATCAATACCCGCACGGGAGAGTTCCTGGTTATTCGCGCCAAGGCCGTGATCCTCTGTACCGGGGCGGCCGGACGGCTGGGCTTGCCGGCGTCGGGATATCTGTTCGGAACCTACGAAAATCCGACCAATGCCGGCGACGGTTATAGCATGGCCTATCGCGCCGGCGCCGAATTGAGTGGGATCGAGTGTTTTCAGATCAACCCCTTGATCAAGGACTACAACGGTCCCGCCTGCGCTTACGTGACCGGGCCGTATGGGGGTTATACCGCGAACGCAAAAGGTTATCGCTTCATTAACTGCGATTACTGGAGCGGACAGATGATGCTGGAGTTCTACAACGAACTTCAGAGCGGAAACGGCCCGGTGTTCCTGAAGCTCGATCACCTCGCCGACGAAACCATCAGCGAGATCGAAGGCATTCTCCATACTAACGAACGTCCCAGCCGGGGACGGTTTCACGAGCGCCGGGGAACGGATTACCGGCGCAGCATGGTGGAGATGCACATTTCGGAAATCGGTCTTTGCAGCGGGCACAGCGCGTCCGGCGTCTGGGTCGACGAGCAGGCAAGGACAACCGTGCCGGGGCTTTACGCCGCGGGCGACCTCGCCTGCGTGCCGCACAATTACATGCTTGGGGCTTTCGTTTACGGCGCCATCGCCGGGGAGGACGCCGCCGGATATTGCAGAGCCCACGCACTAGCGGATCTCGACCGTGAGCAGATCGCTCGAGAGCGGGATCGGGTCCTCCTTCCGTTGAAACGGAACGACGGTATTCCGCCCGGACAGATGGAGTACAAGTTACGGCGCATGGTAAACGACTATCTGACGCCGCCCAAGGTGACGCGGAAGATGGAGATCGGTTTACAGAGGTTTGCCGAAATCCGCGAAGACCTGCCTTTGTTGGTCGCGCGTGATCCACATGAACTCATGCGCGCTTTGGAAGTTCACGCCATACTCGACTGCGCCGAGATGGCGGCGCGGGCTTCCCTGTTCCGGGAAGAAAGCCGCTGGGGTTTGTACCATTTTCGGGTGGATTACCCCGAGACCGATAACCGGAACTGGTTCGTGCACGTGCAACTCAAGAAGGGGACGGACGGCGAAATGAGCTGTTTCAAACGCCCCGTCGACCCATATCTGGTTGAACCGGACGAGGAGGCCGAACGCGCTTTCGGTTCGATGCGCATCACCGAAAAACTCCAAGCTTGATGCCCTATGCCCATTGCCAACACGCCTACCAGCCTGCCCGTGGTCGTTGACGGAGACCGGTGCATTGCCGATAAAGGCTGCACCGTCTGCGTCGATGTCTGTCCGCTCGACGTCCTGAGGATAGATCCGGCTACCGGCAAGGCGTACATGAAATACGACGAATGCTGGTATTGCCTGCCTTGCGAGAAGGACTGCCCGACTGGGGCGGTCAAAGTCCACATCCCCTACCTACTGCGGTAACCGCATAATCATGCGTCACCGTTCCGTTCTGCAAGGGGCGTATGCCCGTAGGGCTTTCGCATGTCTAGGGACGGTGCGAGGACGGCGGCGCTAACCGAACTTCACCCATCCGACATACAGGAGTTTATTTGATGACAGCGACAACCAGCGCTCGCGTTCAGTCGGAAGGCACGATCGCCATCGTTGGAGCCGGTTTTGCCGGTACCATGGTCGGCGTGCACCTTCTCAAGCGGGCCAGCAGTCCGTTGCGGATCACGCTGATCGAGCGTTATCCGGAGCAATTCTGTCGCGGCGTTGCTTACTCGACCCGCGAGCGTTGCCATTTGCTCAACGTGGGGGCGGGCAATATGAGCGCTTTTCCGGATTACCCGGACGACTTCCTGCAGTGGGCGCTCGACCGAAAGCAACGCTTGGCCGACTTTTTACCTGGGGACGAAATCTCTCCCCACACTTTTCTAACGAGGCATCTTTACGGCGAATATCTGCACGGGGTGTTCGAACAGGCGCTAGGTGGTGCGCGTCCGGGCGTCGAATTGGCTGTGGTATACGACGAAGTGATCGACATCGTCGCTGACGATGCCATGCAGAACATCGAACTGCGAAGCGGAAACACCATCCAGGCGCACCGGGTCGTACTCGCTCTGGGTAATTTTCCGCCGCCCGACCCGTCGGTGGCCGACGATGCGTTTTACCAAAGCGCCCGATATTGTCGTAATCCATGGTCGAAAGGCGGTTCTCCGGTCGTCGGCCGAGATGAGACCTGTTTGATGATCGGATCGGGTTTGACCATGGTCGATCTGGCTATTGCGCTTCGCGAGCGGGATTTCCGAGGTCGCATTCACGTGGTTTCGCGGCACGGCTGGCTACCGCCGGTTCAACAGCCCGGCCCGGAGAGTCCGTGCCGTATCGATTTCGACGAGTTGCCGCGCACGGTCAGGTCGTTGTTGCGATGGTTCCGCGCGCAATTAAGGACGGGTCAAGATTGGCGGTCTTTGATCAGCGCGGTACGGCCCCGCACCGCTTCGACTTGGAGCGCGCTTCCTGTTCAAGAAAAACGGCGTTTTATCCGCCACCTGCGGACACTGTGGGACAATCACCGCCACCAACTTGCGCCGGTCGCTGCAGAAAAATTGCGTGCAATGATCGCTTCCGACCAGTTGACGGTTCACGCAGGACGCGTGGAGCGCTTCGTCGAAGACGAGCATGGGGTCGACGTAACGATCCGCTTGCGCGGAAGCAACGAACGGAAAATCCTGCGTGTGGACCGTGTCGTCAATTGCACCGGCTCGGAATGCGACTACCGTAAGCTCAGAGAGCCTCTCGTCGAGAACCTGATCCGGCGGGGAAGAGTGATTCCCGATGCGGTCGCTTTCGGGCTGGCGGTGTCTCCCGACGGTGCCCTGATCGACGCCGAAGGGCGCGTTTCCGATTCGCTCTTCACGCTCGGCCCGCCGCGAAAAGGAACTCTTTGGGAGACGACCGCTGTTCCGGAAATCCGGGTTCAAGCCCAGCAGCTGGCGGAACGGCTGTTGGCTTCCTTTGAAGGTAAAAGCGACGAGAGATCCAGCGAAGCGGCGAGTCCGGTTGCGCGCGGCGATGCCGGGGTTCGCCGTCTGGCGGTGCTTCGGCTGGCGGAATGCGAAGAGGAAGAAGCCGTTCCCGAGCTGACGAAGGCACTCTCGGATTCGGACCGGGACGTTCGACTGGAAGCGGTGCGAGTATTAGCGGAATTCGACGGGCCTCCGGTGGTTGCCTCTTTGCTCGTTGCGATCGAGGATCCCGACGACGCTGTCAGAGGCGCGGCCGCGGATGCGCTCGCGGAAAAGTGTGACGAGTCGGACCAGTTCGAGCTGCTGAATCGATTGGATCACTCCGACGCCTTCGTGCGGGCCGCGGCGCTGCGGGCGCTGAAGCCGCTGAAGTTACCTGCGGCGCTGAAGCCGGCGATCGCCGCCCTACAGGATGACCATGTCGGCGTTCGGCGCGAGGCGGTGGGTGTGCTCGGCTACCTCCAGTCCGAAGCGGCCGTGCCTGCATTGAAGGATGCGGTTCACGACGCTCATTCCGAGGTGCGGCGGGCTGCCATTAAGGCCCTGATTCCGCACGGAATCGCCTCCCGGGACAGCCTTAAAGATGCGGACTGGCAGGTACGCCAGGATGCTGCCGAGTCCGTCGGCAAAGTCAAGGACCGGCATGGTTTCGATGCACTGCTGGCCGCGCTCGAAGACGATCATTGGCAGGTTCGGCAGAAGGCCGCCTGGAGTCTGGGACAACTCGGCGACCCCCGCGCCATTCCCGTGCTCGGTAGCCAGTTGCTGAGCCACCCGGAAAGCAACGTGCGCAAGGAGGCCGCGGCAGCGCTTGGCGCGATCGGCCATGCTGACGGCGAAATTTACCTGCAAAAGGCTTCGGCCGATTGCGACGCCGATGTCCGTAAGTCCGTGAGGCTGGCGCTGCAGATGATCGGGAAAGGATTCGCGGCGAGGGATTGTTGACGAACGCTTGAGCCGATAGTCCTTGACCGATGGTGACGACGGTGCCCGCCGGGCCAGCCTTTTACCGATAGTAAGTAACCTGAGAATAAAAGAGCAGGCCGAGGCAATCGAGCGGTACCCGATTGTCGAAACTCAACTTTCAATGGCACGCCCTCACGAAGGCTGTCATGTAGGGTGCAGTGTGTCCGCATGCCCCGCCGTTTCGCGGTGTGCAGCGGGTTACAGCCTAGCGGCCTAACCCGCCCTACGACTCGCTTCCAAGTCCCTTTGCCAGCCCTGTCCCGAACGGAGGCGGAGAGTTCAGGGTGACGGGCCTATTGCGTCGGTTTCCAATCCTCGAGCAAGCCTCTCAACAGTTCGAGTCCTTCTTCCCAGTCGCCCAAGCCGCTCGATGCGTTGATATGCCCGCAAGGTGCGATCTCGACGAAACGGCTGCCCCAAGCCGCCGCACAGCGCCGGGCGTATTCCGGACTGGCGTAAGGATCGTCCGGGCTCGCCACCAGCGTGCTCGGAAAGGCGAGTGGTCGCAGCGGAACCGGCGTAAAACCGACAGCCCGACGAGGAAAGCAGGGCATTGCGGGGTCCGGAGGCGCGACCAGCAAGGCACCACGGATCGAGTGCCGGGTCCGCGTAGCCCAATGGGCGACGAGGAGGCAACCCAGGCTGTGCGCCACGAGTACGGTGCGCGGGCCCGACTTCGAAACAGCGGTCTCCAACCTCTCAATCCAGTTACGACAGACCGGTGCATTCCACTCGTCTTGCTGGACTCGGCGGATTTCCGGGTGCTTGATTTCCCAACGGGTTTGCCAATGTTCAGGACCGGAGCCGCCGATGCCTGGAAGTATGAGGACGGGAGTTTGCATTCAGATCCCTGAATGAGTTGCATCCGTGGCAAAGGCTGATGGTAGTGTCTCGTTCTCGGCTACGAGGCTATGAATTGACCGCTTCCGATGGTGTTCTCCGAGACCGAGTTGTGGTTGAACGTGCGCAGCCGCTTCGGCTGCAAATAAACGCTTTCGCCTTCACGAAAACCTTTGTTGGCGAACCGATCACGAGTCAGCTCGACTTCTACCATTCCGCGGCCGTCCGCGCGTTCCAGCTCGATGCGTACGGTGGCTCCCAAAGGACGGATGTCATTGATCTTCGCGGCGATGGTGCCGGCACTGCGGTCCCGCAGGATTTCGATTTCATGAGGACGCACGTAGAAAACGGCCGATTCGGGATGGTCCTGGCCCCCGGCGAGTTCCACCTCGGCATCGCCGATGCGGACATGGCCGTCGTGGACCCGTCCGTGGAACAGGTTGACATCGCCCAGGAACTGATAGACAAACGGCGTCGCCGGATGGTCGTAAACCTCGTGTGGGGCGCCGATCTGCTCGATCCGTCCTTCGTTCAACACCACCACCCGGTCGGCCACTTCCAGGGCTTCTTCCTGGTCGTGGGTGACGAAGACGCTGGTCACGTGCAATTCGTCGTGGAGACGCCGCAGCCAGCGGCGCAAGTCCTTGCGTACCTTGGCGTCGAGGGCGCCGAAAGGCTCGTCCAACAGCAGCACTTGTGGCTCGACCGCCAGGGCGCGGGCCAGGGCGATGCGCTGGCGTTGACCGCCCGACAATTGGTCGGGGTAGCGATCCGCCAGCCAATCGAGTTGCACGAGGTTCAGCAGGTCGTGCACTCTTTTCCGGATCACGCTTTCCGGCGGTCTTTTTGCCCTCGGCCGGACACGAAGGCCGAACGCGATGTTTTCGAATACGGTCATGTGCCGGAACAGGGCGTAGTGCTGGAAGACGAAACCGACTTGGCGGTCTCTAACGTGACGATGGGTTGCGTCTTCGCCATGGAACAGGATCGAACCGGTGTCGGGCACCTCCAGTCCTGCGATGATGCGCAGCAAGGTCGTCTTGCCGCAGCCGGAAGGTCCCAGGAGCGCTACCAGTTCGCCACTCGCGATGTCGAGGCTGATGTTTTTCAGAGCCTTGAATCGGCCGAAGGACTTTTCGACATTCTTGATTTCGATGCTCATTGCAGGGTGCTCCTAAATTGGGTGAACTAGCTCAGCCTGGGTAAAACGCCTCTCTTTTCGGCGGATAACGGCGGCCGGCCCAGTCGCTGACAGCTTCACGAATGCTTCTCGGTCTGCAGTTTGATGCGCCACTCCAGGATGCTCTTGGCCGCTAGGGTCACCAGAGCCAGCAGCGCCAACACGGAAGCCACCGCGAATGCGGCAGTGCTGTTGTATTCGTTGTACAGAATCTCCACATGCAGCGGCACGGTATTGGTCATCCCCCGGATGTGTCCGGATACCACCGAGACTGCCCCGAATTCCCCCATGGCGCGCGCGTTGCACAGGATCACGCCGTAGAGCAATCCCCATTTCACATTGGGCAGGGTGACGCGCCAGAAGGTCTGCCAGCCCGATGCGCCTAGTACGATCGCGGCTTCTTCCTCCTCCTTGCCCTGCGCCTGCATGAGCGGAATGAGCTCGCGGGCGACGAAGGGGAAGGTGACGAAAATCGTGGCGAGGACGATGCCGGGTACGGCAAAGATCAGCTTGATGTCGTGTTCCTGCAGCCACGGACCGAGCCAGCCCTGAAGGCCGAACAGCAATACGTAGATCAAGCCCGAGACCACCGGCGATACCGAGAACGGCAGGTCGATCAGGGTGATCAGTAGGCTTTTCCCCGGAAATTCGAACTTGGCGATCGCCCAAGCGGCGGCGATGCCGAAGACCAGATTGAGCGGCACCGAGATGGCCGCCGCTAACAAGGTCAACTGCATTGCTGAAACCGCGTTGGGTTCGATCAGCGCAGCGACATAAGCCTCCAAACCTTTGCTGAAGGCTTGAGTGAAGATGACGGCCAAGGGCAAGAACAGAAAACCGATCAGAAAAACGAGAGCCAACACGATCAGCAGCCAGCGGACGAGCACCGGGTCACGATTCGTGCGGGCGACGGCATGGCTACGGCCAATCGGCGACGGGATAGCAATCGTAGACATTCTGGAATTCCTTGAAAAAAGTCAGGCGCGACGCATTTCGGTCCAGCGTTGAAGTCCGTTTATGGCGAGCAGCATGCCGAACGATACGACCAGCATGGAGACAGCTAAGGCCGTGGCGCCGGCGTAGTCGTACTGCTCCAACTTGGTGACGATCAACAGCGGCGTGATTTCCGAAACCATCGGAATATTGCCGGCGATAAAGATGACCGAGCCGTACTCTCCTACGGCGCGGGCGAAGGCCAAAGCGAATCCGGTCAGGATGGCCGGAACGAGCGTAGGCAAGATGACCTTTTGGAATGTTTGCAAGCGGTTGGCACCTAGGCTGGCTGCCGCTTCCTCCAGCTCGGTATCGAAAGCCTCGAGTACCGGCTGAACCGTCCGTACGACGAACGGCAAGCCTATGAAAGTCAGTGCGATGACAATGCCCAGCGGGGTGTGGGCGATCTTGATGCCCAGCGGCGCGAAAAACTGGCCGATCCAGCCTTTGCTCGAATAAATCGTGGCCAGCGAGATGCCGGCCACGGCAGTAGGCAAGGCGAACGGTAAGTCCACGAGCGCGTCAACTAGCTTTTTCCCGAAGAAGTCGTAACGAACCAGAACCCAGGCCACCAGCAGCCCGAAGACCGCATTGATGGTAGCCCCGATCAGGGCGGCGCCGAACGTCAGCTTATAAGAAGCGAGGACCCGCGGTGAGGTGACGACCGTCCAGAATCCCTCCCAGCCCAAGGTGGCGCTTTTTAGAAACGTGGCTGAAAGCGGGATGAGTACGATCAGGCTTAGATAGGTCAACGTGAATCCCAGCGTGATCGAAAAGCCGGGCAATACGCTGTGTCGCTTCAGCATCGACAAGAAAACTCCATCGGTTGTGCTGTGAATGTGTACGATATCAGCGCAGGAATATTCCTAAAAAGAATGAAAATGACTTTGCATATGCAAGAGAGTTATTAAAAGAAGGATGAAGCGCGTCAGGACAGTAGGATGGCTGGTTCGTTCGGCTTTCTCCGAGTGCTTGGAGTTTTAACCGGAGCGGCAACACAGGGTTTGTCTTCGTATTCCGGCAGCAAGACTCACCCCGGGCTAGAGGTACTCGGTGGCGGACATGGCCCGCCGTTCACGCCGATGAATGCGGTGTCTGAACCGCCGAAAAACGGGCGAGGCTCGCCGCCTTCGAGTGTCAGAAAATTTTACGGTTCATCGATCGGATAGCTTCAGCTCATCGATCGCCGGAAAGCTATGACGGATCAGCTACTTATGACAAATCCGCGGGTCCGGGCTATGGATACTCGCCCGATTTCGGCCTTTTCAAGGTGAGCAGAGCGGGCGGAACGTTACGGAGAGCTTACGACAACGGTTTCCGCCGAATCTGAAAAGGTCTTGGCGAACAGTAACATAGGTGTCTGGCGCAAAAGTTGAAAGGAGTACGATGGCGTTCCCAAAACGCTCTGGGCTCTGAAACGGAACTGCGGAGCTCAATCCGGTCTTGTCATCCGTTCTTTCGGAACCTTCCTAGGCGACCTCCGTAGGGGATCGCCGGGACCTCCGTAGGGGAGCGCCGGAATGCCGGGTACAAGGCCGGGTAAAGCGGTCAACACCTACCACTCTCACGCAAACCTTTCACAGGGACAGGAAGGACGTCACATGAAAAGGATTCAAGGAAAAGCGCTGGTCCTGCGACTCTCCACCTGGGATATCGCTGGACTCCAGTGAAGCGTGTTGAGCGGTTGTCTCTACTTTCCCATCGGGTTTTGTCTGACCTCGGATAGATCCGAGGCGTAGGCATATTTCACCCAAATCCGCATCTGTTTTAAGGAGAAAACAAATGTCTACAACGGACTGTTTCCTGCCTTTATCTGACTTATCAGGCCAGAGTATTCAGCACCCGACCAATCCGGAATCCGCCAGGGTTAGGCGGACCTTCATTCGTATTATTGCTTTGACGATGATCATACTGTGCATGGCTATCGTCATGGGAATACGTTGGAACAATTTCACCGATTATTGGTATCAGCCCATCGTGAATGCTTATTCGATTGCAGTGGCATTATTCATTTTTTCGAGATTCGTACTTTCGGTCTTTTATAAACCTCCAAAGAGCGCCGATATTTCACCGACGGTTAGTATTGTTATTACCGCCTACAACGAAGAAGAGGCGATTTATCGAACCGTGGAATGCTGTTACGCGATCGATTACCCTGCCGACAAATTTGAGGTCATCGTAGTCGACGACGGCTCGACCGACGGTACGTTGAGGGAGGTCAGGCTCGCTCAGGAGCGCTGGCCGCAGCTCACTCTGGTGGCATTCGAGCGCAACAGGGGCAAGCGCGAGGCGATGGCGGCGGGAGCTCGCGCGGCGACTGGTGAAATCCTGGTTTACGTGGACTCGGACAGTTTCATTCGGCGCGACGGGATAAAAAAGATCGTTCAGGGCTTTGTGGATCCCACGGTCGCAGCGGTTGCGGGCCATACCGAGGTCGCGAACGTCGCGAAAAACGGTCTCACTCGGATGCAGCAGGCCCGCTACTATGTGGCGTTCCGAGTCATGAAAGCGGCAGAGAGCATATTCGGCACCGTTACCTGCTGCCCCGGTTGTTTCTCCGCCTACCGTCGCGAGTGTGTGATGGAAGTCCTCGATCGCTGGCTCAACCAGCGCTTTCTCGGGGTCCGTGCGACTTTCGGAGACGATCGCAGCTTGACCAATATGCTGCTGCGCAAATATCGCATCATTTATTCCTCAGACGCGGTGGCCACCACGATAGTCCCCGAAAGGCACCGGAAATTTCTCAAGCAGCAACTGCGCTGGAAAAAGTCGTGGTTTCGCGAGACTTTGATCGCCGCCACGTTTATGTGGAAAAAACCGCCGATTGCAGCCGTCGCATTTTACGCCCAGTTTCTGTTCCCCATTGTGGCTCCCATCCTGATACTCCGTATGTGTGTTTGGCTGCCGATTGTCAACGACGATTTTATATCGCCGATCGTGTACTTATTCGGTACGGTCATGATAGGGATGATGTTTTCCGCTTATTACCTTTTCTGGAAATCTGACAGAAACTGGATATACGGCCTTTATTTCACGCTTTATTACATGATCTTTTTGATCTGGCAGATGCCGTATGCCATTGCCACTCAGCGGAATAACGGATGGGGGACGCGATGATGGCTACGGGGCAAACGGATGTTGCAAACGAACTTTCCGGCAACGCTCGCCCGGTAGCGCACTGGCGAAATCTGCTGTGGTGGATGGTCCTCGCGGCCGTGTTGGCTGCGCTGCGGGGCACGGAATATCTCTCGGGCGAGTCGCGCTTGCCTGCCCCAGCCTCGATCGGGGCGGTCGGGGAAAACGAAGCCTTTATTGCACTGGCTTTCGGCAAGGTTAGCTCCACTCACGAATTCGCGATTTCTCCAGCTTTGTTCCGGGCTCAGATGGCAGCCCTGAAAAAGGCGGGTTATTCCACGGTAGGACTCTCCCAGATCGTTCGTTGGCGGCATGACGACGAGGCCATGCTTCCCGAAAAACCGCTGCTGCTTACGTTTGACGAACCGCACCGGGAAACAATGGAAACCGCGGACGAGGTTTTCGCGTCCCTGGGCATGACGGGGGTCGTGTTCGTGGATCCAAACGTGCTCGATCGCCGCAATACCCAGATGGTTTCCTGGCACCGACTCGAACAGTTGGTCGAGAGCGGCCGCTGGGAAGTGGGTGTGTCCGGGTGCCGAGATACCGATATCGCAGACCTTGCTTCCGCTGAAGCACTGGCGCGGAGATTCGCGCGCGAGCGCGATGCGCTGGAGCGGCGGCTGGGCCGGGCCGTCATATCGGTGGATTGTCCGCGCGCCTGGAAGTTCGAGCGACGCGATGGTGCGGAGATCTGGCGCCAGGCTGTGGAATCAGCGTCTTTCGCCGTCGGATTTGCGACGGGGCCGTGGAAGGCCAATTATCGAGACGATCCCGCGTTCGATTTCAGACGAATTCGAGTGGCGCGAGATTGGGGCGAATCCGATCTGGTCTCTCAACTCGAGATCCAGGCGCCTCGCCGCAAGCCTTTCATCGATCGTTTCCAAAGCGCGCAACCCGCGCCGGACTGGATGGTGGACAGCGGCGAAATCGCGATCGAGGACGGCATGCTCCGGCTCTCCAGCAAACCGGGAGAGCAAGGGGCGCTGGTAACGCTCGCCGGTACCGCGCATTGGCGGGATGCCCGTGTAGAGGCGGAACTCGAGGACCAGGGACGAGGCCAATTCTGGATATCCCTGCGGCAACGGCAAGGCGAGCCGTTCGTCCGTTTGGGAGTTTCCGAGGGAGAAATTCTGCTCCAGGCGCGCAACCGAGACGGCAGTTTCAACCGGCTGGGCAGCCGGAAAGCGCCTACGGGGGCAATGACTTTGTCGTTGCGGGTCGTGGGCTCCCGAGTGCTCGCCTTCGTTAACGGATATCGGCTGTTGACGCGGCCGGCCGAGGTGCCCGAGGGCGCTCACTACGGTTCATTGATGATCGCAGTCTGGAACGATCGCGGGGATGATGCGGCGGGCGTCGGTGCGTCCATACGTCTGAAACGAATCGAGGCGGAGCCGTTGCCGCGGAAATACGGCATCGTGTCTGCGATGCCCAAGGCGGCGGTTTGGACAAAACTTCGCCGCGAGGTCGACGAGATGTACATGCTCAGCCCGAGCTATTTCGCTTGGGCGGGCGGCGCCTACAAAGAGGCACGGCATCGCGACCTTGCCGTAGAGATCTTCGCTCGCCACCATCGGCTAAAGTTCCAACCGGCCTTGGTTCTCGAGGATCCTATCCAGCCTTCTGATGCCGTCGCGCTGACCGAAAAAGCATTGAGCTGGGCGGATGATCCGGCGTTCGACGGTCTGAACGTCGTCATGAAACCCGCGAACGTGGAAGATCAGCAGTCGAAAGATTTCCTAGCTGGCCTCAGTGCGCGTTTGGCGGAGAAGGGCAAGACATTGACCGTCACCCTGATTGGCGACTGGGAACGGGACACGTTCTCTTTCGTCCACGATAACTTGATCCTGGTGCAGGACGGGCAAACCAACGTCTCTGTAGACGAATATACGATGGCGTCCGTACCGTGACCGAGATCCAGGGAAGGGTGGGAGGGCTAGGATTTCTGACAGCTTATCATTTGACCTTAGGGAGGAGCGATCTGTTTATTGGACAGCGGTCGACAAAGTATGTCTATAATCGAGACAGACACTCGTCGGTACGCGAGATGTCGATAGGAACGGACGCGGGTAGCAGTCGTCGGCTATCCGGGAAGAGGAGGTCAAAATAATGAAACGCTCACGGATAACAAGGATTACAATTTTGGGGAAGACTTCGGTCCGAACCTTATATCGGCCAAGGAGTAATAGGACACGGCAGGCCGTTTCCGATTTGCCGGCGGCACGGCTGCCGAACGTAGCTGCAATTCCTTTCCTCGGCGCGACATCTCGTACCTTCTCACCTCACCCATTCTCATCTACCGGGCGGACACGCAACGGGCCGGTGCAGCAAGTGCATCGTTCCGGCGTATGCGTGCTGCGGGAGAACTTGCGTCTTCGGTGCGGTCATCGTACCGCCCGCGGCGCGAGCCGATTCTTGCGGCCGCCCCGTAATACCGCAGCGTCTAAGACAGACCGATATCCGGAACTACGCTGACGAATCCGCAAGGATCTTTCGCTATGGGCGAAAGCGGATGACGGTGGCCGGATTGCGGGTGTTTTTCTACTCCGCGTACTGTCGGCGCAGTACTTGTGCGACAGATCCGGCTCCATTGCTCGCTAAGAATTCAAACCAATAGAGTCAATGTGTCATGCTAGGGAAATATGGTCTTCTCGGCTTGCCGGGCGCAAGCCGGATCCGGGAACGTGCATTGGCCAGCCTGATCGCTCTCGTATTCGCGGTAACGGTCAACGCGGAGGAGCCGACTTCCGAATCCGTCGATACCGTCTTGAACCGCGCCGAACTGTTCTATTCCAAAAAAAAGTATGAGGATGCCCGCCGCGAGTATGAGCGGGCGATCGCCCTAGACAAAGGTTCGCTGTCGGCGTGGCGGGGACTTGCCTGGAGCCTTTGGGCTCTGGGCAAGAAAGACCGTGCCTACGAAATCTGGTCCAATCTCGCCAACGCCTTTCCGGACGACACTTCGATCCTTATGGCCCTGGCCAAGGCCAGTGAGCGGGATGGCTACTGGAGCCGGGCGCTCGATAGTTATTCACGGATATTGAGCATCATTCCGGACGACAAGCAGGCTCGCCGCGGACGCGCGAGGATTTTTTTGGCTCAACGGGATTACAAACCAGCCGAGCAGGAGGCCAGGGCGGTGCTTAGGCATGCGAGCTCGGACGTGGAAGCGAATACTCTGCTAGCCGATGCCTTGATAGGCCAACAGCGGTACAAGGATGTCGAAAGCATCTTGAGGCGGCTGACGGAGGCGGATCCGGTGCCGGAAAACCTGCGCCGCCTGGCCCATGTTCTGGGCGAGCTCGGCAGATACCAGGACGCGGTCAGCTATTACCGAAAATGCTTGCGGGTGCGGCGAGATGAGGGGCTACTCGCGGCCTGGCGGAATTTGGGCTCAAAGCTTCGGCAGCGAGGACGGAATCAGGAAGCTTACGAGATTTGGCAAGACCTCTTGCGCGATTTTCCGGACGATGTGCCAACCCTTTTGGCTATCGGCCGGGCGAGCGAGCAGGACCAGCTCTGGGGTCGGGCTCTGGATCATTACGCGTTGGTTTTGCGAAAAGCGCCGGACGATGAGGCGGCGCGTCTCGGCCGGGCACGAGTCTTCTCGGCGCAAAAAGATTACCGAGCGGCTGAGCGGGAGATCCGAGCGCTTCTGGATCGCTTTCCCGGTAGCGTGAAAGCCCGATTGGCGCTGGCCGATAATCTGGCCGTCACCGGGAATCTCAGCGAGGCGGAAGCTGTTCTGCGGTCACTGGTCGCCGCCAATCCGACGCCCGAAAACTTACGTCGCTTGGGGACGATCTTGGCCGATCTCGGGAAAAACGAGGAGGCGATCGACCATCTGAAACGGAGTCTGCAACAGCAGCCGGACGATTACTTGACCACGCTGGGCCTGGCTCACGCCTATTGGAACGAACATCGATACGATGAGGCTGTAGATGTGCTCAAACGCTTTCTCGCGGCCCATCCCGACAAGGATATCGCGCGTGCGAGGCTCGCCGAGCACTACACCGCGCTTGCCGATTGGGACCAGGCGGAACGGGAATGGAGCATCCTCGTGCAGAAGCATCCCGAAGACAGCCTTTGGAAAATGAGGCTGGCCCAGCTTCTCCATTGGGCGGGACGTCATGAGGACGCAACAGGACTTGCGAGGCAAGTCCTTGATCGCGAGCCGGAGAATGTGAGGGCCATCCAATTGCTCGCGGATGATGCGGTTTTTGCGGGAGATATCGAGAACGGTATTCGCTGGCTCGAGCGGCTGATGGCTGTCGCGCCGTCGCCGGAACAACTGGTCAGACTCGGCGAACTGCACCTTGACCTAGCGGAGCGTCTCGCCAAAGAAGGTAAGCCAGAAGCTGCGGCCATCCATTACGCTTCCGCCCTCAAGGAATTCGAGCGCGCTGCCGAGCTGGATCCGATCAAGAGCGAAGGCCCCGTGCAAATCGTCGAGGGCAAGCGTCTGCAGGGACGCGCTTCCGAGGCCATCGAACTGGCGGAGCAGCTCCGCGCGAAATACCCGAACTCCGCTCATGTCCTTCAACAATTGGCCGACGTGTATTCGGAGCAAGGGGACTACGCCGCAGCACGCGACATGCTTGAAGCGATGGAAGCATTGTATCCGGCCAACACAGCCTTGAAGCAGAATATCGCGAAGCTGTCGTTTTATCACGGCGACAGCGGCCGCGCGTTTCGGATGCTGAATCAGCTGTATGACGGCGCCGGATCACCGAGCATTCCCGTTCTTCTCTATCACGGCGTCACCGTTTCGGACCGCCAGGATACGATGCCGCTGAAGAAGTTCCGGGAGCAGATGTACGCCCTCAAGAAGGAGGGCTACCAATCCATCACCATGAGACAGCTGCTCGATTTTCTCGAAGGCAAAAACGTCGATCTGCCCCCTAAACCGATTCTGATCACGTTCGACGACGCTCGCGCGGACAGTTTCAGGAACGCCGATCCGGTGCTTGCGGAAACCGGGTTCAAGGCAACGATGTTCGTGCCGGTGGCTGATGTCGCGACGCGTGGTGCGTATACGGTAGTCTGGTCGGAAATCAGGCGCTATTTCGCTACCGGGCGCTGGGACATGCAGTGCCACAGCACAGAAGGACAGCACTATGTTCCTGTCGACAAGGAAGGCCATATGGGACGATTCCTGGTCAATCGTCTCTGGCTCGAAGAACAGGGGCGGCAGGAGACTTCCGAGGAATACGCTGCTCGAATCGACGCCGATTATCGTAATTGTCTGGAGGTTCTAAGGCGCGAAGTACCCGGCGCGGAGATCATCGCCTTCGCTTATCCCTTCAGCGATCAAGGGCACAAATCGCTGTCGAACGAACCGGCCGCTTTCAAGCTGAATCACGAGACGGTGCAAAAATATTTCCGGATGGCCTTTCACGTGGAGAACGACCATCTCGTGACCCGGAATTCTCCCAGATACTACCTCCCGCGGTTCGAGGTTCCACGCGAGTACACCGGATCGGATCTGGTCAGGCAGTTGAAGGCTGTCGACCCGATGATATCGACGTCCACCACCCTGGCGATGCTCTATACGAGTGCGGGTCACCATTCGAAAGCCCTGGCGATCCTCGACAAATTGGAGCAGGAAGGCGCGATGGAGGATGCGGAATTCCTTGTCGCGACAGGAAAGGTGCTCAGAGCGAGCGGAGATTACGCCGGTGCCCGGGACCGATTCCAGAAAGCCATGGCCCTTAGCCCGAACGATCCGCAGATCACCCACGAACTTGCCGAGCTCGACCGGCGCCTTCGGCCCGTCATGGAGATCGAGGGGTTTTATTTTGACGATAACGAGAACCGCTCGTTTTTCAGCATCGGTCCGTCCGTGTCTTATGGCATTTCGGACAAGCTTTCCTTCTGGGGTTACTACAAATACATCGATTTCGATCAGAAGGTCGATCTGAGACCTGCCGGCGCCAGCGGGCCGATGAAAACGCACTTTCAGACCGCCGGACACCAGTTCGAAGGGCAGTTGAGATACGACCTGAGCGATCTGAACCCGCGTTCGGCCGTAACAGTGTCCGCCGGCGTTGCCGACTTCTCAAGCCAATCATCACCTGCCGGCGCTCCGGAATCCTCCCCGACATTCCCGCTGGGGTCGATACGTTTCAATGCCGGCGTCGGCGATGATCTCGATTTCTCGGTCGGGGTCGATCACGGCTATGTCGACACCGCGGGCGCCATTGCCGACCATCTTACTTTTTTCAGGGCATTGGGCGGCTTCAAGCTCAGAGCTTGGGATACGCTCAGTCTGTCGGCCAGCCATATGTTCTTCTCCTATTACGACGACAACAATGAGCGCAACCGCACCGAAGTCCTGATTCAAAACCGGTTTTGGAACGAACCCGAGATCAGCATCGGAGCGCAGTTCATTTTCGACGATACGCGTAAGATGAATCCGCTCTTCTGGACACCCGATAACTACATCGGATTGATGGTGCCCGTCACACTAAGAGCGGCGTTCGGCAAGGGTCTCTCGACAGAAGTTACGGTCGCGCCCGGAGCAGGCAAGGAAACGGATACCGATTTCAGGTTTCAGATTAGCGCGGGGGGTACGGTCAAATGGAAGGTCGCCGACAACTTCAGCCTGTACGTCAGCGCTTCGAGATACGAGGCGGCGACCTATTCCAACTTCACCGCGGGCGCAGGCGTTCTGGTCGAGTTTTGACAGTCATCTTGCCGACGGCAACCGAAGGATTTGTTTTCGGATTCAAGAGTAAACGGCAGCAAGGTGGATTATCCATGGAAATGGGAAACTTATTTGGACCGTTGACCGTGCTCATTGCAGCGCTCGTCACGATGTCGGCGCCTCAGGCCGCCGGTCTTCTGAAGGGATTCGGCGGCGACGGCACGGTTTACGAAGCTGCCCGCATGAGCGAAAGCAACGACAAGGATTGGTGGGTAAACTCCGGCGCTTATTTTCACCGCTCGGGCGGTATAGGAATGACCGTTCAGGGGGAACTCGCTGGCCAGGACCGATGGCGCTTGCTTTATGCCACGACCAATCCCGTCGATACTGACGGCGGATATCATCCGCAAAATCTCTTGCGTTTAGTCACGCGATCTAAATTCAAGAACTTTACCCAACAAGTCTATTTCAATATCGAACGGATCAACCTTTCGGACAGCCCGAATAGGAACGAATCCAACGGGGTATTGTTCTTTCATCGATATCGGGACGGCAATAATTTGTATTACGCCGGAATACGCGTCGATGGCCATGCGGTCATCAAGAAGAAGCTCAACGGGCAATACTCCACGCTGAACTCGGTCCCGATATACCACGGAGCGTATGACCGTGCATCCAAACCTAACCTCATTCCCACCCATCAATGGATTGGCATGAGAACGGCCATATCGGACGGGTCTGACGGCAAGGTCGTCATTGCGCTTTACCTTAAGGACGACCTGCTTGGGCCGGGTTGGACGAAGGTACTTGAGGCTGAGGATACGAGCACTGCGGGCGCTCCGTTATTGAAGGAAGGCTATGCCGGTATCCGTACCGACTTCATGGATATTCGCTTCAAGGACTACGAGGCGATTGAAAACACCCCGGCTGGCGACTCCGGGCGCTAAGGCGTTTTCGTACCGACTGTACGGTGCTCGCGAGTCAGTCAGGCATCGCCAGTCCCTGGCCGAACGTCTTCGTCGGCAAGGGACTACGGGTCTGCAACTCCATGAATCCATTTACCTCGTCAAGACATTCTCGATCGCCCTTTATGGCACAAGGGTGAATTTATCCGCCTATCAGGCGTCCCTGAACGTACCAACGCGCTCGCTCTTACCCCCGGAAATCTGTTTAATCGACGCAATCGGCCAGGCTGGGTTTCGGTGTGCGAACGGCGTGCCGCTCGTAGTAACTTCCCTTGACCAGGTCGGCTTGCAGTAGCTTGGCCAGTTCGGCATCTGCTTCACTGTGGATGCCCTCGATCATCAATTGAGTATCCAGGCGGCGAATGGCGATCAGCAGCGAGGAACGGCGACGGTAATTTGCGGCGTCGCGGGTCAGCCTTGGGAAAAACCTCGTTTCGAACCGGACGAAATCAGGCGTGAACCGGTATAGGAATTCGATACAATACCGTTCGAGGAAGCCCACACCTGCGCGGTCGTCAAACTTGATCGCCGTCGAGTAACCGCGATCGCGATAATTTCGAAGCCGCTCGAGCAGCAGAACCAGATGGCGGTCGTAGACCGGACTGACCTGCAGCGTGATGACTACGCGGCGGGTCGAGAGGCCGCAGCGTCGGATGATTTCCTCGAAATAGGCGCCGTGATCCTTTTTTACGGCGAGCACGTGACGTGGGTGCACGTGGAGGAACAAGTGCCCGTCGTTGTGGGAAACCGGCAGGTAATTGAGCATGTGGACCGTGCGGGTTAGACGATCGAGGTTGACGATGTCTTCGGATGCATCGGAGGCCGATATCGGGGGCGCCGGATTCGATTCGGTCGGCACGTCCGGTATGAACGAGGACGCGTCGTGGCCGATTACGATCGGTAGCGACGCGGCCAGACGTACCGGTTGGAGAATGCTGCCGATACGATAGTTTCCGAAACGTCCTTCGACCCGCGTGCCATTCAGCCGCAGCGGGGGTTCCTTGAAGCCTTGCGCCTCGGTGAAGCGCTGATTGAAATACTCGACGAGCTGTTGCAGCGGCATGAGTTTACTCCTTAGTTAGAAAATGGCCACAGGGGAGGGCGGACGATCCCGGTCTGCCGGCGGATTCAAGGCGAGGAAGCTCAGCGAGTCGCTCGGGAATCCTTTCCCGACGCTGGTGTCGACAAAGAATTGCCGACCTACGGCTAGTTCAAGCCGTAAACCCTTTAGCGTCCCGGCTCGTAAATCTGATCGAACACGCCACCGTCGGCGAAGTGCGTGCTCTGCGCCTTGGGCCAGCCGCCGAAAACTTCATCGATCGTGAAGAGTTCGAGTTCCTTGAATTGGTCCTTATATTTCGCCAGCACTTCCGGGTCGCGCGGCCGGTAATGGTTTTTCGCCGCGATCTCCTGTCCCTCCGGGCTGTAAAGGTATTCCAGATACGCCTTGGCGAGTTCTTCGGTACCATGTTTTTTGACCACCTTGTCGACCCAGGTCACCGGAGGTTCCGCCAGGATGCTGATCGAGGGGGCGACGATTTCGAATTTGTCCTCGCCATATTCCTTCAGCGTCAGGTACGCTTCGTTTTCCCAGGTGATCAGCACATCGCCGATTTCCCGCTCTGCGAAGGTGATCGTGGAGCCGCGTGCGCCGGTGTCGAGCACGGCCGTGTTTTGATAGAGCTTTTTGACGAAGTCTTTGGCGGCGTCTTCGCTACCGTATTTCTTCAAGGCATAGCCCCAGGCGGCGAGATAGTTGTAGCGGGCTCCACCGGACGTTTTGGGGTTGGGCGTGATGACGGAGACGCCGGGTTTGATCAGATCGTCCCAGTCCTTGATGTTTTTGGGGTTTCCCTTGCGCACCAGGAACACCATGGTGGAGGTGTAGGGAGCGCTGTTATGCGGCAAGCGTGACTGCCAGTTTTCCGGAATCAGTTTGGCCTTGCTGTGCAGCTGATCGACGTCGAAAGAAAGCGCCAGGGTTACTACGTCGGCTTCCAGGCCATCGACCACGGCACGGGCTTGTTTACCGGCGCCGCCGTGGGATTGCTTGACGGTAACCGTGTCCCCGGTTTTTTCGCGCCAGTATTTGGTGAAGGCCGCGTTGTATTCTTCGTAGAACTCACGGGTGGGGTCGTACGAGACGTTGAGTAGGCTGACATCGGCGGCTTCGGTTGCGGTGGACGCGGCCAGTGCCGTGCCGAGGAGGATCGTACTTAAGGTCTTTTTTATGGTTCTGAATGTCATGGAATATGTTCCTTGATAAACGATGAGTGAATGTGATCAGGTTAGGGCCATTCTGAAATCAGAGCTTCGGGTTGCCATCGCCGAAGGCGTTCAGGTTGACCTCGAAATAAAAGAAGTTGCTGGGCTCCGAGGTGAAGGCGCCCATTCTCTTGCCCACGTCCTTGGTGAAATCGCCCGGCGTGAAACGGGCGTAGCTCAGACTCCAATCCATGTAAGGGTTGAGTTTGTGCACGAAACGGATGTCGAACTCATGGCCCAGGAAGCTACCGCTTCGACCCGTGGGGTCGCGCAGGTTGGCGCGGTTCCATGCGTCCGTTTCACTCTGCAGCCAATACGCGTTGTAGCCGGTCTCGACGCGAACATCCCTGAACGGTGAAAACTGCAATCTCGCTTTGGGCGCATGGATGTTGTCCCAGGAGAAATAGTCGCTGCGCGACCAGGGCTGGTTGAAGCCGTAAAAGATATCGAAGCGTTCGTTTCTGCCGTCTGTCTGTCCCCTGTCACCGGTGCCGTAGCCGTAGTAGGCGCTGACTCTTGGTTTCCAGGCGTGATCGAAGGTGTAGCCGAGTTCCAGCGAGTAGGCCAGGGCATCATGCTGGAGATTGGCCTGCACGCGGCTTCCTTGCACCGTGCGGATTTGCCCGGAACGGCCGAATTGCTTGTTGATGTCGGCGTCGAAATCGAAGCCGGTTTTGCCGAAAAAGCCGTAGACGCGCAAACCGGGCGCGTAAATGTCGCGGTCGGTCAGGCCGGCGGCGAGATCGCCGTTCTGCTTGCGTCCGAGGAAATAGGGCTGAACCGTGATGAAATCCGACCACCGCCGGATGCTGAGCACGCCGCCGTAGATCCATGTTTTTTCGTCGGGGCGGTCGAACTCGTATTTCAAACGCTCGACCGGCTGCAATGCGAAGGTGTCCAGATCCCAATCGTTTTGCCGCTTCCCGAAGCTGACCCGAAAACCTTCGAAGTTGTTGGTCGTGTTGCGGAACTGGTTGTTGCCGATCAACCTTCGGTCCAGCAACTCGAGACTCATGCGCCCGGCGCGAATGCTCAAAGGACGGTCTTCGCCCAGCGCGTTACGAAAATACAGCTCCGCATACCCCTGGATCAGCTCGAACTCGTTGGTCGTGCCGTTATCCCGTTCATACAGGCTGTTGTAGCTGCGCGCATCTTCATATTCCACGGCGAAGCGGAAGGGATCGAGGATGTCCTGAATGCCCAGATAGGCACGAGTTCTCAACAGCCAGATGTTGTCGGGATCCGGGCGATATCGTCGGACCGCAGTTCCCGATGACGTGTCCGTCCAGGGCCGGAAATCGTTTTCGCGGTACTCGTACCGGGCGCGGAAGTCGAGTCCGACGTTCAACCACGTGATGTCGCGGAATTCCTTGAACTGAGTTTTGCTCAGATTGCGCACGTAGCGGGGCGGTTCGTAGTGCGGTTCAGCCCGGTAGGCGCGAGTTGGGCGATAGTAGTCTTCGGCAATGGCCAAGCTCGGCATCCCCAACAGCTGGCTCACAAGGATCGAACCTTGCAAAGTCTTCGAAAAACGTGGCTTCATTTTTTTACCTTTTAATTCTTATTTGCCATAACGGGTGCTACCTCAACGGTTTGACCGAACCGCCCGCCGGCACCGAAGTGGACGGTTTTCGTTTCGCCTCGGCCGCCGACGGCGTCGACTGGGTTCGGTTTCCGTTCATCCCGGGGTGACTGTGGCGATATTCCAGCCATCGTTCTCGAAGTGGATCGAAAGGAGCTTTCATGCGGCTGATGGCATGTGAATGCTCCGAATGAAGCACGGACACGCCTAGCCCGAATAGGGCAATGGCGAATTTGAAATGTGGCTCTTGCATGCTGTTGTCCTCACGTAATACGGCATGGCCCCGACAACGGTCGATGTCGTTGCCGGTCTTCCGCGATGCGAGAACTTCCGGTGGTCCGGTCGGTTCACGGCTACTCTTCTTATAACCTCCGGAGGTCCGGTAGGCCGTGTTTTAAAGCTCGACAGCGCGCTCATTTCAGGGGCACGCTGACGAAAGAATGCGAGCGATTAAGAGCCTATCCCGATGGGGTTAAGAAATCCTTTGACAAGCTCAATGTGAACGGCCTATTGAGATAGGCTCTAAATCACGTCGTCGAGCTTGACGGACTCTGCAGTTTCGTTAGGACAGGGGATATTCAGCCGCAGCTTTTCCTTCCGCTCGATTTGGACGATGCGTCCATCGTGCACGACGATTTCGACCCCGCCAAAACGAAGACCGTGCAGGGCTTCCAGTATCTTTTGCACTGTCAGCCATGTTTCTGGAGTTTGATGCGGCAAACGATTTTTGAGCGACATAGCGCATGCCTTGCCTAGTATTCCTGTGACTCTTTAATTTCTCCGGTTCCGGGCTCGGGCGGCGCAATTCGAAATCGAGAGAAGAATCTGTCCGTGCCCTTGAATCGCGTTGGAGGCATGTTAGCAATGATCGTAAAAACCAAAAAGAATAAAAAATAAGAATAAAATAACAAAAAGTAATAAAACAGCTGTTCCCGTCACAGTGACGGCAAATTCCCGAAAGGCAAAAACGGGCTAGTCAAATGGGGGGCAGGGACGGGTATTCTTGGAAAATGGACAAACACTGGGGACGATCATGTGTTTTGACGCTCCTTTATCTCGCCGCCCTGTTTCACGAGTTCTTGGATGGGTTCCCGTTTATAAATCGGGACCATGCGGGGCTGTCCGCATCTTAAAGGCTTGAGACATTTCCGTTTTTGTCAGGTCCGTTTGTCGTTGGTTTTGGCATCCAACTAATATCGAGCTCTCAAAAAGAACGCGGACTTTCGCTCGATAATGTCGATGCCTCGGCAGGTACTTCCATTGACGCTGTTGTTGTACGCCGAGAACGTGATTCTTAGCCCGTGGGCGCTCAGCGGAGCTGGGCTGAGAGATCAGTTCGCTCCCATGGTAATTCTGTAAATGAGGTCCCCAGGTGTCCATGGGCGGGCAGCATTTGGTAGAACGCCCCCTTGTATTTCGAAGGCAGGTAGCGAAGTTCGAACTTCCGGATGATCGCGCCCAAGCGGAAATCGACGCAGTCCTCGAGCCTCCTCTTGATCGTGTTCTCGTCGATTTGGCCCGTGCCGAAGGTCGACACTTGAATGCTGACCGGCCGGGCCTGTCCTATGGTGTAACTCAATTGCAATTCGCATTCCTCCGCAAGCCCGGCCGCTACCACATTTTTGGCAGCATAGCGCGCGACATAGGCGCCGACGCGGTCGATGCGGCAAGGGCCTTTGCCGGACAGGGCGGACCCTGAGTGCCGCGCGTAGCCCCCATAAGTGTCGCTCGCGGTCTTTCGCCCGGTCATGCCGGAGTGGGCCGCGGGTCCGCTTTTCGGAAAAGCGCCTCGTGGGTTGATGAAGATGTCAGTCCGATCGTCCGGTCGGATCGTCTGGTCGGCAAAGGCGGGATCCACAACGTGAGCGAGGAGATCGGAGCGAAGCTGGACGGCGTCAACGTGAGAGCCTGCCTGAGGTCCTGCGATCAGGGTGATGCTATGAATCCGGTTCGGCTTGCGGTTTTCGAATTCTACGCCGACCTGGGTAGTACAGTCTGGCGATAAATAGGCAACGGTTTTGTTTTCACGCGCGAGAGTGAGTTGTCGAGCTAAACGGTTGGCCATGGTAATAGGAAACGGCATCAGTTCGGCCGTTTGATTGCAGGCGAACCCGAACTGGGTGGTTTGATTGCGGACGGTGATCCGGTCGAGTTCCCTGTCGGTCAGTTCCCTTTCGTCCCATTCGTATCGTTGATCGAGAGACTGGGCGATGAGGCTCGTAACCACGGTGCATTCGGCGGCGTTGAAGTCCTCCTTGCGATAACCGACCGCGCCCACGACCTGTCGCGCTATCTCCGGAATGTCCACAGTCGCTTTCGAGGCGAAGCGTGCCGCGACGAACACGATTCCTTTCGATAAGGCGCATTCGGTTACGATGTGAGAGTAAGGGTCTTGCTGGAGAAAACGATCGACTATGGCATCGCTGACGGTGTCGCAGAGCCGGTCGGGATGACCCTCGGTCACCGATTCGGAGGTAAACAAAAAGGTCTTTTTCATAATCATCGCTCCTTCCGATGCAATCCGGACTTAAGCCGCTTAGCTCCTTCGTTGATCAAAAATGGCGTCGTCGCGCCAGCCGCAATCGCGATCCAGTCGCGGGCGCTGATGGGAGTCAGTCGAAGCAGCGTGCGCAAGGGGGGTAGAAAGGCCGCACCGACCTGAAGAGCGGCCGAACCCAGCAGCCCCGCATTCAACAATCGATTCGTCGGCCGTTTCTCCCGGTCGAACACACTGGTACGCTCGGACCGGCAACTAATCGCGTGCAGTAACTGCCCGAGCGTGAGAGCCATAAAAGTATTAGTGCCCGCCTTGGGACCCAGACCATAGCGACTGATGCTGTAGCCATAAACCGCCATCGCGCTACCGGAGATCAGCAAGGATTCGCGCATCAGCCTGACGGCATCGGCGCGCCGGATGATAGGTTCAGTCAGACTGCGAGGAGTCTGCTTCAGCACATTCAGTTCCGGCGGCTCCAGCGCTAATCCGAGGCCCGGTAGGATATCGGTCAACAGGTTGATCCATAGCAGCTGGATGGGATTGAGTACTTCGCCTGCGCCCAGCGCCGTGCCGATCAGCATGACCTCGACTTCGCTCAAATTGCTGGAGAGCAGAAAGCGCAGGCTTTTTCGGATATTCAGGTAAATCGTCCGCCCCTGTTCCACCGCAGCGATCATGGTGTGCAGATTGTCGTCCTCCAGCACGATATCGGCGACCGACCTCGCCACATCGGTGCCCTGTCCGCCGAGCGTGACGCCGATGTCGGCCGCTTTCAGCGCCGGGCCGTCATTGATGCCGTCACCGGTCATTGCGACCACGTGTCCGGCTTTCTGGAGCGCCTGGACGATACGAAGCTTGTGCGCCGGGCTGACCCGCGCGAATACCGTCGTATCGCTGACGATGCCCGCAAGCAGATCCGGGTCGAGCGTGTCCAGACTGGCGGAATCAATGATTTCGAGGGCTTTGTCGCCGTTCAGTCGCAAACGTTTGGCAACCGAGAAGGCCGTGGCGCTCTGATCGCCGGTGATCATTACGGTATTGATTCCGGCATCGTGGAATTTGGCCATCAGCTCAGCCATCGCAGGGCGAACGGAATCTTCCATTCCGATCAAACCCAGCCAGACCAGGTTTTGGGTTACGGATGCAGTGCTGATGTCTTGAGAATAACCGAAGGCGACGCCCAGCACTCGCAAGGCGTGGCCGGCCAAGCGTTCGTTCTGCGCCATGATCGCCGCACGCGCGGTTTCGTCGAGTTCAATGCACTCGCCGTTGCGCAGCCTGTGTGTACACAAACCAAGGACATCCGCGGGACTCCCCTTAACCGCGACCAGATGTGTGCCGTCGGGATCCTTGTGCACCGTGACCATGTACGGTCGATCCTCCGCCCGGTATACCGTCTTTACGAGCGGATGCCGTGCCCGCAGGGCTTTGATGTTCTCCCCGGCATCCATCGCGATCTCCACCAATGCCGATTCCGTGGGGGTCCCATCGAGCTGGAGCCCGTTTCCGTTCTCAACCAGCCTAACCTCGCTGCAAAGACTGACGACCTGAAGTAGGCGCTCGAGGTCTTTCTGCTCTGCAAGGGCGAACGGTTCTCCATTCATGAGCAAGCTGCCGTTCGTTCGAGTGACGGAGCATTCGGGCGTTTCGATGCTGACGGCTCGCATCCGGTTTTCGGTAAGCGTACCGGTCTTGTCGAGACAAAGCGTCCGCACCGACCCGAGCGTCTCCACGGCGGGCAGCTGACGGACAAGGACCTTTCGCCTTTGCATGCGCCGTATCCCTAAAGCGAGCGTAGTGGTCGCGACCGCCGGCAAACCTTCGGGAACAGCGGCGACCGCCAGGGAGATCGAGGACTTCAGCATTTGCAGCGCGGTAAACCCGCGTAGCAGACCAAGGCCGAACATCGCCGCACAGATGCCGCCCGAGACAAGCGCGAGTTGGGTTCCCATACGGCTTAGTTGACGCTGCAAAGGGGTTTGCGGTGGCTTGACGGTTCCGACCAGGGATTGGATCACACCGATTTCGGTGTGGCGTCCCGTCGATACCGCCACGGCTTTTCCGTTGCCGCCGGTGACTACGGTGCCTCGGTGGACCATATTCTTGCGGTCGGCCAGAGGCGTATCTGCCGCAGCGAGGTCGTTATGGTGTTTGCTGACCGGGAGGCTTTCTCCCGTTAGAGCGGATTCGTCGACCGTCAATCGGTTGCTCGCGATCAAGCGCGCGTCCGCCGCTACAAAGGAGCCCGGCTCGAGTACAAGAATATCGCCTGGTACGACATGTTCGACTGCAATGTCGGTTTTTTTCCCTTCGCGAATGACCATGGTGCGGGTCGGCGTCAGGGTGGCCAGCGAACTGATGATCTTTTCCGCTTCGCTTTCGGTGAAATAGCCGACTCCTGCGTTGATTAATACGACACTCAAGATGGCTAAAGCGTCTGCTATCCCGCCAGTCGCGATCGAAATTGCCGCCGAAACCCCGAGCAGTGCGACCGGCGGACTCATGAACTGTCCCGCAAGCATCGCCATAGCCGAGCGCGGCTTTTGCTCGATCAAGGTATTCGGACCGTAGCGGCGCAGGCGCGCCGCGGCGACCTTGGCAGTCAAACCGTCATGCCCGGAACCAAAGGTCGTCAGCGCCTCTTCGGCTTTAATCGAGTGCCAGATTGGCCTGTGAGAGGTGGCTTTGACGTCCGGGTTTTCGACCAGTTGTAGTGTCGGCCTTTCGAATGCGGCTTTCTGGCCTTTGAAAAAGTCAACGTTGACAGTATTGGAGTTCCAAGAACCCTGGGTTCGCGCTTTCGCCTGGGGTTTGAGCGCAGCGGTTCTCGGCTTCCAATGTGTTCGGACCCACTGTTCCAGTTCGTCGATAATGTGGGCGATCGGCCGATCCGGCGTGAATCGAATCAAGGCGTTGCCGGTAAGCGGATTAGCGCTTACCGATTCCAGCCACCGGTTCCTGCTCGGAAGCTCTTCGAGCGCCGCCTTCAAGATTTCCGATCGGTAGAGTCCGCGGATTTTGACTCGGATGCGTCCGGGGGCGCCGTAATGAGCAAGGGTGACCAGCATGGAGCGGGAAGGGTTCGACATGGACGACGAATCCGGTCGGCGGGCGCTGCGATCGAGCCTGTCTTTCATCGGAAAAATCGTTCAGCGGCGGGATGTTTGACCTGACCCGTCGCAATAATGCAATGGTTACTTCCTGGGTGTGGAGAGCGGCGTTTACCAGGCCAACACTACTAACTTGTGACGCCCTGTTTACGCCTGGTTATTCCATTCCGCATTCAAATGAACATGAATCGTAGGGCGGGTTAGCCCCTCGGCTCCGCTCGGGGCAGGCTCCGCGTAACCCACCGACCCTTCGACCTGGCTCAGGACAGGTTCGAGGTCGCTCGGTGGGTTACGGCCTCGCGGCCTAACCCGCCCTACAAAATTAATGCCCTATTGAAAGCGATTTGGAATTACGGGATGCCGCCAGTCGTCCCTGAACATAGGTCGAGTCCACGTGTCGTTCATCTGCCAAGTGCAGCAGGCAGAAAAGCTGCTCGGCCGCGCTTTCGCATCGGCTCAGGCGGGCGGCGATATATCGGTCCTCCTCATAGTCGAGCACGAAAAAGTCGGCACTCTTGCCGGGCGCGAAATTACCGACCTCTCGTTCTAGGCCGAGCGCTTTCGCACCGGCAAGCGTCGCAAGATAAAGCAATTGTGCTGCATTTAGGCAAAAGCCCTGCAACTGCTGCACTTTAAAAGCTTCGGACAGTTCCCGCCACACGGAAAACTGCGTACCGGCACCGATGTCCGTGCCCAGCGCCATTCGAATGCCGTGAGCTAGGTGTCGTCGCAACGGGAACAAGCCGCTTCCAAGGTAGGCATTGCTGGTAGGGCAGTGGCAAACCGCACAGGACGCCGCGGCCATCCGCGCCAGTTCGGCTTCCGTGGTGTAGATGCTGTGTGCTAGTACCGTGCGCTCAGTGAGAAGTCCGAAGCTGTCGTAAACGTCCAGATAGTGTCGGTTTTTGGGAAATGCGGCACGCACCGCGGCGACTTCCTGCCGGGTTTCGTTGATGTGGGTCTGCACGTAGCTATCGGGATGCTGTTTAAGCAGCGAACCGCACAGTTCGAGCAGTTCCGGCGAACAGGACAGGGCGAAGCGTGGAGTGATGGCATAGTGAAGCCTTGGAGCCTGCCGGCACAAAGCAATGAGCTTTTCGGCCGCATCGGCCGATTGATTGACTGTAGTGAGCAACACCGCCGGCGCATTCCTGTCCATCAGGGTGATGCCGGCAATCAGATGCATGCCGGAGCGCCCGGCGGCCTCGAACAGAGCGGCGTTCGCCTCGTAGAACTGGGAGCCGAACACCATGGCCGTAGTCGTTCCGCAGGCTAGCAGGCGCTCGACGAATTGCTCCGCCGCCGTTTTGGCGAACGACTCGTCGGCAAACCGAGCCTCCGCCCGGTAGACGGTGTGCTCCAGCCAGTCCAGTAGACCTGTGCCGAAACCGGCGGTTGCGTAAAACTGAGGAAAGTGCAGGTGCGCGTCGATGAGTCCGGGGATGAGCCAAGCATTGCCGTGGTCAACGATTTCGCTTTCGGGAAAGGTGGCGAAAACCGTCGTGCGTTCCCCTAGGGAGGCAATTCGGCCCGATGAGTCTATCGCCAGCGCGCCGCATTCGATGATCTCCAGGGCGTTCTCTTCGGTAAACGGATCGGCTCGTAAATGAGCGATCGTGCCGGTGTGTATGACCTCATTCATCGCGTAGATATCGATTATCCGTTAGAGGCCCAGCAGCGCCGGCAGGTCGTTTACCGAGTCGATAATCTTGTCGGGGCGAATCGGCGAGGCGTTCACGTAGCTCTCTCGGTACTTGCCGGTCCTAACCAGAATGCCCGTAAGACCAGCCTTCTGACCGCCGCCGATATCCGAATCGATGTCGTCGCCGACGATGGCTGTTTCGTCGGGTCTCAGGCCCATATCCTGTAACGCGATTCTGAAGAAATCCGGGGAGGGCTTTCCCATGACCGTAGCCTGGATGCCGCTGCAGTATTCCAATGCCGTGACGAACCCGCCGATATCCATCTTGAGTCCCTCTTCGGTTTGCCAGAACCGGTTCTTATGAACGGCCACGAGCGTGGCGCCCTGCATCAGCCGATTGAAGATCCGGTTGAGCAACCCGTAAGACCAGCTCTCGCCGATGTCGCCAAGCACGATGCAGTTTGCTTGCTCGATCTGCACGTCCCTAATTTCCGCGAAGTCGCGTTTTACATCGTCATCCAACAACAGAGCGCAGGGCGGGGAACCGCTACGTTTCAAGTAGCGCAAAACCACCTGCGGCGCACTCAGGATTTCAGCGTGATCGATGTCGAATCCGAGTTGCAGGAGTTTGTCGTGCAGCGAAGCCAACGACTGCGTGCTGGTATTGGTGATGACACGAAGGCGATAGCCTGTCGCGCGGATGCGTTTGACGGTCTCGGGAGCGCCCTCGATAACGCGCGAGCCGATGTAAAGCACACCATCGAGATCGAACAGGATACCTTTGATGTTCGAGATAGGGTTTGATGAGCCGCAAACAGAATTCATAGGCGCTTGTCAGAGTTGTCCATGCCCGCCTTATGGTCCGGTATCGCGCATCATCCTGCAATCCGTACGGAGACGGTGAGAGCGTTGCGGTTACGGCGACATTCAAGTGGTAGGACTTCAGTAAACGGTGGCGAAGCTCGGTTTGATGATCTTGAAAGTCTTGAAGGACTCAATTCCCAGGCATCTTGAATGATGCTTGGAAAGATTTTTCGTGGAGAGTTCCAGACGATCCCATGCACCTCTGTCGACGCCGGTTTTGTGGCGCGATCGCACCTTTCAGTCGGTATTTGGTTCGATAAAGCCCGGCAGCGTGTCGGATACGGGCGATGTTCTTGGACCTTTTCAGTGGGCTATCGAAATCCGTCGACTGAATACGCCCTGCGAGGCGCGTCGAAGAGTCCGCCTTGCGCTAGGCCGACGGGTTTGCCCTGAGCTCGGTCGAAAGGACTGTCTTGAGCTAGCTCGAAGGGCTTGGGGTAACGGCCTACCGGGACGGGCGCTTAGCAATGGCGGTACAGCTTATTCGCCGCGTTGCTGAAGGAGGGCATGTTTTTCTTGATGTGGTACCGGTTCTTGCCCGTTCGCTTGGCATGGTACATGGCCTCATCGGCGGCTTTGATCAGGCTGTGGTTGTCGGTGCCGTGAATCGGATAGATCGCGATCCCGATGCTTGAGGAGACGGTGATTTCCGTACCGTCCGCTTCCAGAGGGCGCGCGACCGCGGTCAAAATTTTTTCCGCAACGATGCAGGCTTCCTCCGTTCCGGCAATCCCCGGAAGCAAAACCAGGAACTCATCGCCACCGATGCGGGCGACAGTATCACTGTCGCGCAGCGATAGGGCAATCCGATGCGCCGTTTGTTTTAGGACTATGTCGCCCACGCAATGTCCATGCGTATCATTGATTTTTTTGAAACAATCCAGATCGACGAACAGTACCGCGAACTGTTGTCCGTACCGGCTGGCTAAAGACAGCGTGCAATTGATTCGGTCGTTGAATAGGATCCGGTTGGGAAGGTTGGTGAGTGCATCGTAGTGTGCCAGGTAATAAATCTGTTCCTCGGCGGTTTTGCGCGAGGTGATGTCGAGCCCAACGCCGAGCAAGCAGTCGTCTTGCCCGAGCTTCGCTTTCGTGCTGGTGAAGAAAAACGGGATTCGTCGTCTGTCTTTTGTCAGAAAGTACGATTCCGCCGGCGGACGTTCCGAGGTGAACATTTCGATGACGTTGTCCCCGACTAGAGCACATTTATCGGCTTCAGAAACGAAATCCAAGGGATGGGCGCGTTCTAATTCGCCTGCCGAGTACCCGGACACCGCTTCGAAATTGGCGTTCCAGCGCAAAAAGCGGCCGTTCTTATCCGCCAAATAGAAGATGCCGGGCAGACTTTTTATCAGATCATCCGCGAATCGGATTTGGTTTCGAAGCTCCTCTTCGGTGCGCTTATGTTCCGTCACATCGCTGAAACACCACACGAATCGCCCATCGTCGATCATCCTTACGCTGACATCGACTGTCAGCAAACTGCCGTCTTTGCGTTTTAGGGTGAGCGTATTTCGCGCGATATCACCTGATGTCAAAGCGTCCAAGCAGAGCTGCTGGGCGGCACAGTTTTCCGCTATGGCGGCGTTGAGGTTGATTTGGCTGTGCTCTCCGAATGAAAGGCCGAACAATTCGCAAGCGGTGCGGTTGGCGTATACGCAATGCCCGTCGGTCGATTCTGTTATGCAGATGGCAGTCGGCGTCCACTCCAGGATTGTGTCGAAGTTTTTGCCGGATTGCTGGGGTGTTTGCCTTGCTCTGCCGAACCGCTTGCTCAAGATGAGCAGCGCGACCAACAAGAGTGGAACAGCCAGGCTCAAAAGCGGAAAACTCTGTAAGGCCGTTTCATCAAAATGCAAAAGTCCGGCGTTATCGAATTTCGGAACTGCTATGGCGGCGAAGACAAAGATCTCTGCCGGCGAATTCCGGCCTAATGCTGGAACGGGTAGTCCTTTCATCCGTGTGATCCAGTATCCGTTGGAAAATACGCAGCGCGAGCTGAACTTGTAGGACCTACGAATTAAGCTCCCGGTAGTATGGAGCGGCGGGCATGAAAAGCCATAAGCATTTCTACTGACATCGGCATTCCCGCCCCGCCGCATCAAGAAATCGTTTGTCCTCGCCGCACGGATGCCTGAATTTCTCGGCGGGTGAAAAAGAACCCATCGGCAGGTAAAGGCCCGCGGTTGAGTTCGCTAGGTGCGAAACCCACCTCAGGCCGGTGGGGTCCACTGATAAAGCCAGGTTTCCGTCAGTGCTCCCGATTCGTCCCGAAGAAAACAGCGCAAATCAATCGGTTCGCTGCCCTCGCTGATCAAGTCGAAATTGCAGCGCCAGGCGTTAGTACCCAGTATCGGGCGCGCCGCCGGATCCTTGAGTTGGCCGCGGGACGCCGTGATCACCGGCTCGACTTTAGCGGTATCCGGCAGTTCGCTCAAACGTCCGCCTTCGAAATCGATGACGAACTTTCGCGACGGTATGCGGTTCTTTTGTCCCGGTATGCCGCCGAGTCCGGTCCGGGTTGCAATCACTTTGGCCGCATTTGAGCTGACCGGCGGCTCGCCCCAAAAAAGCCTGTACTTGAACACCCGTTCTCGGCCGGGCTCGAACGGTTCTTCCGGGTTCCAAAACGCGACGATATTGTCGAAAGTTTCATCTAGCGTTGGAATCTCTACCAGTTGTACGGCACCCCGGCCCCATGCTTCGAGCGGTTCCACCCAGGCGGACGGACGCAAATGGTAATTGGCACCGTCATCCTGGTAGTGGTCGAAGTTGCGATCCCGCTGTAAAAGGCCGAATCCTTTCGGATTGTTGTCCATGAAAGAATTGACGCGCACCACCGGACTGTTGACCAAGGGCCGCCAAATCCATTCGCCGTTTCCGGTCCAAAGGGCTAGCCCATCGCTGTCGTGGATTTCCGGGCGGTAATCGTCGGCCACGCGGCGGTCGTTCTCACCGTGTTGATACATGGATGTCAACGGTGCTATGCCGATCCGTTCGATCGACTTACGCGGAAACAGGTAGGCTTCGATTTCCATGACGGTCGTATCCCCCGGATTGACGTCAAAGGTGTACGCGCCACAGATACTCGGGCTGTCAAGCAATGCATGGATAGTCACGAATTCAGCTTTCGGTGCCGGCCGTTCCAGCCAGAAGCGACGAAATAGTGGAAATTCCTCGGGACGCGGCAGACCCGTGTCGATCGCCAGTCCGCGCGCCGATAGGCCGTACTGCTTGGTGGCGCCGACGGCCCGGAAGTAACTCGCCCCCAGGAAAGCGAACACATCCCGTTCGAAGTCCGGCTCTGCAAGGACGCGGAACCCTGCAAACCCGATGTCGCTGACTTTCCGTGGAACTTTGAGATTCGGTCCGAAGCGGAACAGATCGGTCGAGTAGGTGATCGGTTCGGCGATGCCATGGACGACTTCATAGATTTCGACCGGGTGCTTGAAGAACAAGCCGAGGTGGAAGAGTTTCGCTTGGAACGGCAGATCTAGCTTGGCCCAGATTGCGCGCTTGTTCTTGTAGCGGATCGATTGGTAGTCGTCCCAATCGAGATCAGCGATCCATGCCGGTAAGGTTTCTTCCGGCGGATCGAAGGGTTTCTGGGAAAGCCGCCTGGCTTCCTCGATGAGCCATGCCTTGCTGAAAGGTTTGGGGCCTGCCTTGCCTTTGGCTTCCGCGAAAGTCGCGAAGAGTGCTGCCGGGCTGAGCATCCCCCATGCAACCAAAGTCAGCGAACGTGCCAATAGGTCTCTCCGAGTCATCATGTTGTTACATTAGGAGCAAAGAGAATTTTCCAATCTAATGATGTTCTGATTTTACGTCCAGCGCGGTCGCAGGCAGTGCCGCGCCTGAAATAAGCAGCTTGTAAAGCGGAAAGAGAGAATGGCGGTATTATGGCAGGCATGGCGCGCCGGCGATGAAGCGAGGCGTGCGGAGCCGGGAATGCGGGGTCTGTCAAAGGTGGCAAGATGATGACAAGAGATGATTTGGACACATTCTTAAAAGAACTCTTGAGACCGCAAGATTTTGCGGATTACGGGCCAAACGGTTTGCAAATTGAAGGGAGCCAGCAGATCGAGCGCATCGCCTTTGCCGTTTCAGCTACGGCGCATTCCGCCACTATAGCAGCGGAACGGTACGCTCAGGCGCTGATCGTGCACCACGGGCTGTTCTGGAAATTCCACGGACCTAAAACCTTGACCGGGCCTTTCGCCCGGCGCGTGTTTCCTCTGGTACGAAACAATATCAGCCTGTTCGCTTATCATCTGCCGCTGGATGCCCATCCAGACGTCGGCAATGCCGCCTGTCTCGGGCGAAACATTGGCTTAGTGGAACAGCAGCCGTTTGGTGACTACCAACGTTGTCCGACCGGGATCAAGGGGATATTCGCCGAGCCGCTGAGCGCCGCCGCGCTGCGAGACCGACTGGCTGCGATGCTCCAACATCCGGTATTGTTCGCAACGCCGGATGAACACGCGCTCGTTCGATCGGCCGGGATTATCACCGGCGGTGCCAACCGAGATTGGCCCCTGGCTTTGCAGGAAGGGCTCGACGCCTATATCACCGGCGAGATGAGCGAACACGACTGGCATGAATCCCAAGAAGCCGGGCTGCACATGTACGCGGGCGGGCATAACGCAACCGAGCGTTTCGGCATTCAAGCCCTGATGGAACGGGTACGGAGCGCTTTCGATGTCGAGTGCTTCTTTATCCCCAGCGACAATCCGGCATAACCGGTTATGACGTTTTCGACCTATCAGTTGCTGATTCACGTTCCCACGCATCTCCCGATCCAGGTTGGTCAACTGGGTATGTTTGATTTTCCGGCCGGGTATTACGTCTACACCGGCAGCGCCAAACGAGGACTGGAAGCGAGAATCGCGCGGCATCTGCGCAAGACCAAGCGACTGCGCTGGCATATCGACTATTTGTTGGCCGCCCCGGGTGTCGAGGTCGATCAAGTGTTGAGGTTCGAGGCGGCGGAGTGCGAGGTCAACCGCCTGACTCCCGGCCGCATTGTCATCGCGCGCTTCGGTGCCGGTGATTGCCGGGCGGGTTGTGGCAGTCATCTCAAGTATCGAGTGGACGGACAGCTTATCGGTTAGCCATGCTGAGTATCGTTTCCGCCCGACCCCATGACGCCGAGGATATAGCAAACATGGCCCTGGACATCTGGCGGCGCCATTATTTTCCGGATGTGCTGAACGAGGATGCCATAGCGTATTTTTGGAACCGCATGTACCGCCCTGACGTGATACGGAGCGAAATGGAACGCGGCATCGTCTACGAGCGGATCATGCTAAACGGGAAAATGATCGGTTTTCTGGCTTATCACCACCAGCCGGAGCAGGCGCGTATGCGGCTCAACAAGCTGTATCTCTTGCCGGAATATCACGGACGGGGATATGGCGCGTTTGCTTTGGCACACGCCAAGGCCATCGCCGAGCGTTTATGCGTTAAGGAAATTTATCTTTACGTGTTCCGGAAGAACGAAAAAGCGGTCCGGGCCTATCGCCGGGCCGGTTTCGTCGTAGTTCGCGCCGAAGTGACCGAAGCCGGCGACGGCTATTACTACGACGATTACGTGATGTCCTATACGCTAGACCGAAGCGGATGATTTACTGACAAGCGGTCGGCGTAATCCTGTATTGCCGGCCGCTTGTCTCCTTCAATCGCGAAGGACCTTAAAGTGGCCCGTTCGCTATCGATCTCGTCATTGTGCGGGCGTGCCGTGTTGCATCTGCTGGCCGCCTTGCATCGGACCGCCGTGTTGCCTCATTTGTTGCATGTGTCGCTGCATCATTTCCTGATGCTGTTTATGGTGCTCCCGCATGAGTTTCCGTTGTTCTTCTTTCAAGCGCTCGCGTTCTTTGTCGTCCTTGGCGGCAAGGATTTGGTTCATGAGTTCGTGCATTTTCAACATATGATCCTGCGCTTGCCGAATGTGCTGCTCGAGTTGTTCGTCAGTCATGCTTCCCATCATGCCCATGCCTCCCATCATTCCGCCCATGCCTCCCATTTGGTGCTGGCCGGGGGATGGCTGGGGCTTTTGTTCCTCGGCTAAGCCGATCGAACAAACTGGCGAAATCAGAAATGCGGCAACGATGCATTTCAAGCTTGTTTTCATAGTGATCTCCTTAACGTCAAGGCTTAACGGTTAGAACCGTCGACTCTGGTCTGCACGTCCACGACATGCATTCCGTTTTTCAAAGTAACAATTAACGTAGTGATGCACCATAGGGACAGTTCTGAGTTTGTCGAAAGGGAAATAAGGAAGACTGCGTGGGTCGGTTTGTTAACCCGGCCGATCAATATCGGCTGGGTTAATCTGGGGCAGGGATGCCCCGGCGCGGCGACAAGCCGCCTGAGCACAGGCCTAATGAATAATAGGTTCAGGAGTTGGAGCCTCAATGCGTAATATCGGTGTTATTTCGGATACTCACGGTCTGATGCGGCCGGAAGCGATCGCGGCCCTACGCGGCAGCGATCTGATTCTGCATGCCGGTGACATCGGTCGTATCGAGGTGCTCCTAGCCTTGCAACAAATCGCGCCAGTCGTCGCCGTTCGCGGGAACGTAGACAAAGGCGCTTGGGCGGCTTCGCTACCGGAGCGGGAAGTCATCTGTGTCGATGGACGAAGCATCTGCCTCTTGCACAATCTGAAAGAGCTGAATCTGAATCCAGCGACGGCGGGATTCAATGCAGTGGTTTCAGGACATTCTCACCAACCGAAGCTGCAAATCGAGGAAACGGTCCTCTATTTGAATCCGGGTAGCGCGGGGCCAAGGCGGTTCAAGCTGCCGGTTTCGATCGGACGTCTGCTGCTTTCAGACGGGGAACTGCGCGGCGAGGTCGTCGAGCTCGACGTTCCGCGGTCAACTTAAAACCAAGTTCGGGAAATCGCTTGCCAGCGCCTTTGATAGGCCCGTCCTGAGTTTGTCAAAGGTCCTGCGTTGAATTAGGCCAGGGATTTCGGCGGTCCGCTGAGATTGGCCTTTGATCGGTGAAGCGGAGGAACAGCCCGCCTTGGGGCGCGAGATTTTCTATTCTCGTGACAGCTTTTTCTTTCTTATGTTCGCCGGACTTACGTATGATGTCGCCGTAGCCCGACAATAAGAAAAGCCCCGATGGCAGAGTTCGCTTATCTCTCCCCGCTTCGACTTATAGACTTCTATGCTTTTTATGGATTGTCTTTCCTAATACTCGCAACCGTCGTGTTCTTGCAGCCGCGCAGCGACCGAATGCTTCCTTTCGCGTCGGAGCTTTGGCTGTTGGGGATATTCGGTACTTTACACGGCATCAAGGAATGGTTGGATGCCTGGACGCTGCTGAACCGGGCGGAAAATGCGGGCCTACATTGGCTGAATGCCTGCATATTGGTGCTTTCGTACCTGGCTTTGTTCGAATTCGGGCGCCGTCTGGCGATGATCTGTGCGGTTTCCCGCCCGAGCGAGCAGCCGAGTTGTCGGGCGTGGCTTGGACTTTGGGTTTATCTCCCGCTGTTGGGCGGCGTATATGCGACGACGTCGGTAGCCGATGATGCCGCTCGCGGGCTGAGTGCTGGCGGACGGATTTTTTTTGGTTTCAGCGGCGGGGTGCTGAGCGGTTTGTCTTTGGTGGTGAGGCGGGGACGCGTGTGCGGGTGGCCGGTTCTCCCAGAGACCAAGCCTTATTTTTATGTCGCGGCCGGCGCGCTGATCGTCTATGCCGTCGGTGCAGGACTCGTGGTCGAGGGAGACACCGCGTTCCCCGCTTGGCTCCCTACCACTGGCTCGTTTTTCGCCGTCGCCGGCATTCCCGTTCATCTCCTTAGAGGGCTTTGCGGGGTCGCGCTGACCTTTGCCCTGGTGATTATTACTCGGTCGGCAAATGTCGCCGCACGAAAACAGGAGGAGGCTGCGCGCGCCGAGACGGCGGCACTCACCGCCAGTCTTGCGGAGCGCGTGCGGGAAAGCACGGTTTCGCTGGAAGCGGCCAACCGAAGGCTTCTGAAGGAAATCGAGGATAGAAAGCTTATCGAGCAAGACCTTCGCGAGCGCGAGGCCGACCTTCGTCGCGCGCAGTCCGTGGCCCATGTCGGCAGTTGGCATTTGGACGTCACGAACAATACGCTCCGCGGGTCTGCCGAAATGTACCGGATCCTTGGAATGTCGGAAGCCCTGCCGCTCGCGCTGGAAGACTTCTTGACGCTGGTTCATTCCGAAGACCGCGCATTTGTCGAAAGATCCTGGCAAGCTGCTTTGCGCGGCGAGACTTACGACGTCGAGTATCGCATCATGGTCGCTGGCGAAGTCAGGTGGGTAAGAGAAAGGGCCGAGCTGGACTTCGATCGTAACGGTCGACCCGTCGCCGGTACCGGCATCGTTCAGGACATCACGCAGCGTAAACTGGCCGAGGATGAAGTCCGTCATGCTAAGGAACTGATCCAGTTGGTCGTGGATTCGATACCGGTGTACGTAGCGCTGATCGATCGCGAGCAGCGCTACGTCTTGGTCAATCGAGGCTATGAGGATTGGTTTCAACGGTCGCGCGGCGAAATTATCGGTAAGCGGATGCCCGAACTTATGGACCCGGAAGTTTACGAGCAGGCGAAACCACGTGTCCAAGCGGCTTTGTCCGGCGAGGCAGTCCGCTACGAGTTGTTGGCTAAAAACCCGAAAGGACTCCCTCGATGGCTCGACATTCAGTATGTGCCCCGAACTGACGAAAAGGGAACCGTGTCGGGTTTTTTTGCCTTATGGCATGACATTACGCACCGCAAACATACCGAGCAGCGTTTGCGGCGGGTTTTGGAGCGCCTGCGGTTTTCCGAAAACCGGCAGCGGGAGCTGGCGCGCCTCGCCCAGCAGGAACAAAGGCGCATGGGGGCGCTGCTGTCCGCTATGAGCATCGGCATTTTGCTCGAGGACCGGCAAGGCATCATCGAGTATGTCAACCCCGCCTTTCTGCGCATGTGGGCGATAGAGGAAAGCTTCGAGCCGGTGGGACGAGCGACTCGCGACGTACTGGAGCATTCGACACACCGCTTCGCCCGTCCAGATCACGCTTCCAAGCATGTCTTACGCGTGCTTGACACTCACGAGGCCAGCGAGCGGTTTGAACTTGAGTTATACGACGGACGGGTTCTGGCCCAGATTTCCTATCCGGTAACCGACGATGATGGGCAAACCATCGGCCGCTTGTGGATTTATGAGGATATCACCTTCGAGCGTCAAACCGCGAAGCAACTTCTCGATCTCGCTGAACGCGATCCGTTAACCGGCCTGTTCAATCGTCACCGCTTTCAAGACCAACTCGAACGCCTAATTACTACGTCCGTACGTACCGGCACCAAATTCTGCCTTATTTATTTCGATCTCGACGAGTTCAAATACATCAACGATACCTTCGGTCATAAGGCCGGCGATACAGTCCTCGTGCGCATCGCCGGCGAAATTTCCACTTTAGTGCGACACGAGGAAACCTTCGCCCGGTTGGGCGGCGACGAATTTGCCATTTTGAGCACGCTTACGCCGAATAGCGATCTCAATGCTTTACCGGCGCGCATCGCGAACGCGATCGCGGCCATCCCGTTCCGGTTCCGCGGCACCCATATGCGCGTCACCGGGAGCGTGGGCGTGGCCGTTTTTCCCGACCACGGGGACAATGCGGAAGACTTGGTCGCGCATGCCGACGCTGCGATGTATCAGGCCAAAGGACAGGGCAAGAATACCTGGGCGATTTATGACCCGACGCGCGACAGCTCGGAAGCGATGATGGAGCGCCTGTCATGGAACCAGCGTATCGCAGAGTCACTTCAGAAGGATTTATTCGAGCTTCATTTTCAGGGCGTGTACTCGGTCGGTGGCGGAGGATTGAGTCATCTGGAAGTTCTGGTACGGATGCAAAATCCAGCTGACCCCGCGAGCCTTATCATGCCAGGGCAGTTTATTTCCATGGCCGAGAAGAGCGGTCAGATCACCGAGATCGACCGCTGGGTGCTGAAGCGCAGCATCGAACTCTTGGCGCGGAATCCATCCATCCCGCCGCTCGCAGTCAATATTTCCGGCCGCACATTTGACGATTTATCGCTGCCGCATTTTATTCGCAGACAACTGAAACAGAACGGCGTCGACCCGGCACGGCTGATCATCGAGCTCACGGAAACGGCTGCGGTGTCGGATATCCAGGATGCGCAACGCTTCATCGAAGCCATACATCAGGCCGGTTGCCGGGTTTGCCTGGACGATTTCGGTAGCGGATTTTCGACCTTCGGCTATCTCAAATATTTGGGCGTCGAAGTGCTCAAGATCGATGGATTGTTTATCCGCGACCTACCGAACAATCGTGACAACCAAATTTTCGTCAAGGCGATGGTCGATGTGGCGCGGGGGCTGCAAAAGCTCACGGTCGCCGAGTACGTCGAGGATGCCGCGACCCTGAGCATGGTCCGCAGTCTTGGCGTCAACTTGGTTCAAGGATATTACCTGGACTGCCCCGTCGCCGATCATCCAGCATTGACGGAGTACACTTCCGTTATGGAGACTCGATCTCAGTAGGCCATTCGCCCAAAGCCTGGCTAGGTTTTGTTTGGAACCTGCTGAGATAAGGTCTCTCAAGTGAACCGGTCGACCGTTGGGAATGGACCGAAAAGTCCCGCGCAAGCGCGAAATCCTGCCCGAGTGGAGCCCGTCCTGAGCCTGTACCTTATCGGCTCCTGTGTTTTATATGATCTGGCCGACGGGCACTGCGAAGAATGTCTTCAATACTTTCAACAAATGCGCTTGATCGAGAACGCCCGCGCTTTCACGAATGCTGTGCATCGCCCATAATGGGCAGCCCACGTCGACTGTAGGAATGCCCAACCGGGCGGCGGTCATCGGACCTATCGTCGAGCCGCAGGCCAGATCGCTTCGATGGGAATATTTCTGGTAAGGTACATCCGCCTGCCGGCAAAGCTCGATGAACTTTGCTTCCGTCATGCTGTCGGTTGCGTAACGCTGGTTCGCGTTGATCTTGATCGCGGGTCCCCGGTTGACGGCAATGCGGTGGAGCGGTTCGTATGCGTTGGGAAAATTGGGGTGATAGGCATGGGCAGCGTCGGCGCTGATCATGAAGCTGCAGGACAATGCTTGCTTGTAGCCGGGTGCGTTCGCATCGGTCGCATAGGCGAGACGTTCTAAAACGTCCGAAATGAAACTGCCCATTGCGCCCCGATTGCTTTCGCTGCCGATTTCCTCGTGGTCGAAAAAAGCACCCACACAGGTGCTTTCCGGGGCTTCGGTTTCCAGAAGCGCAACCAGTCCGGCGTAGCAGGAGCTGAGGTTGTCGAGCTGGCTGTCGGCGATAAATTCGAGTTCTGGTCCCCAAAAAGAACCTTTTTGGGTATCGTATACATTTAAATCCCAACTTAGAATATCGTTTGCGTTACACTTAGCCTTTTCCGTCAAGAGATCCAAAAATTTTTGTTCTACCGATTCGTTGTCGCAGAGGCCGCAGAGCAACAAGGGCAGTTCGTTCTGCTTGTTGAATTTCAATCCGTCTTCATTCACGGAACGATTCATGTGAATGGCGAGATTGGCCAGTCGCAGTAAAGGTTGTTCGAAGCGAATCAGAAAACTGTTGAGACTCGAGTCGTTTCTGACGTAGATTCGGCCAGCGAGGCTCAGATCGCGGTCGCTAAAGGTAGCGAGGATAGGACCGCCGTAAACCTCCACGGCGAGGCGCATCATGGTTTCCGTTCGATGTGCAGGCTGGGGCTTGAGGCGCAAACCGGGCGAGTCGGTATGAGCACCTACGATGCGAAAGCCTCCCTCGGTCAGGGGTTTGGAGCCAAGAATGAAGGCAATCAGCGAGGACCCACCACGAATGACGTAGTATCGGCCTTCGGCGCGCAAATCCCAGGTTTCGCTTTCCTCCAAGCGTGTAAAGCCTTTCTCGTGCAACCGTTGTTCCATGGCGGCAACGGCATGCCACGGGCTGGGACTGGCGTCGATAAAGTCGAGCAGGTCTTGGGCGTGTCTGGCGATTTCGGAAGCGACCATGCGGAAAAGCCTTGAATAAAACGTTTGACGACAAATGGTTCTGAATCGATACTATTTGGTGGGCGTCCGTTACAAGCGGGCCCTAACGGAGGAGTGACGATGCTAACAAAGATCTTAAAAAGCGTAATCTTCTTGCTCGTCGCGCAAGCGCTTGTGGCGACTGCCTACGCGAAGCAGGAAGACATCAGCTTTCAACAGCTAAAAGACAAATACTATCAAGACCATCCCGGAAAGGGGAAATTCGGGGACCTTTGGGAGCCGATTCCAATTCAGAAATATTGGAATCCGAAGGATTTCTACAAGCCTCCCACGACCGTGACGGGCGAGGTGACGCGCGACCAATGCGTTGTCTGCCACGAATCTGTGACGCCGGGTGCGTTCCACGCCTGGAAAAATAGCACCCATGCGAATTTGGACAAGATTCGCAATATGCCCAACGCGCAGGATCCGCGCTACTACAAGAAAGCGAAACTCGCCGAGGTCGAGCAGCAATTGGTCAAGCAGGGTCTGCTCAAAGAGGGCGAGCAGCTCAAGGATGTGGGCTGTATCGACTGTCACGGCAGCGTCGGCGCCAAATCCATTCAGCACGACAAAGATCTGGTCATGCCTGACCGGGCCAAGTGCGGAACCTGCCACACGACGGAATTCGCCGAGGCCGAATCCGAGAAAGAGCAGGAATGGCCGCAGGGCCAGTGGTCGAAAGGGCATCCGTCCCATGCGGTCGACTGGAAGGCTAACGTGGAGACCGGGATCTGGGCGGGGATGGCGGAGCGCGAGATCGCCCAGGGCTGCGATATGTGTCATTACCAGCAGAACAAGTGTGACGGCTGTCATACGAGGCACACGTTCTCCGCAGCCGAGGCCCGTCAGCCGGAAGCCTGTGCGACCTGCCACAACGGCGTGGATCACAACGAATATGAAAACTATCTGCTATCCAAGCATGGCACCGTCTATCTGACTCAGGGCAAGGAGAAATGGAACTTCGAGGTTCCGTTGAAAGACGCCATCACGAAGGGCGGTTATACGGCTCCGACTTGCCAGACCTGTCACTTCGAGTTCGAGGGTGAATATTCGCACAACCTGGTACGCAAAGTGCGTTGGGCTTTCAACCCGACTCCTGCGATTGCCGACAACCTGAATCATCCTTGGTTCGAGGACCGTAAAGACGCTTGGGTGCAAACCTGTGCGAACTGCCATTCTCCGAGCTTCGCCGAGAGTTATCTCACCGCGGCGGACAAGGGCACGATTGCGGGTCTCAAAGTCGAGCAAGAAGCCAAGAAAGTCGTCGAGGCTTTATATAACGACGGCCTATTGCCCGGACAGAAGACTAATCGCCCGGCACCGCCGAATCCGGAAAAAGATGCCGCGGGTGGATTTTTCCAACTGTTCTGGGCCAAAGGGAACAACCCGTCTCACGTGGAGCGCGTTTACGCCGATATGTGGGAGCATGACCTGATCAAGCTCTACAAAGGACTGTTCCACGTCAACCCGGGCGGTTTCACCTACACTGAAGGTTGGTCGGAGTTGATGCGTGATTACGCCATTATCATGGACGAGAACACCAAGCTTCGGGAAGCGGCCGGGAAAACCGCGCAAAACGGCGAATCGACGACCCGGGCGGCCTTGCGCGAGTTTAAGGATGCCGCCACCAGTCGGTATGTACTTGGTTCGCTCCTAGTCGCCGCCGGTATCGTGGTGATCCGTTCCCGCAAGCGCTAGGAGCGGCATGACGCGCCTTGGCGAGGATACCCGACGCAGCAGCAAACCGAGACTGTTTCTAGGCCTTGGGTTGCTGCTCGTCGGGATAGCCATCTTCTTTTTCGGATTGCCGCACTTCTTTTCCGAGGAATTGCGGTTCCAGAAGATTAAGGAGATGAAACCCGGCGATCCGGGCTTCCCCACGCTGGAAGGGCAATTTCAGCCCGAGAGTCTAGGGGAATATGAGATTAGTCGGGGAGATCAAGCGAAGGTCTCTTTGCACGCCGTAAGTTACCGCGACAAAAGTGGTGAATTGCGGCGTGCTCTTATTTTTCCGCCGACCGAGCAAGGTTCATCCGCGTTGCCTGGCGTCGGTGACGGAAATCGTGTGCGTCATGATCTCTGGATGAGCGCGGCGAAAGCGGTTCGTCGACACACGGACGAGAACGCTTTGTTCGTGTCTTGGTGGGATAACGCTCAGCGAATCCACTTTTTGACCGGCCGCGACGTTTGGGCGATGCAGCCCGTAGCGGATGCGTTCTCCGAACCGCGTGCAAGGGATTTTTGGGGCGAAATTGCCGGCGGCTTTGCGGAAGACGAGCAGCCGCTGCGTCAGCTAGCGCGCTGGCTGACCATGGATGCCGATCAGGCGCTTGCCGAACTTTCGGAACGTTTGCCGAAAGATAGGCCGGTTTTCTGGGTCGTTTGTTTGGACGATCTGGCTAGACTTTCGGAGGTCGAGTCCCTGAGCGGTGTCACTCTTCCTTTCGAGGCACGATTCTTTCCGGCCGAATCGAATATCCACGCACAGATTGCGGCGGTAAAACGTTGGGCAGGGGAAAAGGGGAGCGGCAATTATCTGATTCATCCGCTTCCGGGCGGCGGTATTCGTGCTTGGCGCATCACCGCGGAAGAAGGCGAAAAAACGCTTTTGGCTCGACTGTTACCTTTCGTCGGTTCCATAGGCCACACCCCTCCTCAATTGCAACTGGTCTACCAGTCGGAGCAGGGCGCTTATCTCAGTATCTTCAAGTGGGTTACACAGTAACTGAATAGACGATTGCCTTGCGGTAGACTGTTGTGTTCCATAGGGCACACCCGGTTTGGCAGTCACCCTAAAAGAGAGAGTCGCGATTGAGAGTCTGTGTCGGCAGGGCGTTGACCCTGGGTCTGTCGAATGGCGTGTCATGAGCCGAGTCGAAGGGCTTTTAGCGCACTTCCAATGTTCTGCGATAATTAGCGGCAATGTTATGGCCGAGTTGGAAAGGGATGGTCGACAAACGCAAATATTTGCGTACCGCGATCAACGCGAGCGTGTCGATAATGCACGATTCTCTCGGTACAATCGAACTGACTACAGCTGACATCTCGGACGGCGGGTTGTTTGTTCATACGGATGGCTGCCCTCAATTTGCTGTCGGAGATGAAGTGAAAGTCCAAGTTTGTGAGATCGCGGACGCACCCGTTCTTCGTGCAGTTGTGGTCAGGCTGACGACCGAGGGTGCAGGGCTGCGCTTTCTGGATGATGACGAAACCAGCGCCGTCCAAGTCGTGTCTCACGCTGCTCGGTAATGGCCGTATCGGTTTTAATGCCGCTTGGTAACGTAATAGAGCATTCAAGACAGCTTTCCCGACTAATTGATGAATCATCCAGAGCCCACGCTTCAAGCGCGGAGATTGGAGTGCGTGCGCTCCGATAGCCTTTTGTTCACTGACCTCAACTTTTGCGTCAGAGCCGGGCAGGTTCTTCAAATTGAGGGGCCCAACGGCAGCGGTAAGACTAGTTTGCTGCGGATACTCGCCGGCCTCACTCCACCCAACGAAGGAGAAGTGTTGTGGCGTGGCGAGAACATAGCCCGGCGGCGCTCTACCTATTTTTCCGAAACCGCTTATTTGGGACACCAGTTGGGGTTAAAAGCGGATCTTTCCGTCGAGGAAAATCTACGTCTCTCGCTTGCCCTCAATGGTTTGTCTTTTTCGCGTGCAAGCTTGGAGGAAGCCCTTCAGACTGTAGGTCTCGAGGGGCGAGAAACGACGCCCGCCCGGGCGCTTTCGGCAGGACAGCGGCAGCGTATTACTTTAGCACGACTGATTTTGTCGTCCGCCGTTCTTTGGATTCTCGACGAACCTTTTACGGCACTAGATTCAAGCGGCGTTACCTTGGTAGAGGCGATGCTGAGATCACATTTGAACCGTGGCGGCTTGGCGATTCTCACATCTCACCAAACCGTACGCCTGGATGGTGGACTTATCAAGCTGGCATTGACGTGATCAAATGATCGGGCCTTTTTTTGCGCTGTTTAAGCGAGATCTGTTGCTAGCCTTCCGTCACCGCGGCGAGCTTGTCAATCCCCTGCTATTTTTCCTAATTGTTGTGACGCTGTTTCCGCTCGGCGTCAGTCCGGACAAAGTGCTGCTTCGCCAGATCGCTCCGGGAGTGATATGGATCGCGGCACTGCTGGCTGCACTGTATTCCCTGGAAAACATGTTCCGCTCCGATTTCGACGATGGTTCGCTGGAACAGTTGGCTTTGAGTCCGTACCCTCTTTCGCTCTTGGTCCTCGCGAAAGTTCTGGCGCATTGGCTGGTGAGCGGACTGCCGATGTTGCTGTTGGCCCCGCTGTTGGCCATGTTCCTTTCCATGCCTTCAGCCTCCGTGACCGTACTCGAATTGACGCTTCTGATCGGAACGCCCCTCTTGAGCCTGATCGGCTCCATCGGTGTGGCGTTAACCGTAGGTCTTAGGCGTGGAGGTATACTGCTGACCTTGCTTGTTTTGCCCTTGTACATTCCCGTTCTCATTTTTGCGACCAACGCGGTTTCGGCCGCGGCGGCGGGATTATCAGTCACTGGTCAATTATATTTTCTGGCCGCCATGCTGGTGCTGGCGCTTACCTTGGTTCCTTTAGCGACAGCTGCCGCGTTGCGAATTAGCTTGAGTTGATACTTATGTGGACGTTTTTCCATAAACTTGCGTCGCCGAAACATTTTTATCTTATTGCCGGCCATTTGATCGCCTGGTTAGGCGTGATTACGGGTTTATTGTTCTTAGTCGGCCTATATCTCGGCTTATTCGTCGCTCCGCCGGATTACCAACAAGGAGAAAGCTATCGAATCATGTTCGTGCACGTGCCGAGTGCATGGATGTCACTTTTTGTTTATGTGTTTATGGCCGTTCTGAGTGCTATTTACTTGATTTGGAACATCAAGTTGGCCGACGTGATGGCGACCAGTTCCGCTGCTCTAGGCGCATCCTTTACATTTCTCGCATTGGCGACGGGCTCGCTTTGGGGCAAGCCCATGTGGGGGGCGTGGTGGGTATGGGACGCGCGGTTGACGTCGGAACTCATTTTACTTTTTCTTTACCTGGGCTACATTGCCTTGGTCTCCGCCATCGAGGATAAGCGCGTGGCTGCCCGGGCCGGAAGCGTCTTGATCTTGGTCGGTGTTGTAAACGTCCCGATCATCCATTACTCGGTGGAGTGGTGGAGTACCCTTCATCAGGGGCCTACCGTGACGAAATTCGACAAGCCCTCCATCCATTTGAGCATGCTACTGCCGCTGCTGCTTATGGCTGCAGCTTTTCAGCTCTATTACTTCACGGTTCTTTTGATTCGTGCCCGAGCCGAAGTGCTTGATCGTGAGAGGCGCAGCGCTTGGGTACAGGAGGCGTTCTCGGAGTCCGCAGCCGATTAGAGCGTTTTCAATACGAAAAGCGGACCGGGTCGGCCTGAACGGCCCCAACCAAATCCGTGCACGCGTTCTAACGGAACGCAGTTAGCCTAAGCTGGAACTACTCTAGGGACAGGGTCCTAGACGTATAAAAAACCCCGGCCGATTCACATCGACCAGGGTTTCGAAAACTGTTCGCGACCTTGAGAGGCGCGAAATTACTTCATCATCGACTTTCTGAACATGCGATCCAATTTGCTGTTCACTTCCTCGGCAGAAGCAGCGGCTCGGCGAGCGGCGGATTCTGCGCTGGCAGCTTTCGATTCAGCGGCCTGAGCAGCAGACAGCGCTTCATCGGCGGTGCTCTTCACCGAAGCAACTTCCGCTTTCAAGCCGTCGACCTGAGTCTGAAGGTTGTTGAGATCGGATTTGCTGGCACAGCCTACGGTCAAGCCAGCCGACAACAGTAGTACGCCCAATTTGGTTGCTTTCATCATCGTTTCTTTCCTTTTTTATTGACTGAAATGCTTGGCGAGATCTTCCGTCCCGAAAAACAAACGGGTAACACGTCTAAGTTTACCCGGAACGGACGATCTTTCCAGTATTATTTTGGCACAAATTAGCGAATTACCACTAGCGTACCTTTCCTTACTCAGGCGAACCTTTTGATTTGCTCATTTGCCATGGCAAAACATCCCTGAGCCTAGCCGGAGAACTGAAGAATCCAGTGCTTGGCTAGCACCAAGTCGCGAATTCCGATATGTCTCCCAAGTACCGCGTTTTGAGGCGGAACGTACCCATCGAGACTAGCATGTAATAATAGTGCGATAGGTGTTCAGCCCTAATACGCCTTAAGATGCAAAAGCGCGTTCCAAGTTTTCCTATTCGGGTAAGTAAAACGCAAGAACGTTTGGTATCGGTCGTTCTCGGTGTTCTAGCCGATACGATATTCATCCAGCGGAGTTTTGTAATCTCCTCGCTCTTTGCTTAGGCTCGAGTCTTGGAGACCTATCGCTATCTATCTATAGAAAACATCCAAGTTGCGATCACCTTCCGTTAATTTCAGAAGGCGCGGTACGGTTTTCGATCAACAGCCATACGTTTTTCCGCGCTTTTACGCTGCTTTCGGCTCTCAAATCACTATCAACGCCGAAAGAAGGCCGAGGACAGACCGAAATTTCACGTGTTGTCCCCCAAATTCTGAATCTTCTTTCGTAAAAACTTAAAAAGGTTCTCGCCTGAGAAAATGACTGAGTAGAATAAATAGACGATTTCAGCCACCTTACAATATTTCAGCTATGCAGATCGAAACCCGAAAGACGACGCCCTATTCCGATCAAAAGCCCGGAACCTCGGGATTGCGCAAGAAAGTGAAAGTTTTCTTACAAGAGAACTATCTCGAGAATTTCGTTCAGTCGGTTTTCGATACCTTGGGGGACGTGGCCGGCAAGACGCTCGTAGTGGGGGGCGATGGGCGCTATCTCAATCGGCAGGCGATCCAAACGATCATCAAGATGTCGGCCGCCAACGGCGTCGGCCGGCTGCTGATCGGCCAAGGCGGGTTGATGTCGACGCCTGCGGCATCCTGTGTGATTCGTAAGTACAAAGCGCATGGCGGGTTCGTTCTTTCGGCCAGTCATAATCCCGGAGGACCCGATCAGGATTTCGGGATCAAATACAATGTCACCAACGGTGGACCCGCGCCCGAGAACTTCACCGACGCAGTTTACGCCCGCAGTCGCGTCATCGATCAATACAAGATTGCGCTGGCTGAGGATGTCGACATCGACACGATCGGTGAAACCCGGCTTGGTGAAATGGCCATTCAGATCATCGATCCCGTGAGCGATTACGCCCAGCTGATGGAGCACCTGTTCGATTTCAACTTGATCGAATCCGCGTTGAAGTCGGGAGCGATAACGCTAAGTTACGATGCGATGCATGCCGTTACCGGGCCATATGCGATACGAATCCTGGAAGAAAGGCTGGGCGCTCCAATCGGATCCGTGGTTAATGGCGTTCCGTTGGAAGACTTTGGCGGTGGTCATCCCGATCCGAATTTGACTCACGCTTCGGAGTTGGCGAACCGCATGTTCGGGGCCCGAGCGCCAACGCTGGGTGCAGCGTCCGACGGCGACGGTGATCGCAACATGATCATGGGTAGTCAGTTTTTCGTGACCCCGAGTGACAGTCTCGCCGTGTTGGCAGCCAATGCCCATCTTCTCCCGGGCTATAAAGAAGGCTTGCGGGGCGTGGCGCGATCGATGCCGACCAGCCAGGCGGTGGATCGAGTGGCGGAAGCGATGGGTATCGAATGTTACGAAACGCCGACCGGCTGGAAATTTTTCGGCAATTTGCTTGATGCCCGAAAAATTACCTTGTGCGGCGAAGAGAGCTTCGGCACCAGTTCCGATCACGTTCGCGAAAAGGACGGTTTGTGGGCGGTGCTGTTTTGGCTGAATCTGATTGCCGTTCGCAAACAATCGGTGGCCGAAATCGTGCGTGAGCACTGGCGCCGGTTCGGTCGCGATTATTATTCGCGCCACGACTACGAAGGTATGCCCGCCGAAATCGGCGCAGCGATCATCGAGCACCTGCGCGCGCAGTTGCCGGGATTGAGCGGGAAGACTTTCGGCCCTTACTCGGTCCGCGTGGCGGACGATTTTTGCTATCGCGACCCGGTGGACGGAAGCGTCAGCGAGAAGCAAGGGATTCGGGTCATCTTTGAAAACGGGGCTAGAATCGTAATCAGGCTCTCTGGCACTGGCACCGACGGGGCTACGTTAAGAATCTATCTCGAACGTTATGAGCGCGATCCCGCACAGCATGGCCTGGACCCGCAGGAGGCGCTCAAGGATCTCATCGAGTTGGCCGAGAGTCTTTCCGAAGTCAAAATCCGAACCGGTATGTCCGGACCAACGGTCATTACCTAAAAACCGATATCAGTGTGCCTTTTACCCCGAGGCTGTCGAAGCGATCCGTAGCCACCAGGGATCGTCCTAAGGTGTTGCTGGCTCTCAGATCGCCGAGCTGCTGACTGTGGCGTCGGTTTACGCGGTTGGTAAATACCTTCGCGGTAACGTGAGTCGCCGCTATCCTCGGCCTTTGGCTCAGGATGCTTGTCGCTGCGCCAGGTCAATTATCGGACGGGTTGTCCTGCTTTTCCCGAAGTGCACGAGCCAGGCGGGCATACGCTTCCAGTCCCAACGTTTCCGCTCGAGCCTGAGGGTCTATCCCGAGATCTCGCATTTCTCCTTCGCTAAACAACTGCTTGAGCGCATTGCGGAGTGTCTTCCGACGTTGCGAGAAAGCGGCGGCGACCACTTGCCCTAAGGTTTTCGGATCGACATCAACAGGTTTAACGTCGTGCGGCACCAGGCGGACGACGGCCGATGTGACCTGCGGCCTGGGATAGAAAGCCTCAGGCGGCACTTCAAAAAGGCTGTCGGCTCGGCAGTAATATCGAGCCATGATACCGAGCCGCCCATAGCTCTCGTCACCGGGCTCGGCGCACAGCCTGTCGACCACCTCCTTCTGCAGCATGAAATGCATGTCCGCGATACATTCGGTCTGCGTGAAAAGATGAAAAAGCAAAGGGGTCGAGATGTTGTACGGCAGATTGCCCACAATGCGAAGTTTTTCTCCCATACTCAATTCGCAGAAACGGAACTTGAGGGCATCTCTGCAATGCAGACGGAATTTCGGACTGTTGGAGAATTTGCTTTCCAGCGAAGCGGCTAAGTCGCGGTCGATTTCGACGGCATCCAGCTTTCCGCAAAGCGGTAACAGGGCTTCCGTCAGAACGCCTTGCCCGGGACCGATCTCCACGAGATGATCTTCGGACTTGGGCGCTATCCCGAGCACGATCCGCCGCACGACACTACTGTCGCGCAAGAAATTCTGGCCGAAACGCTTGCGCGGGTGGTGGTTCATGAGCCTTCGCGGCGTGCGCGACGCATTCTGTCCGCCATGCCAATAGCTTCATCGATAGCCGCCTCCAAGCTTCCGGAATCGGCTTTTCCGCTTCCGGCCAGATCCAAGGCTGTGCCATGATCTACCGATGTGCGAATGATGGGCAGCCCTAAAGTGATGTTCACCGCCCGACCGAAGCCTAGGTGTTTCAGCACCGGCAAACCCTGGTCGTGATACATGGCGAGCACGGCGTCAGCATGATCGAGATATTTCGGAAGAAAAAGCGTATCCGCCGGCAGCGGACCGATTAAGTTCATGCCCTTTTGCCTGAGATCTTCGAGCACAGGCTCGATAATCTCGATTTCCTCACGTCCTAAGTGACCACCCTCGCCGGCATGGGGATTGAGCCCGCACACGAGAACGCGCGGTGTGGCGATGCCGAAACGGGCGACCAAGTCTTGCTTCAATGTCGTGAGGACCTTCGACAACCGTTCGCGTGTGATGTTGCGGCTGACCTCCGCCAGAGGTAGGTGAGTCGTCGCCAGTGCCACGCGAAGGCCAGGCGCGGTGAGCATCATGACTGGATAGCCGCCACTGATGGCTGCAATGTATTCGGTATGGCCGGTAAAGGCGACGCCAGCCTCGTTGATGATGCCCTTATGCACGGGCGCGGTCACCAAGGCGTCGAAGCGCCCTTCGAGGCATGCGGTTACACCGTTGGCTATGGTTTCGAGAACATAGGGCACATTGGCAACGCTCAGACGCCCGCAGGTCGGGTCAGCGGCGTTGTCCGTAGGCCATACCTTGAGACACCCTGGTCGATGCAGTTGGATGTCTTCGGCTTTCGATATTCGAATCTCGATATCAAGGCCTAATCGCTTCGCTCTGTCCGCGAGCAACAAGGGATCACCGATCACGCTGAGATCGCAGGCCAGTTCCCGTTGGGCGAGTTTTACGCAGAGATCCGGGCCGATGCCGGCAGGCTCTCCGGTCGTCAACAGGATCCGGGCGATCATTGGAAAGACGGCATAAAAGAGGTGGTTTCGGGTTCGTTCAAACGAATTTCGACATAAGCTTCGTCACGAATCCGGCGCAGCCAAAGCTCGGTTTCCTCTTCCACTTTACGTTTGAAGATTTCCTCGCGGGCTTTGTTTTTCAATAATTCGTCCGTGTCGCTAGACTCTTGCCGTTCCAGAACTTGGATCAGATGCCAGCCGAATTGGGTTTGTACCGGCTCGCTAAGCTCGTTGATCTCCAGCCGGTTCATAGCTTCCTCGAAAGGCGGCACCAAGGCGCCCGGCTGTACGAATCCGAGATCGCCGCCCTTGATTGCCGAGCCTTTGTCGTCGGAATGGCCGCGTGCCAGCGTGGCGAAGTCTTCGCCGGCCTCGATGCGTTGTTTCAGGTTCAACAGCTTTTGTTTGGCGTCTTCATCTGACAAAACTTCATTGGGCTTGATCAGAATATGCCGCACATGCGTCTTGGTCATGCTCTCGTCCGCACCGCCTTTGATTCCAAGCAGCTTGATGATGTGAAATCCGCTTGGGCTTCGAATCGGTCCTTCGATGCTGCCTTCCTTCATCGTCGGCACCAGATCAACAAACAAGGAAGGGATTTGACTCAATTTGCGCCAGCCGAGATCGCCACCGTTCAGCGCCTGGGCCGCATCGGAGGACGACAAGGCCGCTTGTTTGAAATCCAAACCCTGCCTGAGTTCTTCGACCAATCGCTCAGCCTTTTCTTTGGCCTTTTGTACCTCGGATGGCGATGCGGCCTGGGGGGTCGCGATCAGAATATGACCCAGCAGGTATTCGCTGTCGCGATTGATATCCAACTTCCCTTGGGTTTCCAGATAATGTTGCACTTCGTGATCACTGACCTTGATCTGGTTATTGATCTGGCTGCTTCTCAGACGCCCAACGGTGATTTCATTACGGATCTGTTCAATGAATGCGGCGTAATCGATGCCTTCTTGTCGTAACGACCGGCGAAACTCGTCCAAACTCATGTTGTTACGCTGGGCGATTTGTTGCACCGCCTGCCTCAGAGTTTCGTCGTCGACCCGGATTCCGGCTTTTTCCGCCATATGCACTTGAATCTTGTCAACGATCATGCGTTCTAGGACTTGCCGGGCCAGAATGTCGTCCGGAGGCAGGGGCGTGTCGCTCTGGAGTAGGCTGGCTTTGATGGATTCGAGTTTTTGCCGTAGTTCGCTTTCCAGGATCACGCCGTCCTCGACAACCGCCATAATGCGGTCGATCGGTTCTCCGGCGATCACCGTCCATGGCAGTAGTAAAAGCAACAGGAAGATAGATCTTCCGGATTGGAATCCAGAGCATCTGCCGCGACAAGACGTTACGTCGCCCATGGTCTGTCGTATTCGATCATTCATCGCCTTCTAGCCGGTAGCCACTGATACTGCGCTCCAAGAACCGGTCTATCTGTCGACCGAAGCGGGTCAGTCCTTTCAGTTCAAGCTGAACGAATATTTCGTTGTTGGCGACATTGCCGCCGTCCTCACTGGTCCGTATATCATTGATGTAATGACGCCCTATGATGCTGAGACGCCAGCAACAGGTTTCCCTCTCGATTCCAAGGAAGCTTTCGAGTGTCACCTGGTCTAACAAAGAATATTGCCAGCGGCCAATGGCGTTCCATCCTTCTGCAAACGGTAAGCGGAACGACACGTCGGTTAGATCCAGACGGACTAAGTCGAGGTTCTGGTCGCGGCGAAAGCGATAAGCGACGTTGAACAGATGGTTGTCGCGGTCGTCGTACTGCAGGGCGATCTGACCGCGATCGATCGTGCCATCCTCCGGATTCCACTGTCCGCCGGTGCGAATAGACCAGGTATTGGTCAACCGAGAATAGACTTCACCGACGAGGTTGGATTTGTTCCCAGGTCTTTGAGGGAGATTGGGCAAGCTCACATCGCGATCGTCGAAGTAGAAAATTTCTCCGACACTTGCCCGGAGTCGCTCCATTCCCGAGGACTGATCTATCATTCGAGACGTGAGCGCCAGTGTGATCTGATTGGCATCGCCTAGGCGGTCGTGCCCGGTAAACCGGTTCTCTCGAAATAGCTGGTAAAAGCTGAAGTCGTATTCCCCGGTGTCGAATACGGGAAGGTCGTCCTGCTTCCTGTCGGGAATGTACAGATAAAAGAGGCGCGGTTCCAGGGTTTGAAGCAGCGGCGTATCGCCCATTTGAAATTCGCGCTCGAAAAACAGGCCGCTGTCCAGAGAGAAGATCGGCGCGGTCCGACTCGGGCTATCGCTGAGGCCGGGGGGTTGATCCTGCAGCCAGTATTGTGTGTACTGCAGACTCAGGCTGGGAATGATGAAACCGCCGGCTTTTTGATAGGGATAGGAAATCCTGGGCATGACGTTCAGACGTTGACCGGTGACGCGGCCGCCCGTATGGCTGAAGTTCGCGAGCTCGCTGGAACCACTGAAGACAAAGCCGGTATTGCCGATGCCACGCGCGTAATTGAAAGTTACCCGTGGTAGGCGGTAATAGGGCCGTGCCGCTGGCGGTATCGTCGGGTCGATGGTCTGGTAGTAATCCGCCAGGGTTGTAACGTTGAAGTTCGTGCCGACATAAGTCAACTGACCCCAACTGCGGATATGCCGCCGGTCGACGATATTCAGCTGATTGCCTAGCTCGTTCAGATAACGGTCGTCAGACACGTAATTGGCGTCCACATGGGCAAACAGATTGTCTGTGAACCGCGTATCGTTCAGTATACCGAACTGGCCTCGGGAATCGCCGCGCACCTCATCGTGGGGCATATACTCAGCGAATAGGCGGCCTCGGGTCATTTCGGTCAGATACCGGAACTCACCACGTAACAGATAACCTCGCTTGGTGAGGATTCGCGGTGTGAACGTGGCGTCAAAATTGGGCGCCAGGTTGAAGTAATACGGTATCGTCAAATCGAAGCCTCTGACCCTGGTGCTGCTGAACGAAGGCGTGAGGAAACCGCTCTGCCTACGATCGTCCACCGGAAAGGTCATGTAAGGGGTGTAAAGTAATGGTACGCCTTTGAATTCCAGCCAGGCATGTTTTGCTGAACCGCGTCCGGTTTCTTTGTTGATTTTGACGTTACGGGCGTGGAGCATCCAGTCCGTGTCTCCGGGCGGACAAGTGGTGTAAGTGAATTTCTCGTAGCGAGACAAGGTGTTACTGTCGAAATGCGTCAAGCGCGAGGTACCCCGCGCCGGAATTGTTCCTAGAATAAACTGCGCGTTACGCAGGACACCGCGATTCGTATCGAGCTCCAGAAAACCGGTATCGCTGGAGAAGGTGAGTCCTTTCTCCTGATAAATCACGTTGCCTCGGGCGTTCAGGGTGTCTGAGACCGTGTTGTGGGTGACGAAATCCCCCCATAGTTTTTGATCTGCCCGTGTCAGTTCGGCTGATCCGATAAAGGTCGCGATTTCATCGTCCACCATTTCGGCATAATCGGATCGAATTTCCAAAGGCTGCTGCTGGCGCGCGAGCCTGTCTTGCGGAGTCATCAGAAATTCGGTCATCGGCGCTGACTCCGATTTGCCTGCGCAGGCTCTTGCCCAAGGATCGGCCGGAAGCAGCGCCATCAATTTACGGAAGCGTTGTTCGTCTTCCTGGGTAATCGTCGTCGTTTCCGCCCAGTTTTCGGTCGTTTCGCCTTCTTCCGGCACTACGCGCGCAAGACCTTGGGGGTCTGGTCCGACCAAAGAGCAATCCCACTCTTTTCCGGTTTCGCCGGGGCGGCAGGTCCAACCAGATGGTTTGGCTGCGGCGACTGACTTAGGCGGTGCCGGTCTGATTGGACGGTCCCCCTGTTTCAACTCGGACTTGGCCGTCGGCGCGGGTTCTCGGGTTCTTGGCGGACGAGATACCTCTGGCCTCGCGACGGCGGAGTCGGTCGCCGGCTCGAACTCTTTCGCGGGTTCCGCCGCTTTGCTCTCCGGCTGGTCCGATGGTGTAACGGCGGTCTCGGATTTGGATTTCCGGGTCACGCAGACCCATTCGCTGTCATCCTTGCTACGCTGGCAATCCCAGTCGGACGCGGCCGCCAGCAGGCAAGAGGGCCCCAGTCCTAGGCATAACATCAACGCCGATCGGCCACGGTTGAAATGAAGCAGGGACACCATGCTGCGGCAAGGGAGTATCTAAATCTGAAAGGCGACTCGCAAAGTGACTGCCACGCTCTTAGAGCGGAAAACGAAGTGGCGAAGGGCGCGATGGGGGCGCAATGGCGGAAGGCATTATCTTAAAGCGGCACTTTATGGTGAAATATCCGATCCAAAGGCGGCATTCTACCGTAAGATCCAGGTTTTTCGAGTATTTTTCGATACAGGGACTGTCAATATGACAATACAGCAAGATGAACGTCTCGAGGCGCTCTCCGGTTGGTTGGTGGAAACGCTTAAGCTTACGGTGGAGGCGGTCGAGCCCGCATCGAGCGACGCCAGTTTCCGACGTTATTTTCGTGCCTATTCCAATGGGATGTCCTTCATTGTAATGGATGCGCCACCGTCCAGGGAAAATGTGCGTCCTTTCATTCGGGTGGCAGCGCTGCTGCGAAATGCTGGCGTGCAGGCGCCTGAGATCATCGCGACCGACGAGGAGCGGGGATTTTTGTTGCTCACCGATTTCGGAACGCGTTCTTATCTCGATGCTTTAAACGCCGCGTCGGCCGACCGCCTTTACGAAGATGCTCTGGATGCCTTGGCGCTTATGCAGTCCGGCGTGGATATCGAGACATCGGGATTGCCGCCGTATGACGAGCGCCTGCTCGGGGTCGAACTGGATCTGTTTCGGGATTGGTTTCTCGGTCTGCTTCTCGGGCTGGCTCTCGACCCTTCGGATTCCGAAGTCTTCGATGATCTGAAACAGCGTCTGATCGCTTCCGCATTGGAGCAGCCGAGAGTGTGTGTCCATCGGGATTATCACTCCCGTAATCTCATGGTCACCGAACGGCTCAACCCTGGCGTCCTGGATTTTCAGGATGCGGTCATTGGTCCCGTGACCTACGATCTGGTTTCGCTGTTGCGCGATTGTTACATTTCATGGCCGCCTTCCATGGTCGAGGTCTGGATGATCGATCATTACACGCGTCTTTGCGAAACGGGGGTGCTGGATTCGGTCGATCTTGACCTATTCCGCCGGTGGTTCGATCTCATGGGAATGCAGCGCCATCTCAAAGCCATCGGCATTTTTGCGCGGCTTAAGCTCAGGGACGGTAAGCCGGGCTACCTCAAGGATATCCCGCGTACCATGAATTACGTCACGGAAATTTGCAGGCGCTATCCGGAATTCGCCGGCTTTCTGAGCTTTTTGGACAACCGGGTCTTACCCCGGATGAGTCTGGATAAAGTGACATGAAAGCCATGATCTTAGCCGCTGGGCGTGGCGAACGCATGCGGCCTCTTACCGATAGTGTCCCGAAGCCGCTGCTGACGGCCGGCGGTCGCCCGTTGATCGAGCATACGATCGAATCTCTGGTCCGGAGCGGCTTCGTCGACATCGTCGTCAATACGGCTTATCTCGGCGAACTGATCGAAGCCCGTTTGGGAGACGGTGCGCGATTCGGGGCGCGGATAGCGTACTCTGTCGAGGGTGAGGCGCTCGAGACCGGTGGCGGTATTCACCGCGCGCTGCCGCTTCTGGGGGAGGAGCCGTTCCTGGTGGTGAATGGCGATATCGCGACCGAATTTCCTTTCGGCCAATTGAGACGGCCGATTTCCGGATTGGCTCATCTGGTGTTGGTGCCCAACCCTTCCCATAATCCTCGGGGCGATTTTAATCTGTGCGGCGGGCGGATCTCGGACTCCGGAGATGACCGTTTCACTTTTAGCGGTATCGGCGTCTATCGTCCGGAGCTGTTTGCGGGCTGTTCTCCGGGTAAGTTTCCCCTTGCGCCTCTCTTGAGACGTGCGATGGCGGATGGGCTTGTCAGCGGAGAAATGTACACTGGTTTTTGGATGGATATCGGTACGATTGACCGGCTCCAAGCATTCGATGAGTACTTGAAGTCCAAAGCAAAGCGTAACTCATGATGAGCCTGATACCGGAGGTTTGAAATGCAAGGCGAGACTTTTTCCAATTCGAGGGTAAGGGATCTCAGTAAAGAGAAAAGACTCACGCAAGTCATTTATGCCTTGCAGGCCGCGTCTTTCTTGGTGGGAATCACCTATATCTTCGCTGCGGTGATCAATTACGTGAAGTGGCCGGACGTGGCGGGTACCTGGCTGGAAACGCATTTCCGCTGGCAAATCAGAACTTTCTGGTACAGCATCCTATGGGGAATCGTCGGCGGCTTGACTTTGTTTCTTTTCATTGGCTACGTCATTCTCGCCGCCAATACGATCTGGGTCGTTTACCGAATCGCCATAGGATGGATCGCCCTGAGCGAAGATCGGCCGGTCAGCTGAACCGGGGCTAATGTGCTTGCAGCGAACCGTTGTGGAAGACCAGTTGCCCGAGGAATTCTTCGCCCTGTTCCAGACACTCGATGCGTGTAATGCCGGCGGCGGCGACCTTTATTCGGAACAGGTTGGATAAAGGGATGTCCAGGATGTGGGCAAGCACCATGCGAATGGTGCCGGCGTGGCAGATGATCAGGATGTGTTTTCCGGCGTGGTGGTTGAGAATGTCGTTCCAGGCTGAGACGATGCGGCTTCTGAACTCCGCGAGTCCCTCAGCGTCATCGGGACGGTTGTTCATGGGATCGCGATAAAAACGCTGGAGCACGCCGGGATCGTACTGGGTGATTTCTTCCCGTGTTTTCCCCTGCCATACGCCGAAACCGATTTCCTTCAGTCGCGGTTCGATTTCCATAGGAATACCGCTGCGCTCGCTCAGTTCTTCGGCGAAGGACTGGCACCGGGCGAGCGGCGAGGTGACGATAATCTCCCATGGATAATGCTGACCGACGGCAGCCCACATCTGTGACCAGCCTGTGCTACTCAGGGGATCGTCTATCTGTCCGCGGTATCGGCTTCCGCCTACGGGCTCGCCGTGGCGCATCAGATCGATGAGAGTTGAAACGCGCTCCTCGGTAATCAAGTTATAACCACCTCCTCGAGACGTCGCCGAGCCTGCTTTACGGCAGCCCTGACCTGGTTGGGAGCGGTTCCGCCAAAGTGATTGCGCGCCCTGACGGAGCCTTCCAGTGTCAGGATTTCGAAAACATCGGGTCCGATCGTAGCTGACAACTGTTGCAATTCGGTCAAGGACAACCGGGAAAGGTCGCGCCCGGTTTCTATGCCCAATCGTACCGCTTTACCGACAATCTCGTGGGCATCGCGGAAGGGAACACCCTTGCGAACTAAGTAGTCCGCCAAATCCGTGGCCGTCGCGTAGCCTTTCTGCGCGGATTTATACATGCTATCCCGGTTTGGCTGGACATGGGGCATCATGTCGGCGAAAGCCCGAAGACAATTTCGTAAGGTGTCCACCGTGTCGAACAAAGGCTCCTTGTCCTCCTGGTTGTCCTTGTTGTACGCCAGAGGCTGGCTTTTCATCAGCGTCAGCAGACTCATCAGGTGCCCGAACACCCGTCCTGATTTGCCCCGTACGAGTTCTGGTACGTCCGGGTTTTTTTTCTGTGGCATGATCGAAGAGCCTGTGCAAAAGGCATCCGGCAAATCGATGAAACCGAACTGGGCCGATGTCCATAGAATCAGTTCTTCGGAGAACCGCGACAAATGCATCATGATGAGGCTGGCGCAGGCGATGAATTCGACGGCGAAGTCGCGATCGCTGACTGCGTCCAAGGAATTCGCCGCCGGTCGGTCGAAGCCGAGCAATTCGGCGGTATAGAAACGATCCAGTGGAAACGTCGTGCCGGCCAAAGCAGCCGCACCTAGGGGCATGATGTTGACTCGTTTTCGACAGTCGAGCAGGCGCTCGTAATCTCTCGACAACATTTCGTACCAGGCCAATAAATGATGGCCGAAGGTTACCGGCTGGGCGACCTGGAGATGGGTGAACCCCGGCATGATCGTATCCGCCTCGCGTTCCGCCAGGTCCAATAACGCAGCCTGAAGTCTGAGGATTTCGCGGACAATTTGGTCGATCTCATGGCGGAGATAGAGCCGCACGTCGGTAGCGACCTGGTCGTTTCGGGAGCGGCCGGTGTGAAGCTTCTTCCCCGCTTCGCCGATACGCTCGGTCAAACGGGCCTCGATGTTCATGTGGACATCTTCGAGTTTCACCGACCAGGAAAATTCGCCGCGCTCGATCTCCCCCCGGATATGTTCCAATCCTTGGGTGATGATCTCGCATTCCTCCTCGCTCAATACACCGATGCGTTTCAGCATCGCAGCATGAGCGATGGAACCCTGAATGTCATAAGGGGCCAGACGCTTATCGAAGTCAATGGACGCGGTAAAGGCCTCTACGAAGGCATCGGTAGCCTCGGTGAAACGGCCTGCCCAGGGTTTGGGTTCGCTGCTCATCGGAGTTGTCTTGTGAAAAATGAGGCTTTTATGCCGACGATTATAACCGGAGTCCAGCGACTCGGAGGGTTTCCGTTTCACCGGTAGGAAGTAAATCGTCAAGACTTGACATAAATCAAAAATGGCTTTAGGGGCGCGTTATAAAGTTCCATGGCCTATTCGGCATACATCACTGAACAAATCAATATTCAGATTCAGGAGACAAATCCGATGGCCCTTTTAGAGTGGACTAAAGAAGCGTTTGGAACAAACGTCAGCAAAGCCGATGAACAACATCAGCAGATTTTCGCCATGGTTAACGGGCTGCACGAGTCGCTCGGCTCGGGAGACCGACAAGCAATCGGGCGTCAGTTGGACGCGCTGATCGATTACGTGGCCATGCATTTCAAGACCGAAGAAGATCTGATGCAGGCCCATGGATATCCTGAGTTTGAGGCGCACAAGGCCGAGCACGACAATTTGGTGCAAACCTGTCTCGATGTTCAGAAGAAATTCCATGCCGGAGCGATCGACATTACCCCGGAGACGACCACGTTTGTCAAGGACTGGCTTGTGAAACACATTCCAAACGTCGACAAACATTACGGTCCCTTCTTAAACAGCAAAGGCATTGCGTGACGCGGGTACATCGTGGTTCGTGTATTCGTGAGCCGCTAGGTTCCTTGAGTTGCTGTCATTCGAGATTGCCGGCCTCGTCGCCGGCAATCTTCGTTATTCCTGATTTATTCACTTCGTGGCCTGTAGTAGCATTTTGGGGAGAAAATAACGAATTCGGAACTAGTAGATGACCCAACTTTCCAGCCTTCCGGCTTGGCAGTCGCTCACCCAACATTACCGTGAAATCAGCGGTCTTCACATGCGAGATCTCTTCGCTGAAGACCCACAACGTTTCGAGCGGTTCTCGCTGCGCCTTGACGATTTATTGTTTGACTACTCCAAGAATCGAATCACAGTTCAAACCGTCAGCCTGTTGCTCGATCTGGCCCGGCAGGCGGGTTTGAAAGAAAAAATCGCCGCCATGTTCCGGGGCGACAAAATCAATGTCACCGAAAATCGTGCGGTATTGCACGTGGCTCTTCGCAACCGTTCCAACCGTCCCATTTACGTCGACGGCAGGGATGTGATGCCCGATGTCAATCGGGTTCTAGCGCAAATGCGGAAGTTCACCGAATCGGTGCGTTCCGGCGAATGGCGGGGGTGCACCGGCAAAGCGATCACCGATGTGGTCAACATCGGAATCGGTGGCTCCGATTTGGGGCCAAAAATGGCGGTGAAGGCGCTTTCGCCCTATGCGCATCCCCGTCTGCGTGTGCGTTTCGTGTCCAATGTGGACGAAGCGGATCTTTTGAACAACTTGAGAGACTTGGATCCCGAAACCACGCTGTTCTGCATTTCCTCGAAGACATTCACCACACAGGAGACCATGACCAATGCCCGATCGGCGCGGGAATGGTTTTTGACGAAGATCGATGATCAATCCGCCATTGCTAAGCATTTCGTGGCGATTTCGACCAATGCCGAAAGGGTGGCCGAATTCGGCATCGACACGGCGAATATGTTCGAATTTTGGGATTGGGTGGGCGGAAGGTATTCGTTATGGTCTGTCATTGGTCTGCCCATCGCTCTAGCCGTCGGCATGGATGCGTTCGAGGCGTTACTGGCCGGGGCGCACAAGGTAGACGAACATTTTCGAACGCAGCCTTTCGAGCGGAATATTCCGGTAATTATGGGCTTGCTCGGGATCTGGTACGCCAATTTTTTCGGTGCCGAGTCCTACGCCATTCTGCCCTATGATCAATATCTGGAGGAATTGCCTGCTCACTTGCAACAAGTCGACATGGAAAGCAACGGCAAAATGGTGGATATTGAAGGCAAGCCGGTCGATTACAGTACCGGCCCAATTATTTTCGGTCAGCCCGGCACCAATGGGCAGCATGCCTTTTATCAGTTGATTCATCAAAGCCGAAAGCTGATCCCTTGCGACTTTCTGGCGGCGGCGCAAAGCCACCACAGTCTAGGTCGACACCACGAAATCTTGGTATCCAATTTCCTCGCACAGCCGGAGGCGTTGATGCGAGGCAAGACTTTCGACGAAGCCAAGGACGAGCTCGAAGCCGAGGGTTTGACCGGTAAGGGATTGACGGAATTGGCCGCGGCGAAAACCTTTCCGGGAAACAAGCCATCCAACTCGTTTCTTTATCGAAAGCTAACTCCAGAAACGTTAGGTACCCTGATCGCTTTGTACGAGCACAAGATATTCACTCAGGGCGCGATCTGGAATATCAATTCCTTCGACCAAATGGGGGTCGAGTTGGGGAAACGGCTGGCCCGAACCATTCTGTCGGAATTGGCGGACGACGACAGGGTTTTTGCTCACGACGCTTCCACGAATGGCCTGATCAATTACTATAAAGAAATACGTTAGGGTATGACGGCACGGTCAAGGGTGGATCGCGCGCGTCCGAAATGGACCGGGGGGCAAGCGACCGTCCGCCTTGCGTGGGTATGCCGATGATCATTCCGTCCACAGTGTCCCTTTATCGACCTGGAGATGTGCTCTGGCCCTTTCCAACCAACGAAGCAATGAGCTTGCCAAGTCGCTGTCAAATCCGGAAATGTTGTACTCCAGCGTCATGCCTAGTCGAATCGGTTTGAAGTGATGAGTGATCTAAGCTACTGGTCGGCTGAGTAGCCTATTTTTGAATGTTTAGGGAGTGAGCGGCATGAGCGATCTCAAAGATCCCACTGCACCGAATCCAAGTGTACTTTCGCCAGTACATCCGGACATAGAGCGCTACCTGATCGACCTCGCCGGTCCAACGGACGCGCCGGTTCCCCTGGAAATGGAAGAATTGGCCCGGCAGCAAAACTTTCCGATCGTCGGACGGTTGGTGGGATTGTTCCTGAAAACCGTTGCCAAAAGCATCGGCGCGAAACGCATTTTCGAATTCGGCAGCGGGTTTGGTTATTCCGCTTATTGGTTTGCGGAGGCTGTTGGGTCGACCGGTCAAGTGATTTGTACCGATGGTGATGTGAACAATCGCGCAAAAGCGGAATATTTTCTCAGCAAAGCCGGGTTATGGGATAGGGTCGACTTTCGAACCGGTTTTGCTCAGGCCATCTTCCAGGCTACCGAAGGCGAATTCGACATTTGCTACAACGACGTGGACAAGGGTGACTACCCTGAAGTGTGGCGCCTCGCGCGAGAACGTATCCGTCCGGGCGGGCTCTATATTGCGGATAATGTCTTGTGGCACGGTCGTGTTACCGTCGAGAACCCTATAGATATTGTTCCTGGCTGGACTGACGCCATACGCGAGCATAACCGGCTCATCTTCAACGATCCGGATTTCGATGCCTTCATCAATCCGACGCGGGACGGCGTGATTGTCGCTAGGAAGAAATAGGCGATTTACAACATTGGCTCACATGAATACTTAACTGTCTGCATCGAACGTTATTTGTCAGTTCGCTTCGTTACCGCGCGTGATGCGCTTCGTGCATAGAGCGCATGCCTTCGTTCTACCCAAGAAGAAGGTCCTCGATTCGCGTCAATATTCAGGCTTTGGTAAAGCGCGTTGATGTCACCTACTATTAGTGCGGCGTTATCCTTGTCTGTCATGCGTTAGCGCGGCGTATTCGCATTTGCCTCTATTTTTACCTGAGTTAGGAATGATTTATGAACCAAAAACTCACCGGCAAGTCGTGTAACCGAATTCTTGCGTTGTCACTAGGGCTGGTTTTGACTGGCTGCGATCTTTTTCATGAAGCGACCGATGCGGAGCACGTCGCCAAAGCCAAGGAGTTTTTGGACAAACATGATTATCGTGGTAGCTCGATCGAATTAAAAAGTGCATTACAAAAGAATCCAGACAACGCGGAAGCCCGTCGGCTTTTGGGTGAAGTCTATGTCACCCTCGTTAACGGTCCTGCTGCCGAAAAAGAACTTAGGCGAGCCATGGAACTGGGGGTAGCCAAAGAGGCTATTTTGTTACCCCTCGCCGAGGCTTTGCAGTTGCAAGGCAAAAGCCAGCAAATTCTAGATGAAATCGATGCTCCAGCCTCGCTCGACGCAAAAGATAAAGCCAGTTTAACGGCTTACCGCGGCAACGCCTGGTTGGCTATGAATAAGCCGGATAAGGCTCGAGCTGAGTATGAGCAGGCGTTGGCAATCGACGATCGATCTGCGTTAGCACATCTTGGTTTGGCCAGCCTCGCGCTTAATGATAAGGAGTTCGATCAGGCTAAACAATTTATTTCAAAGGCTTTGGAGGCTGACCCTGGTTTGGCGAAAGCTTGGAGCTTAAAGGCTCAGCTGGAACAGGCAACGGGCGACTCCGAGCAGGCGGAGGCCAGCTATGGTAAGGCTATCGAATTAGGGCCAAGGAATTATGCTGACCGAGCAAATCGTGCTTTGCTGCGAATTGCTCTCAAGAAGATGGATAGCGCGAAAGAAGATGTGGACGTACTCATGAATGAGGCGCCGAAGTATTTTCTAGCGCATTACGCTGATGGAGTCATCAAGCTGATGGATAAGAAATACTCGGAGGCACAAGCCGCATTTGAAGAAAGTCTGAGTCTGAATGACAGATACCCACTCACGCTATACGCCCTAGCAGTTAGCCATCTGTACCAAAATCATCTTGCACAGGCCGATGCCACGTTGGCGCGTTTTTTGGCCGCGGTGCCTGGGTCCGTGAAAGGCAACCAAATGATGGCTCTGGTGAAGTTCCGCGAGAAGGACTTTCCTGCTGCCAAGCGGTTCCTAACGCCGGTAGCGCAATCTCGGCCGGAAGACCTTTTTACCTTGAAGCTGATGGCGAACGTCGAATTCGCATTGGGTAACAGCGATCAAGGTGTCGAATATCTACAGAAGGTCGCCGAACTCAATCCTGATTCGCCCGTTACTAAGGCGCAGCTTGGTCTCGGTCTGATTGGAGCGGGGGAAACCGAAAAGGGTTTGGAAGCTTTGGAGACCGCTGTTGAACTCAATCCGGACCTCATTCAAGCAGATATCTATATCGCGTTGACACACATACGAACCAAACAGTTCGACAAGGCACAGGAGGTTATCGATAAGCTCAAAGCGAAGATGCCGGACAAAGCGTTGCCGCTGAACCTCGAAGCCATGATGTCCCTGCAAAAGAATGATTTGACGAGTGCGCGGAAGTCTTTTGGGGAAGCGCTGAAATTAGCTCCCAAAGACCTCATGGCACAAATTGGCCTAGCTCAGTTGGCGTTGCGGGAAAAAGATTTCAATCAGGCAGAGGAGCACTTTCGAAAGATTCTGAAGGATTATCCGAACCATGTCCCTGCTTACGTCGGTTTGGCGGAAATCCAGGCGCGCAAAAACAACATTCCGGAGACCGAGCGCTATTTGAAGCAAGCCATCGAAGCGAATCCTAAAGCGTTGGCGCCAAGACTGGCTCTCGCTCGCTTATATACCCGTTTCGGCCAAGCCGCAAAGGCGGTCACTCAATTGGAGGAGGTTCGCGGCGATCACGGAAAAAATCCGGAATTTCTAGCCTCGCTGGTCGAGGCTCAGCTTGAGGAAAACAGCGATGTGCGGGCGCTGGAAACGGCCAAAACACTAGTGGAAATCGCACCTAAGTCGGCGCGGTCGTATTATCTCCTAGCGCGTGCTCAAGTCGAAAACAAGGACACGAAGGGTGCGCATGCGTCTCTGGAGAAGTCGCTCGAACTCGATCCGAAATTTTTTCGGTCGCGAGCGGCAATGGTGAGATTGCTAGCACAGGAGAAAAAGCTGCCGGAAGCGGAAAAACACCTCGTCAGTTTAAAGAAGGAACTACCCGAAAGTCCTGAGGTGATGGAGCTGGAAGGATGGTTTGCCATGCAACAGCGCAAGCCTAAGAACGCGGCAGCGGCCTTCGCATCCGCTCTGGAAAAAGCGCCAAGCAGTCGTGCGGTCGTCAGCCTCGCCCAGGCGCAGTGGGCTGCCGGGGATAGGGATAAGGCCATGACGACACTAGCGGAATGGACGAATCGTTATCCGAAGGATGGTTACGTACGTTACATGAAGGCCGGGTTGTTGGGCTCCATCGGGCGTACGGAGGATGCGCGAAAAGAATTGCAGATGATCCTGGAAACGCAGCCGGACAATGTGTTCGCTCTCAACGACTTGGCCTGGATGCTTCGGAAAGAGAATCCGACTCTGGCGCTTGAGTATGCGGAAAAGGCAGTAAGCCGGGCGCCCAAATCCGCCGCGTTTTTGGACACGCTGGCCATGATTCTTTTAGAAACAAATCAGCCGGATCGAGCCTTGAATCTGATGCAGCAGGCTTATACATATGCCCGGAAGAACCCCGAAATTCGTTACCACCTGGCCTTGGCATATGCTAAGAGTGGCCGGACGGAAGACGCGCGTAAGGTATTGACGGAGCTGTTGGGCGACGAGGCTGATTTCAAGGGGCGAGCGGAGGCGGAACAGTTTCTAAAGAGCCTGAAGATATCTGCCAAATAAAAAAGCAATTGTTCAATAGGCGTGACGGTATTCCTTATATCTCGATTCTGCATTCCACAAGAGGCAGAATCTCCGACTGATCATCGGACCCAGACGCTGGGCAAGACGTTGCCGACCTTGGGCCTGAAGCCCGCGCCGTAGATCGTCCCCCAGCGTCCCTTCCTCGCCATAGAGTTCGAACGGTATCGTAGGGCTGCCTTGGGCAACACCCTGGATGGATAAGGCTGAACCCGGCAGGAGCGGTTTCGATCGGTCAGCACTTTGCCCCATCGTCAACGCAGACCAAGGAGACCCTATGACGTTCATCCCCATCGGTATCGACATCGCCAAAGCCAAGTTCGACGCCGCCGCGCTACGCAACGGCAAGTACAAAACCAAGGTCTTCCAGAACACGCCCGAAGGGTTTAAGGCGTTCCTGGCCTGGCTGCAAGCCTTCCCAACGCCCCACGTATGCCTGGAGGCCACCGGCCGCTATGGTGAGGGCTTGGCCCTGTTCCTGGTCGACCACGGCCTCGCCGTCAGCGTGGTCAACCCTGCCCAAATCCACGCCTTCGGCCAAGCCGAACTGAGCCGCACCAAAACCGACAAGACCGATGCCAAGCTCATCGCCCGCTTCTGTCTCAGCCAACGGCCTCTGCTCTGGCAGCCGCCTCCGCCGGCCGTGCGCCAATTACAAGCCTTAGTGCGTCGGCTCGAGAGCCTCCTCGAGATGCGGCAGATGGAAAAAAACCGCCTGGACGGGGCCGACCCCACCGTACGCGCCTCCATCGAAGCCGTGCTTGCCAGCCTCGATGCCGAGATCGCCGCGACCCAAAAGCGCATCCGCGAGCACATCGACCGCGATCCGGACCTCCGGCAACGGCGTGACCTGCTCGACACCATCCCCGGTTTGGGCGACGCCACGATCCCGGTGCTGCTGGCCGCCCTGGGCGACGTTCACCGCTTCGAAAACGCGCGCAGCGTCGCCGCCTTTGCCGGGCTCTCGCCCAAAGAGCATCAGTCCGGTAAATGGAAAGGCCACACCCGCCTGTCCAAGACCGGCGACGCCTTGCTCCGCAAGGCCCTTTACATGCCGGCCATCGTCGCCCGGCGCCATAACCCACTGATCCGGGCCTTCTGCGAGCGCCTTAAAGCCCAAGGCAAGAACGGCAAACTCATCGTCGGCGCCGCCATGCGCAAGCTCCTCGTCCTGGCCTACGGCGTCCTCAAATCCGGCCGACCGTTCGATCCCAATTTTGCGCTTGCATCGTGATCCTTAAGACAGTATCTTAAACCGGCAAGTATGGGGCCGTCACGTAACTGTTTAAAAAGTAACGTGGCCTAAGCCGGTACCGGTTTTCGACATGGGTTAACGCATCGACGCAGACATGTCATCAGATCGCCAAAACGTCCCGCGATCCGTCAGTAGATCCCAAATCTCTGGGTTTTTGTTCTTAACGCCTTCGAGTAGATATTTGACTTCGATGATGCAGGGTTGGCGCTTCCCGTGATAATCGACGGCGGGACCTATTGGAGTGAAATTAATGCCGATGTGGGCAAGGAAACGGATCAATGCGGCTTCCATCACGGCGTACCAATGGGTCAACCCATACTGAAAATTCATTCGGATTAAGCAGGCGATCAGGGCAAGGGTAATGTGAGGGAAGAGTCGACGTTCATCGTCGGAGTAAATATATGAGTTTCCCGCGCTTACGCCTGCTATGGTTCCGGGCTCTCCCTTACGATTCTTGAAGTTCTTCGATACACAGAAACGTGACACTTCTGCCAGCTGTTTTCGCGGTACCTGTTGAACAAGATCCGTCCGCTCGATGATGCAATGTTGTTCAATGGGAAACAATCGTTCCGGAACCTTAGGATCCGGCAGTATCAATCTCGTTGTCGCCGCGTATCTTCCCGAGCGTTTGTGCCGGATCAGGAAGTGACTTGATCGCTCATCGTGCTCATCTTGTTCAAGCTCATTAGGGTAGCTTTCTCGCGGCTCGAAACCTGTTTCGATGCAATAGACCTGATATCGCAAGCGATAAGCTTCCATTTTCAGATCGTCTGTGCTTGCCGGAACCATTTCGAAATACTCTCGGAACGCATCGATGAGTGTTCTGGACATAGTCGGTCTCCTGTCGATTGGGTTAACTGCTAAAGCGCAAGAGTGACGAGTACCCGCTCGATTTGTTAGACACGGCGTGTGGTGAAATCCACATGTTCATTCCTTTCAAGTTGTCAAACCGGGTGTATCTTATGGCAAGCGTGAGTCATATATCAGACGAAGCAGTCAGTCGGAGATTTCTTCATGATTTCCAAGTTTGATTATAGGACGGCTTTTTCAAGAAACATCGGATGGATCACCGAGGAGGAGCAGTCGAATCTGAAACACAAGCGAGTCGCGATTGCTGGCATGGGGGGAGTAGGGGGTAGTCACTTACTGACGCTGACAAGATTGGGAGTTGGTAATTTCCACATTGCTGACTTTGACGTATTTGAGCTGGCGAATTTCAATCGGCAAGTTGGCGCCACTGTAAGCCATCTGGGCCGTTCGAAAGTCGATGTGCTTGCCGAGATGGCCTTGGACATCAATCCCGAGCTAGATCTCAAGCGATTTCCGGAAGGAGTCACTGAGGACAATCTGTCAAAATTTTTGACAGGGGTGGATGTATACGTTGACGGGCTTGATTTTTTTGCCTTTGAAGCGCGCAGAGCGGTGTTCGCGGCTTGTTACGAATCCGGTATTCCTGCTGTGACAGCCGCGCCGCTGGGTATGGGAACGGCAGTTCTCGTTTTCATGCCGGGAAAAATGAGCTTCGAGGAGTACTTCGGTTTCGATGGGCTATCCGAGGAAGAGATGGCGCTGCGATTCCTATCACGGCTAGCCCCGGCGGGTTTACATCGCGGGTATCTAGTTGATCCGAAATACCTCAATCTAAAAGAGCGCAGGGGGCCTTCGACTGCCATAGGCTGTGAACTATGCGCCGGGTTTGCGGCGGCGCAGGTGATCAAGCTCCTGCTCAACCGCGGTACGGTTTTGTCCGTGCCCGATGTGCTCAATATCGACGCTTTCGAGAATCGGCTGGAGCGCACTAAAGCAAGATTTACATAGCCTTGGGCTTTTCCTGGATCTTCGCCGCTAAGCGAATGTATCGACATGTCAGTTTTTTTTACAACGGCGAATGGATTCTAGGCGGCGAGTTCGTGGAATCGAATAAAATTATTTTTATATCAATAATTTATTTTGTGTGGCATCAGAGTTGCTTATGGGTGTTCGGGATGACGTTTTTTCATTCCTCGAACAACAGCTTCTGGAGAATGCCAATGAAAACGAGTGTCATAAAATCATTACTAGCATCGACCGCACTTGCGTGGGGATCGTCAGCATACGCCGTAAACGTAGGCGGGATCACCTGGGACCCGAACAGCTTTTTCGACTTTTCGATGCAAGAGGCCATCTTCGAAAACAACGTTGACTCGGTGGGTCAAACGCTGACTTTTTATGGCGAGGTGAGCCACATTAACGGCCTTAACAACGGCAGTTTCTTGGACGGCGCCTTAGAATTGACGTTTTATGGAACTGCTGTCGTGAAAGAGTTTGGCGATTTCGACGGTAACGGCACTGTCGACGTCATTTTCGACAATCTCACGGTCACTTTTTATGCCGACCAAGACGCCGCTGACTTTGATCCGTCGAACCCTGCAACAGCTACGGATGGCATAGTCTGGTTGGTTTTGCAAGGCCATTCCACGGATAGAGCTTATAACGGTAGCACACATACCGGAGAGCTCTTTGCGGAATTGAATGGCGGACTTGATTTTGCAGATCCAGGCGATGCTGGTTCGGGTTTCGCCGCGTTCGACGTGATCGGCGGGGAGGCTGCGCCCTATTTCGATACCGATACGATCACAAACTTGGCTGGCCAGACACTGTCTAACGGACCGGCAGATTTCTCATTCACGGCAAGCTTCCAGCCGGTTATTAACGACCCGACTGGGGAAACTCTGCTCGGTACGGGTGAACTCACGGGGAGGAGCCGAGTAGTGCCTGAACCCGCGACTCTGAGCCTGTTGGGGCTTGGTTTGCTTGGAATGAGATCCCGCGTGTCGCGGAAGACCAAATAATCGAGATTGGTTCATCACGAACCCTAGCTGTATCTCGTAAGGCGGGTTTTAGCGAACCCGCCTGTTTGTTTTGAATCCTCAGTTTCACACGGTTTGGTATTGCCGGTATCGAGCAACGCGATATCGACCGCCGCTGGTGTGATGACCGCGAACGACTGCCGGTCGCACTTGGCATCAACACCCCTGACGCCTCCGGCCTCGAGGCAACCTGCAAGCAGAGACTCTAAAGCGTAAACTTTTTAGGTTTCTTCTTGCGTGGTTGTTTCCGATGAGTGGAATATCGACATATCACCTGATAAACGCCGGTCGGCAAGCACCCTCGGCCGATAACTATCAGCCTTGGCGGTTCCGTGTTTTGGGAAACACGATTTCCGTCGAGTACGATATCGACCGACTTAAAGGCACAACCTTCGGTCCGGGTGAACCTGCAACCCTTTTATCCGTGGGGGGCGTGCTCGAAAACATGCTCCAGGCCTGTGGTGTTCTCGGATTGGAAGTTGTCTGTTCTAGGGACGGTGATTCGAGCGCTTATTTTACGCTTGCGGTAACGTCCCAGGATGAAGCGGTGAGTCCCGCCTCGTTTACAGATCATCCCTTGTTCAAACGGCATACCAACCGCTTTCCATACACGCCTGATCCAATTCCGGCGGAGATCATTCAAGAGATTACCGGGCTTCGGGAGGGAACGGCGCAAGTGAAAATCCTCGATACTCCGGAACAGGTTAAGGCGATTGGGATCTTGACTCGGCAGGCTTCAGAGGTCCGGTTTCAAAACCAGGAAGTCCATGAATGGCTAGCTCGGAGTTTGCGGTACACGAAAACGGAAGTCGAGCAAGGGGATGGCCTCGATCTCGCTACGATTCCACTCCCGCCGGGTGGACGCATCTTCATGCGATTTCTTATGGATTGGAAATGGATGTCCCGCTTGAATCGTCTCGGTGTGTACAAACTGATGGCATCGTTGGACGCGAAACTCCTTGCAGAGGCGCCGACGGTCATTGCGTTACTCGGTGGATCGACCCGCGAAGAAATTATCGATGCCGGGAGGTTGTTGACGCGCGTATGGATTGATCTGAACTCAAAAGGGATAGCCGTTCAGCCGTATTATGTGATTTCCGATCAACTGCAGCGCCGGCTCGAAGGCAAGATTCCTCCTCATCTTCGCGGCCAGGTAGACATCATAGCTGAAAAGGTGTCCGATCTGCTTGGGCTTGCCCAGAATCAACGGCTGCATATGTTGCTTAGGATCGGATACCCGACGAGGGATCCTGTAAGATCGAAGCGGCTACCACTTAGTGCCGTGTGTCGCGAAGTACCGAATCATTGGGAGGAATAACGCGGGGCGGCGCAATCGGCTTTCGAAGAAAGCGCGATTTACGCCAAGTCCAGTTCGCGAATATCACCTTGCTTCTACGTTACGAAGCACGGGACCGACGGGAGCGCGTGGGTGTGGACGAGCGCCAATGCGCGAGAGCCGCGTCAGCGCTCGACCGTACGGAGATGAGCATCTCAGGTTCGATGCGTAATCACGGTTTTAACGGATCTTGTCCAGAGCACCGGACGTGAAATCGGTTTCGTTAACGTTCTTCGACTTGAATGTAAAATTTTCCGACACCAGTACCGTTTTTTTGCCGGTCTGGTGATTCGTCATTTCCACCTCTCCGGCACGCCAGAATCGGTTCAGGTGGCGTTTATATTTCCGAAAAAGCTCTGTTTTAAGCAGCCCGCCCGATCGATCATAGTATTCGATCTGCCAGGGAATGTAGTGTTCCTGATCGACCCAAGCGATTTCCTTGCTGTACAGCGAATAAGGATCCTTCGGTATTCGCTCGACCACAAAGACGGGACGGCCTTGGTAGGTCTCATCGCGCAAGTAGGTGTAATTGAATTTTTCCACAATGGGCGAACTCATGTCCTCGTAGGAAAATTCGCTACCCATGAATGATCCACCTTTGCTGGAGGAAGCGATCCGTTTGACGCGCTTCAGCGCTGGAAGGTAAATCCATTGGTCGTCATCCTGAAACTTATGGGCGACGTTGAGAAATACCGTGTCCTTGACATCCAAGGGGCTGTCGAAAATCAGCAGTGATTTGTCACCGTCGTCCATCACTTCCAGCGCTTTGGATCTCATTTTTCGCACGGTGGACTCTCCCTGCTTGTTAAACAGGATCATGGTTATATTGGCGGTTTGGGTTTCCCAGCCTTCGTCGCGTCGTTCCATTTCGCGAGCGATCCGTAGTCCTTTTTCCGCGGGGTCTTCTGCGTGTGCAGGGTTAAAGAGTCCTAGGTACGGAACGGCGAATGCTATAACAAGTAGGGTTCGCGTGGTCCTAAGGAGTGTGTTCACGGCTGTTTTTCCTCGCAGGCAATTTGAATAACAAGAGTGACGGCAACAGAAGTAAATCGCCGAGCAAGGCGAAAAGAATAGTGATTGTCGTGAGCAATCCCATTTGGGCGTTGAGTTCATAAGACGAGAAAATCAACGTTCCGAATCCTGCCGAGAGGACGAGGGTGCTGACCGCCATCGCCTTGCCTACATGACGGAAGGTATACCGTACTGCCGACTCCGCCTTTTTCCCCAGGTTCCTTTGGGCGTGAACGTAGTTGCTTAGGAAGTGCACCGTATCGTCCACGACAATGCCCAGTGTCATATTGGCGACCACGGACAGCCCGAGGTTAATTTTGCCCTGGATCAGGGCCCAGAATCCGAAGGCCATTGCGGCGGGTATCATGTTGGGTATCAGGCTTAATAAGCCTAGCCTGAACGAGCGCAGCGCAACCATCAGAATGAGGGCGATCACGATAAACTCGAGCGCTGTGCCTTCGATCATGCCCTGGATGTTGGTTTGGCCAATGTGGGCGAACATTAGCGGGGTGCTTCCGGCACGCGCTTTCATGTAATCCGGGGCATTGTGCGTGAGCCATTCGTCAGCGCGGCGTTCCAGGTCGAGCATTTCATTGCTGGGCAGATCTTTGACGGTGACAACGAGGCGGCTTGCCGATTTGTCGATATTGATTCTGTCGTTAAGTTCGAGCCCCGGTGGCAAGGACATCTCATAGAGAAGGAGATATTGGGCCGCGATTTCCTTGTTGTCGGGCAAGCGATACCAATCGGGGTCGTCGCCATGCATGTTTTTGTTTAGCCGTTTATGGATATCGAGGATGCTGTCGATATGCAGCGTTTCTGGCTGCGAAGCAAACCAGTCGGCAAAACGTTCGATGACCTGGAGGTACTCAGGATCGTTGATGCCTCCTGGTTCCTTGGCTTTAATCGAGTATTCCAGTGTATAGAGACCGGTCAGATTGCTTGTGGTATAGGTCCAGTCCTGCCTAAATTCCGATTTTTCGGAAAAATATTTAACGACGTCGTCGTTCAACTCATTAAGTGGAATCATCGCGCTGAGGCCCGCGACGACAACGGCCAGAACGATAGTTAAAGGCTTCCGTTTCGCGATGACGACGCGCGCAAATTTATCGAAAAGCTGGCTATGGGATTTACGGTCTTTTCGCTGATGGTGAGCAATCGGCAGGACCGCCAACAGCGCCGGCAGAAAGAAAACGGTTAAAAAGAATGCGAGCGCTACGCCCATGGCCACAATATTTCCCAGGTCGCGAAAGGGCGGGGAATCGCTGAAATTCAGGCTGAGGAATCCAATCGCTGTGGTGAGTGTGGTGATAAAGATCGGTTTGATCGTCTGTTCGATCGACAGAATGATCGCGATGTAGCGGGCTCGCTTGACCGGATCGCTCTTGTGTGTAACGTTCAATGTGCTGAGATCGTTGAGAAAATCCACTAAAACATGAACCGAATCGGCGACGGCCACCGTGAGGAGTACGTTCGGAGCGATAACCGATGCTGGTGAAATCACAAAGCCCAACCAGCCAGCCATGCCCATGGTGCCCGCTAGCGTCAGGGCGATCACCGACAGTGCCGCAATCGCTGTGAGTGCCGAGCCCAGCAGCAGCCGCAGCGTGGCAGCGATCAGTACTACGATGAGAGGCGCGAGGATCGCCATATCACGACTCGATGCCGCGGTGAATTCGTTGCTGATGACAACGGCTCCAGCCAGTCGGACATCCAGGTTCGGATTTGACTTGACCAGCTGGTTTCGGAGTTTCTCAGCGTGCCGCATGATTTCCGGAACTTCTTTCTGCCGGTCGAGACCAGGTAGATGGAATGTTGCGAAGACGCCGGTCACGGTACCGCAGGGGTTGATGATTCTTCCGACCAGTTGGGGATCGGTCAGCGCGATGTCGCGGATCTTTTCAATTTGCGTGCGGCTTAAAGAGTCTGCGTTCCGATAGAGGTCGGAGACGACTAAGTCGTCATTCTCGGCGCGGCTATATTGGAAATTTTGCAGTGAATCCACGCGCCTTATATAAGGTATTTTCCAAGCTTCCCGGGTAAGCCATTCGACGCTCGCGAGCGTGTCTTTCGAAAATACGTTTCCTTTCTTGGGCGTGATGACAAAAAGGACCGGATCATCGTCCGTGTAGACGTTATGGATTTCTTCCAGCGCCTGTAACTGCGGATTCCACTTATCAAAAAAAACTCGGTAGTCGTTGCTGAATTTGAGAAACTGCAGCCCGGATGCGAGCGCTGCTATGATCACGAAGGTGACAAAGAGAACGATCCACCGAGAGACGAGAAGTGTCGCAACGTATCGTCTTAGGACGTTTCGAGAACGGTTTGATACGTTCATTAAACTCAGCTGATACGAAAGAGACGCCGTGTCATATTTTTCGCCCCGGTTTATGGTCAGAAATATTTCTCCAGCTCAAACATTAGATAGCTTTCCCTGCGAAACATATGCGCAAAGTCTGACCGGTCGGTATAGGCGAAGCCTCGTGCCTCGAAGTTAATTTTCCAGGAATCGCCGATCCGGCGACTCGCTTCTACGTTATAAAGAACCGTGCCGTTCGAGGTGTCCACGAAAATGCCGCTCAACAATTCGGTGCTCTGGGTATCGTTGAGGGCCAGGCGCATGCCTAAAAACAAATCATTATCATATGGCGTAGTGAGATTCCTTTTTTCTCGTCCGTCATAGAGATATTCCGCGAGCAATCCCAGGTCGGCGCCTGAATCGAAGACGCCGCTCATCGTATACTCGAAGCCGGCGGTAACTTGCTCGAACCTCTGCCCTTGTCCGCTGCGAGTAAACGCTTCCAGCTTCCACAGCCAATTTCCCTGAGCTAAAGCAAGGTCGAGGCTAGTCTGATCGATTACGTCGTAGACGGGAATGAGCTTAATTGGAATTCCGAAGCGATCGACTTGGGGCCTCCAAACGGGTTCTCGCGTCGTGCCGTGAAAATGAGCCACACCAATGTCAAGCCTATCGATTGAATGAGACCAGCGGACCGCGAAGTCCGGATGGTGGGTGCTTGCGCTTCCGTTGTAAACCGGTGCGTTTTGGGCAACGGGAATCGGCGGGCGAATGCGGCCAAACCTGCCAGGATAGGTGCGCGCCCGTGAGAAAGGTAGAAAAAAACCCTGTAGCGTGCCGTAGTCAGATGCATATTCTAGGTTTAGCATCGGCTGACCGAGCTTATCTTCGCCATCCGGATTTTCGACTAAGTCGGTCTGGTTGATGATGTCGACGGTATGCCTTGATTCGGTAACTCCCCAAAACACTCTTCCAATACCGGCTCGTACTGTGGTCTTCCCAAACCGGTATGAAATTAGGAACTCCCTCACGTCGTAATGCGACCGTTTGCTATCGTGTTCGTCCAATCTCAAAAAGGGCACGAAAGAGAACCGTCCGTCACCATGATCCCAATCGATTTTGAGCTGAGGTTCCACCGCGAGGGCGAAGTTGTGGTTGTAAGTCATGGAATCCTCTAGACCATAATTGGGAAACAAACGGTATTCCGCCGCAATCCGGCCTGAAATAAAGATATCGGCTGACTTCGAACGCGTAATCTCGGCTGGTGCTTCGGTTGTATCCGAGGCCGTCGACGGGGGTTCCGGGGCAAATAGCTCTTCGTCTTGTTCTAGGCGATCGACAGAGTCGGCAGAGTCAGGTTCGAACAGCGGACTATCGCCTGCATTTTCCGAAGGAGTTGAAGAATTCGTTGGATACTGGTTAGCGGGGCGGTCGTTCGCCGGCATTTCCGAATCGAACAACGGGCTGCCCGTCGACTCGGCGACCCGCAACTGTTCTTCGTCATGCTTCAAATGCGTGCCAGAAAAAAGCGTTTTTCCGTCTAAATCTATTCGGGATGTTTCTCCAGACGCGCACTCCGTAAGCCAAATCTGCTGAAGAATCGCCGCAATAAAGATAACTGATTGTTTTTTTGCGATTCGAATCACTTGCCCCCCTACTAATTTCAGCACAACGGCTGACGCTATATCTCTTTTAACGAGCTTGCCGCACATTCTTCCTGCTGTTAAGTCGCCAGCAAGAGAAGTCCTCCGGCGTCGGCAGTTCGCATATTGTTCGCCACAAAATTAAGTAAACGCGCGATTTTTGATAAATCAAACGCGTAAGCATAGGCATCGGACAGGATGATGAGCAATTTTAGTTTTTGATTTTCAAAGTTCAGGATGAAAAGGCGTAAGTGATTGTAATCACGTTGGCGGCATTTGAATTTTGCCTCTACACGAAGGATGCGAGGCGGGTACGTATGGAAGGTTGCCGTTTCATGAGGACAAAGCGGTCCTGTTGCAGGGACGTTAGGGACGAGGGACTGGTGAGGGTTCGATGGGGAAGACTCACCCCGTGATGCTGGATGTGGCGGAGAGTTTCCACCTGCTGAAGAGGTTCCGGTCTGCTGGGCTTGAAACCGCTGTCGCAGAACGGCCTGCAATATCCAAGGCGATGAAGCCTATCGCTGCGCGGGGGCGGGTGTGCTGAGGTAAGCGCTAGCACTTGGGGCTGATGTCGTGTTCGCTTTGGAGCACTCGGAATCTGCGTTCGATGTCGGAAAGCCCTAGCGATCGACAACGTCATCAGGTTTCAAAACCTTGCCGTCGAAGAGTTCGGACCGTACTTTCTCGAGTTCATAGGCGAACAGCATCAGTTTGAGGTCCAGGCATTCAGGCTTGGCGATACCGGCTTCGACGAGTTGTGCGTAAGGGCGGGCATCCGATTGGGTAGTCTTCACAAGCAGACCGCTACGGCTTCACGGCATCGGATTACTCCTGATAATCGATATCGATGATATGGCACTGCAATTAAAGTGCCTTTGAGACCGTATAAACCCAATCCAGGCCGTACCTTACAAGGTTTCCAACTATCGAACGCGGATTTTTCATCCTGAACTCGGGCGATCTACATCCAGGATTCCCATTGGCTTTCGTACGAGAGTTGACGCCGGAGAGAGACAAGAGGGGTTCTTAATATTCAATGCCCTATAAAAAATCCTTTTATTGTGTCGTGAAACGGCGACATAAATCTGGCGAGATCGTTGCGCCAATTGCCTATAACAATGAGAGTTTTTGGTAAGGTCCGTATTTTGCTTGCTTAAGTCGCCGTGATCAGATTTCTCGAATCTTGCCGCCATGGGCCGTGATATGGCCTCTGAGGTCACTCGCTTACCTTAATATCGTGAGGGGAGGATGAATGATGTTCGACAGTCGTTATGAAGTCGTGCTCGCAGATACAGAGGATAGTAAAGAGATTCACTATGCGTTGCGGTACAGAGTTTTTTGTTTAGAAAAGCGATTTGAAAATCCCACTCGTTTCGGCCGGCAAATGGAAATGGATCAGTACGATAGCCAAGCAGTCCATTTTTTGGTTAAGGACCGAGTGACAAACAATTGGATTGCTGCCGCGCGTTTGATTTTTAACTCGGTGGAGTCACTGCCGATCAGTACCGTCGCTAATATCGAAATCCCGGAGCGCCTTCATAACGTCGTCATTGCAGAGTTTTCGAGGCTTCTCATACTAAACTCTTTCCGCCACTCGCAAAGACAGGCGCCTGCCGAGCCGGAAATTTTGCTGGGACTAATCCGCGCGGCAAGGGAATATAGCTTGAGTCAAAATACTGAAAATTGGGTGTTCTTGTGCCGTCGGGCTATCAATAGAATTTTAGGAAGTGTAGGGATCGCTATGGAGCAAATCGGTCCGGCATGTGTGTATAGAGGAATTAGAGTCCCTTATTTGATGGATTTGAATAAAGCATTTGACAACGTCCCGCGCGTTTCTCCACGGACACATCAGATGTTTTCCCGAACCCAAACGTATTTCTGTTACTCGGATCTCTATAATCTTCGGGTGGCGTAAATCGCAGCGACGGAAGTCGGTTCCGACCATCAAAACGATCCCATAGGATTGTTTGAGCTATCGACGTCTGAATTGGATTCGGCGAAGCTGTCCTGATTCCCGCGTTTCGATGCCTCAATTCTCATAAAGACCGAAATTGCTTTCCGATGCGGCACGAACAACTTGTTGCGCGCGAGGAAGTCTGCGTTTTGCAAGGGTAACCGACCAGCGTGTGTCAATATAGTCGTCGCCTATTCCTATGCGACTTCTGACAATGGATAGCGTCGCCCGTAGGTGGCTGTTTCACCGAGTTAAGCCACACCTCGCCGGATGGTTACCTAGGTGCGGGTAGCACCCATCTAACGCTCCAGATAACGCCCTTTGGTGGCCTCATCGACCTGCTTGCGAGCGGCCAGGGTCGTACTATCGTCGGCTTGGGGCGGTGTCGGCGGCCGCGCAGCGCGTGCCCGCTCCGGTGGTGCTGCTCATCGGCAGCCCGAAGAAGCCGGATAGAAGCTCGATTCCAACCCGAGATACACACCCTAGTCGACCCACCGAGGTACGATTGGCAGGAGGCTGGCGAACGCAAGCGCATGACAGACCTCTCGCACCCGTGTCCGCGAAACAACGTCGTTTCCGAAATTCCTTCCTTGCGGGCAAACTCCGATTGCGCTCTATTATGCGGCGGTAACATCTCCTTCAACACCGTTTCTTGTCGTTCCGGCGAATACCTCATCTCTTGCTTTTTTCGTTCCTTTAACGCTGTAAGAGGTCAATCTATCTGATACGACAACGATCCCGCCAAAGGAGGCGGTAATGGACAGCCAACATGACGCGACCGGCATACGTTTGGAGTATGCTAACGCCGTCGAGCGATTCGCTTCACCCCTGTAGTTGCCTGTTTCCCGCGCACCATTACTCTCGGTTAAAACGATGTTCTCAGCTGCTAATCGGTCATATCGTGACTACGGATAAGCTTTCTAAACTTCGAATCGATAGGCCGACGCGGACGCTTCCGTCGCCCTCTCGGGCCGCCGTGGTCCGCAGACGTTTGGCCATCTTAGCGGTGTTGGCCGTATCCGGTTTGGGGGTTCTGGTTTACTCGCAACTTCGCGGCGCCGTCATAGAGAGCAAGGTCGGCACAGTTTCGAATATTTTTCCTTCGCAGAGCTTTACCTTGCTAAACGCCACCGGTTATGTAGTGCCACAGACCAAGGCAGACGTGGCGTCGAAGGCGACCGGGCGGCTCGAGAGGCTGGACGTTGAGGAAGGAAGTTTTGTCAAGAAGGGTCAGATCATTGCGCAGCTTGAAAATCGCGATCTACTGGCCAATGTTAACCAGGCGGCGGCCAATGTTGCGGTCGCAAAGACCGATTTGCTGAAAGCCGAAGCTGAGTTGAAGGAATCGACCCTGGCGTTGAACCGCGCCCGTACACTCCTACAGAAAAAATTTGTTTCTCAGGAACTGTATGACGCCGCGGTGGCTCGCCACAAAAAGGCGGTGGCCGCCGTGGAAAGCGCGAAGTCGGCGATCGCTGCTGCCGAAGCGGCGTATCAGGGCGCGCGAGTATCCTTGGATTACACCTTCATTCGAGCGCCTTTCGACGGCATCATCCTCAGCAAAAATGCGGATATCGGTGATATTCTGGCGCCGTTTTCATCGACGACCTTGTCGAAGGGGACCGTGGTTTCCATGGCCGATATGAATACCCTGGAGGTCGAGGTCGATGTGGCCGAGTCGAATCTCAATCAGGTGCGCGTTGGCCAGCCGTGCGAAGTCCAATTGGATGCCTTTCCGGATGACCGTTTTCGCTGCTCAGTGGACCGTATCGTGCCCACGGTGGACCGTACCAAGGCGACGGTGCTGGTTAAGGTGCGCTTTATCGATAAGGATGAGCGTATTTTGCCTGATATGAGCGCGAAAGTTGCTTTTCTGTCGCGGGAGCTTGCCCCGGACCAGCGGAAGCCGGTTTCCGCGGTGCCTCCCGAGGCGATCGTGACGCGCGGCGCGAGCAGCGTCGCGTTCGTGCTGCACGGCAACCGCGTGGAGGCCGTCACAGTCGAAACGGGAGAGCGCATCGGCGACCGGGTCGTCGTAAAGAGCGGTCTCAAAGCCGGCGACCGGGTGGTGCTCAGCCCCTCCGAAGACTTGCAGGATGGCGCCGAAGTTCGGATCCGGGAAGCGGAAAGTTCATAAGACCTCGGTCCCAGTCCCTCGCATGAGTCCGATCGTCGAAATCGAAAATCTCACCAAACATTATTGGCGAGGCAACCAGATCGTTCCGGTCCTCACCGACATCAACCTGGTCATCGGGGAAGGCGATTTTCTCGCGCTGATGGGACCGTCCGGCTCCGGCAAGAGCACACTGCTCAACCTGATCGCGGGGCTGGATCGGCCCACGAGCGGGGTTCTCAGGGTAAGCGGGATCAATATTGCCGAGCTGCCGGAAGCCAGCCTCACCGACTGGCGTGCGGCCAATGTCGGCTTCATCTTCCAGTTCTACAATCTCATGCCGGTCTTGACCGCGTTCGAGAACGTCGAGCTTCCGCTACTGTTGACCGGATTATCGAAACGGGAACGGCGGGAGCACGTGAATCTGGTTTTGGAGATGGTTGGCCTGGCGGACCGCATGGACCATTATCCGTCCCAACTGTCTGGCGGTCAGCAGCAACGCGTGGCCATTGCCCGCGCTCTGGTCATCGATCCTGTATTGATCGTGGCGGACGAGCCCACTGGCGACCTGGACCGCGCATCCGCGGAAGACGTCTTGGAACTTATGGAGCGTCTTAACGTAGACCTGGGCAAGACCATCGTCATGGTGACCCACGATCAGAGAGCCGCGGCTAAGGCGCATTCTATCCGGCACTTGGATAAAGGGGTCTTGACCGACGACCCCGGTGCTGTGGCTTAGCATTCGATTGATGCTGATTTTCCTGCGTCTTACGCTGCGAAATCTCTTGCGGCACAAACTTCGCACCGGCCTGACCGCGCTTGGCATCGTCATCGCGATCGTGGCTTTCGTGCTTCTTAGAACCGTGGTCGACGCCTGGTACGCCGGTGCCGAGGCGACATCGGCCAATCGCCTCATTACCCGAAACGCTATATCGCTGACATTCCCGTTGCCGATCAGTTATGCGAATCGGATTCGCCAAGTTGATGGGATTACCGGGCTGAGCTATTCAAATTGGTTCGGCGGCGTGTATATCGACGAAAGGAATTTTTTCCCCCAGTTCGCCATAGAACCGAAAAGCTATCTCGAACTTTACCCTGAACTTGTTTTGTCCGAATCGGAAAAAGCCGCTTTTCTAAAGGACCGGAAAGGCGCGATCGCCGGCCGTAAGCTGGCTCAAGAGTACGGCTGGAAAGTCGGCGACGTGATCCCGCTCAAAGGAACCATCTACGCCGGAAATTGGAGTTTCGTCTTGCGCGGCATTTATCGCGGGGCGGAAAGAAAGACCGACGAGACGCTGTTCCTGTTTCATTGGGACAATCTCAACGAGACCTTGAAGAAGACGGACCCCGCTCGGGCCGATAAGGTAGGCATTTTCGTTCTTCGCATCGACCGTGCCGATCGTGCGGCGGAACTCTCAGAGGCGGTGGACCGGCTTTTCGAGAATTCGCTCGCCGAGACCTTGACCGAGACCGAGGAAGCGTTCCAGCTCGGCTTTGTCGCTATGACGGAGGCCATCCTGATCGCCATCAAGATGGTGTCCTTCGTGGTTATCGCTATCATCATGGCGGTGATGGCAAACACCATGGCCATGAGTGCCCGCGAACGCCGGCGCGAGTATGCGACGCTTAAGGCGGTCGGGTTCGGGCCGCGCTACCTGCTCATGCTTATTCTGGGCGAATCTCTAGCCTTGTCGATCGGGTCCGGTATTCTGGGCATCGTGGCCGCTTTCCCGGCAGCCGGTTTTTTGGCGTCCAAGTTCGGCACGCTTTTTCCCGTGTTTGAAATATCCACGCACACCATCGAGCTCGGTTTGCTCGCATCCTGCATGATCGGGTTGGCAGCGGCGGTGTTTCCCGCGTGGCGCATCATCACCTTGTCGGTCAGCGAGGGATTGCGAAGCATCGGCTAGTCAGGAGGCGATGGTGAAAATACCCTTCTCTTACTCGTGGAAGAGCCTATTGGCGCGCAAGGCAACCTCCGCTTTGACTGCGGCAGGGATGGCCCTGGTCGTTTATGTATTCGCCACCGTGTTGATGCTCTCGGAAGGTCTCAAGCAAACCCTGGTAGCGACCGGAAGCGACGATAACGTAGTCTTGATTCGGCAGGGGGCGGAGACGGAAGTGCAAAGTACGATCGAGCGGGAACAGGCCGCGATCATCGAGAGTGCGCCTGAAATCGCTTACGCCCCGAACGGAACCAAGTTTGCCTCCAAGGAGGTCATGGTCTTGATGACCCTGCCCAAGCGGGGCAGCGACAAGCCTTCCAATGTAACTATCCGGGGCTTGTCGGAAAAAGGACTAGAGCTGAGGCCACAGGTACGTTTACTCGAAGGCCGCATGTTTCGCCCCGGATCGTCGGAAATCGTCGCCGGAAGGAAGATCGCGGAGAATTTCAAAGGGGCCGGTATCGGGGAAACGCTACGCTTCGGCCTGCGCGACTGGGCTGTGGTGGGCGTGACGGACGCGGGAAACACCGCCTTCAGCTCCGAAATCTGGGGCGACGCCGAGCAGTTGATGCAAGCTTTTCGGCGAACGGCTTATTCAGCCGTCGTTGCCAAGCTTGCCGACGTCTCTCTGCTGGAACGCTTCAAAGTCCGTATCGAATCCGATCCGCGCATGAAAGTGGAAGCTAAACGGGAAACGGATTTTTACGCCGAGCAGTCGGAAATGCTGGCGAATTTTCTGAAGATACTCGGGATGACACTGAGCGTGATATTTTCGCTCGGGGCGATTATCGGGGCAGTCATCACGATGTACGGCGCGGTGGCGAGCCGGACCCGCGAAATCGGCACTTTGAGAGCTCTCGGTTTTCGCCGGGTCGGCATCCTCAGCGCTTTTCTTTTCGAGTCCTTGCTCTTGGGACTGATCGGCGGATTGGTCGGTGTCGCATTGGCATCCACTATGCAGTTTTTGACGGTTTCCACTCTCAACTGGCAGACTTTTTCCGAACTGGCATTCACGTTTACGCTGACGCCCGCGATCGCTTTTCAGTCACTGGCGTTCTCGCTGTTCATGGGGCTGGTGGGCGGTCTGCTTCCTGCTTTTCGCGCGGCCCGCATGGACCTCATCGAGGCGTTAAGAGCCGTCTGATGAACGCAAACTGATTTTGGGATCGGCGGACGGCAGCGACTTGGCCCGTTTATCCCGATAAACGGATGAGGCTGAGACGTTTGCGCGCCTCGTTTAAATGTTGCCGCCAGTAGTTGCGATAGCCATCGGACCAAATCCGCTGTGCAGACCATTCTCCGCGGGCTTTGGTTTCGTAGGACATCAGCCCTCGCTTTACTTCGAAATAAATATCGGTCAGGTTTTCCGAAAGGTTTCCGAAGCTCAGGTCGTCGTACAAGGGCGAGTCGGGGTCCGGCGAGAGCTCATCGTAGGGGTCCAAATGACGCTTGAGGCGGAGATAGGACTCAAAACGCTCATCGAGGTCATGAGCCAGTTTGTAGGCGTGGTAGGGTTCCTGAGACGCGAGGCGTCTCACGGCGACGTCCAATTTCAGCAAAGCGTTCTCCACGCACTTCAGCCATTCGTCCAGTCGATTGACTCTGACGTGCTCGATCAATCGGCAATAATTGTGCGCGGCTTCGGCGACTGCTTCGAGCGGTTCTTTTTCCTCAATCACGGTTTTTCGTTCGGTAAAGTCCAATTGACTCCAAATCATACAAGCGTCATCAGCGACTGATTCGATCCGTGCCGAATTCCTTTTGCGAACGGTCGGAAACCGACCGTAGCCCGTGACCAAAGCGGTCTTCAACAAGTCTAGTCAATCCGACGCGGTTCGCTGATGGCGAAGGCGTCCCGGAGGGGGAGATTGCCGGCAGAGAGGGAAGAAGCGGAGACGGACGGGCCACGCTCTGGATCCCACATCGAAAACCGTTTTTGCCCTATGGTGTTCTTTTGAGATTAAGGTCTCAGGAACAGCTTTCGCGAGGCGAGGATTGCTCCGTCTGAAATTGTAAGAAGCCGGCTTCGAGCTAAACTCAGACGAAGTCACAGGTCCTATGTCTGGCGTTCATGCAACACAATCCGGCACTGCCATTCAAGCTTGATCTCGAATCGGCCTCGATTTGGCTCGATGGATTATACATGGCCAATACCCGTGAGTGCTGTCGCGTGCTTTATCCGATGCTGAAGGCGCTGAATGCTTCAACTGTCGAGCCTCGTCTCCGTTTTGCAATCCTCGAGAAATGTCGGACGACGGTCTCCAGGCTCGATAAGGAGTTGTTGCCTTATTTTCTGAACAAGGCTTTTCCGCTGGACGCAAAGACACGCAAAATCGCCAGTCTCAGCTCACGATTTTTTGGTGAGTTGGCGACGGGTTATCGGCAAATTGCTGAAGCGGAGTCCTTTGCTGAGGACTTCGACCTGCCCGATCAGATGCGGGTTGTGGCGAGCGCGTTCGAATACTTCGCAAACAGCCTCTTGAGATCTGCTCAGATTTTCGAGGCGCAAGCGCCGATGTTCTGGTCGTTCGTCTTCGGGCTTTTCCGTCGGGCTGAGGAGCAGGGGCTGTGCCATTCGGCGCAGCCCGACCAAGCCTCGGATGCGGACTTCGTCGCCCAGTACTTCAAGGTCGCCGTGCTGTTTTGGATGGCAGCACCAGGCAGGCTCAGTCAACAGGACATGCAATGGCTTTTCGATTTTCTAACGGCTCGCGCAGAACTCGTGAGGATTGAGGCGACGCCTGTCAGCGGCGGGACTCGTGCGGTTTTTTATTTCGATCCTGCGGTCGGTGGATCGATCATGCCGGTACCCGCACGTGCGTCGGTTGACAAACCCGGACTACGTTTCCTTTTCATGGAGCGTTTGTTGAACGAATTTCGAGCCGAGATTCGGGCCCACGGCAAGCCGGAAGAAAGCCCGCTGAATGTCGTTCTCGCCAGGTTGGGCGACCGTCTTCCGCATCAGCCGGAAATGACTGCGCGACGTGCGCTCGCCAGCGTAGGGATGGAAGCGAGTACTCAAGCGGTGGGCCGTGTCGCGTTGCGCGCAGCCAGCGATTCCTCCCGCGTCCTTTGGTCGAACCTGGACCTGCTTGAACTGGCACCTCCGAACTCGGACCTGGGTTCGGAGGGGTTCGGGTCCAAGTCCACCGGTACGTTTGCCGCCGCCTTGGCCTCAGGTTCCGGGGCAACGGTGGAGAGCTTCGCCATCGGCTTCAGTGACATGCGTGCGGCGAAGGTCTATCGTAGCGACCTTCCCGGCTTTTACATCGTTGACCTCGGCGGTCGGTTCTTCCGCACTGGTGACCTCCTATCATTGAATACCGACGATGAAATCGTACAAGTGGGGATCGTGCGCGCTGGGCAAATATACAACGGCCAGTTCTGCTACAATGTCGAGCTGTTCGGGAATCACCCGCGTGTCGTCCGATTTTCTAGCGACTCTTCCGCAAACCGTCTGCACAAAGGCTTGATGTTCGAGACAGACTCCGACTGGCCGGCAACCTTGGTCGTTCCGCGCGTCAAGCTACGCTGCGGCGACAACATTCTTGTGGAAGAACAGGGAGTGAAAAAAACGCTTCGAGTCGCCAAGCTCATGGAAGCGAACTCGAATTTCTGCCATATCGCGCTTACGGCAGCCGAAGCGTCCGCATAATCCGTCTATTGATCCAGTCGTAAATGCCTCTTTGGTATCGGGGCGCCGAGTCCTGGTGCACGCTTAAGGATTCGCTTGTTAGGCTTATCGCTGTGCCGGGGCGTCCCTGGCCCAGGTAGATAACTGCTCGGATTCCGGCTTAGCGTCTATCCCAGTAGTTCCCGAAAATCCTTCGCTTAGCTCAGCTCAGGGCGAACGCCTACCGAGCTAGTTTCCTAGACGAATTTCCAATCGGAGAACCTCGCCGCTTGGCCGCAATAGATGCCCCTGGCATCGAGCAGATTCCAAATCGTGACATGCTCGATCAAAAAGCGCCGCTGCTGCTTCGAGATGCGAATTCCCCGATAATCGTCAACATATCCGCGCTCCATGACTTCGGCCAGAAGGCGTTCCCGATTTTCCTGATTTTGCCGTTCGGCGGAGAGACGTGAAGGAAATGCGGTAAGTTCCGCCCAATTCATACCGAACAAGCTCATCGCGGTTCGGTTGGCATAGTTGAAAATTGGATCCTTGGCGTTATCGTGAGAGAGCACGGCGAAGGGAGCGAAAAACAGATACCGCGCGGCTTCATGATGATTCATTCTCGGATCGACCAGTTCGCGACCGGTCCAATGCCGGTAACTGTCTCTCAAAATGGCTATGTGGTCGGCCAAAAAACTATTCTCTTCGCTGGGTTCGGGGAAAGCGGTCATTGGACGTACATTTTCAGGACGTAGGTTAGTTTGCGCCTAACGGAAGCCTTTATTAACCCGGCCTATAAACATAGGCCGGGTCAATCCGGGGCAGGGACGCCCCGGCGCGGCGACCAGTCGCGTGAGCTCAGGTCTGGCGTGTACCGGCCCGGGCAGCGGCCCGTAAATACCAGCAGGGTATTTACGGGCCTGGTTGCCAAATTATAGGCCGATAGGAAAACGTCCCGTACATACGGTTGGAATTGCGGGGTAACGACGCCCGTCGCTACCGCTTGAAACGACTGTTCGTCAAAAAGGGAGGACACCAGAGTAACAGAGAGAAAGATGGCTTTTGCGATTAACGGAGGGATAAAGTAGGCGGTGATGGAGAAAAGGTTGGCTGTTCCCTGGTGTCCGAGATAAAGAGGTTATGCAAGAGTATTAAAGCAATGGGCATGCCATGGTCAAAAATGAGTTAAAATAACAATATATAGGGTGTCATGCCTGGTGCTGTAGTATGGCCTGGGGTATCTGCCTTAATCGTTTGGGGGAAAGTCCGCACCAAAGATGGACCATTTGTTCGGACCTGGCACAACCGTCGACTAATCCTCGCTTCAGTCTCACCTGATCGCGATGCGAAAGTACGGTGGCGTTCTTGTTCATTGTCGCCGCGACCATATCGGCATCATCGAGGTCGTCGACACGCATGGCGTGCGCTCTCTTCATTTCGGCACCCATCCCAGACAGAGCGCGATATCGCTCGCTGAACCCGAGAAATTGGAACTTTCTTACGCGCGAGCGATGCTTGTAGGACTCTTGTTCAAACCCGATCCGCGCAAGATTCTCCTGCTGGGATTGGGCGGCGGTACACTTGCGAAATTCCTGCTCAATCATTTCCCCGCATGTCGGATCGATGCAGTGGAGTGCCGGGCGGCGGTTGCCGAGATCGCGTACGAATATTTCGGTCTCCCGAGGGACGAGCGGCTCGCCGTTCACGTGTCGGACGGCAACGAATTCGTCTGCGCCGAAGCCGACCGGCGGGGGGCGGAATACGATCACATCTTAGTGGACGTGTTCGACGACGAGGGTTTGGCGGAAATGGTGAACCAGCAGGACTTCTTTTCGGCAAGTCAAAGGCTTTTGCGCCCTGAGGGCGTACTCGCCGTAAATTTGTGGGCGACGCAGACCCGGTCGCAGCGGCAGTCCATGGGGTTGCTTAATCTGTATTTCGAACGACGCACGATGCGCTTGCAGGTTCCCGGCCGGGGCAATGTGATCGGGTTCGGCCTCGGAGAGCGTGTTCAATGCGCCGATATGGCCGGCTTGAAGGAGCGGGCCAAAACCTGGGAATTGGCCCTCGGTATCGAGTTTCCTCGCTTTTTGCGCCTGCTGTCCTATTCCGGCTGGCGCTAACGCGGCGTTTTGGGGCCGGAACTACGGTCAGTCTTCCGAACCGGGCTTGTATTGCGCCATGAGTTGCTGCTGGATGTGTGGTGCTACCGGTTCGTAGTGGCTGAATGCCAGAGTATACGAGCCGCGGCCGGCGGTGAGCGATTTGAGCCGCGAATGATAGCTGCTCAGCTCGGCGAGCGGCGCGCGTGCGCTGACGGTCGTCATCCCGCTTCGCGAGGGTGCCGTGCCGGTAACCTGGCCGCGCCTTGCCGAGAGATCGCCGGTGACGTCGCCGATATTCGATTCCGGAACGCTTATCTCGATATTGACTACCGGCTCCAGCACAATGGGGCGCGCTTTTGCTGCGGCATCCTGAAAGGCTTTCTTGCCGGCCGCGACGAATGCCACTTCCTTGCTGTCGACCGGGTGTGCCTTGCCGTCGTAAACGATGACGCGGACATCCTGCATCGGGTAGCCGGCCACGGCTCCGGCTTCCATCGCTTGGCGCACGCCTTTCTCGACCGCCGGGATGAATTGTCCGGGAATCGCGCCGCCTTTGACCTCGTCGACGAACTCGAAACCCGCGCCTCTCGACAAGGGCTCGATGCGAAGAAAAACTTCGCCGAACTGGCCGGCACCGCCGGTTTGCTTCTTGTGACGGTGGTGCCCCTCGGCCGGCGTGGTGATCGTTTCCCGATAGGGAATCTTGGGCGGGTGGGTATCCACTTCCAACTTGTACTGTTGTTGCATTTTTTCCAGCACCCTTTGGAGGTGAAGTTCGCCCAGGCCGCGCATGACTTCCTCGTGGGTCGAGGGATCGTATTCCACGTCTAGTGCGGGATCTTCCGCTTCCAGCTTGTGCAGAACCTCGGAAAGCTTGTGTTCGTCACCCCGGCGTTTTGGCGCGATCGCCAGGCCGAACACGGCATGAGGAAAGTCGAGAGGCTTGAGATGGATGTGATCGTCCTCCGGTGCATCGTGCAGCACCGCGTCGAACTCGATTTCCTCCACTTTGGCTACGGCGCAGATATCGCCCGGTATGCAGCGGTTCACCGGCACGTGCTGCTTGCCCTGGAGTGTGAACAAATGCCCCGCTTTGAAGGGCTTGCGGGACTCGCCGATGAACAGTTGGGTATCCGGGGTTATCATGCCCTGATGGACGCGGAACACCGAGATTTTGCCGACATACGGGTCCATTTCCACCTTGAACACATGGGCCAGCACATGCTTCGTCGCATCGGGCTCCGAACGGAACGGTACGGCGTTCTTGCGCTCGGCATTAGATGGCCAGCGTTCGAAAAGGGGCGGATTGCCCTCCTTGGGATTCGGCAGTAACTTGACGAACGCGTCCGCCAATTCCGGGACGCCGACGCCGGTACGGGCGGAAACGAAGCAGACCGGCACCAGATGGCCGTTGCGAAGCGCCTCTTCGAAAGGGGCATGCAAGGCTTCGGGCGCGATGTCACCTTGCTCGAGGTATTGCGTCATGAGCGCTTCGTCGACTTCCACCACTTGATCGATCAGCGCGCGATGAGCCTCTGCCGGCGAGGAAAAATCGGTTTTACCGTTCTCGTTGAAAAAGCAATCGACGACTCGCGTCGCCTTGTCGGCAGGCAGGTTGATCGGCAGGCACTCCTGGCCGAAGGTCTCGCGTATTTCCTGCATCAGTTCCGGCAGATTCAGATTCTCGCCGTCGATCTTGTTCACGATGATCATGCGGCACAGACCCCGCGCCTCGGCCCATTGCATCATCCGGTTCGAGGTGAACTCGATGCCATTGGCGGCATTGACGACTACAGCCACCGTTTCGACCGCATCCAGCGCGCACAAGGCCTGACCCATGAAGTCCGGATATCCCGGCGTATCCAGAAGGTAAAGGCGGGTGTTTTTGTAATCGGTGTGGGTGACGGCGAGTTTCTGCGTATGCAGATGTATTTTTTCCAGGGGGTCGTAGTCGCAAACGGTGTTCCCTTTCTCGACGCTCCCCGGCGTGTTGATCATCCCCGTTTTGTATAAGAGCGCTTCGACCAAGGTCGTCTTCCCCGCGCCCGCGTGTCCGACCACTGCGATAGTCCTGATGTCTTCGGTCGAGTACGTGTTCATGTCCATCCTCCACTCTCGTGATCGGGGGTCGAGTTCGAGTGTAGGGGAGTACGAGGGGTGAGTTCAAGCTAGCTTATGTTCTCAAAGGGGCCTGAGCTTGGCCGATTCGACCCCGAGAACTCGGAACGGATGGAGCTGTTCACCATTTCTCGTACGGCATATGCCGGTCACGGCGGCGCCGATTCGATCTCTCAAAATCTATCGGTTGGTGCGGATGCTCGATGACAGCGCGCAAGGAAAACATGTCTGTATGACCTGTCCTTTCCTACCGGCATAGGTTCTGGTTCCTCACATCGATTCAAGAGCGAGAATCGCCGATCGATCGCTCATCACACCGGTAAGCAGCGCCATCGGCTACGCCATTGAGCACGCCGAGCTCCTTGAAGCTTTTCCAGACCACATGCGTGGCGCCGATCGCATCGGCCTTCTTCAAGGCCCGAACCTTTGCCGCGTGGCGCCAATTCATGTCCTTCCCGTATCCCGAAGAGCCCGTTACATCGGCAATAAATCGGCAATTCTCTAGGTTCGGCTGGAAAAGCTCTTTCGGTTCGGCGTTTGAATCGCTCAACGCAATTCCAACGACAACGAAAGCCGCGATGACGCGGAAAGCGATAGACATCATGACGACTTCCTCCGGCAAAGAATGGCAGCGGCAGACTCTGCGTCATCAAGGGTTGTACGTAAGGTTTCGACGGAAAAACCCTCGATGCACCGAGTTGCTACTTAGATCGAGGCGGCGATGCAGGGTTCGCTCGCCGTTTGCCGAATAGGCGCCGGCAGCGCTATGCCGCAAGCATTGGGCACAAGTCGTCGTTGAAACTGCGATAAGAAAACGATGGGATCCCGTTTCGTTGGTGCCTATGTCGGGTCCCGAGCTCTCAAGTAGTTTTTCCACCCGCCGTATTCGGTGATGTCGAACGCGTCTGCCACCGCATAGGCTTCGCAGAGGAAGCCTTGCACGCGTTCGCCGTCATCGAGCTCCACGGAGCCTATCCCTAAGGGAGCCGGGATTTCCGCGACAAAACTGCCGAACTCCGACACCGGCAGCTCCCAGACCTCGACTTCGATGGCGGCACCGGGGACTTGCCGCAGCAGTCCGGGACGCTTGCCGTCCGGAAGGGCATAGAGGCGATAGCTCGGCGCCGTGCGGGTTGCCTTGACCAGCCTTCCTCTACGGCGGGTCAGTTGTCCGTTGAGCGGAAGTCCGGACAAGTGGGCGCCGCAGACGGCGATCCGGACATGGCCCGGTTTTTCCCGCTCGGATTGGGAAGAAGGCGCCGGCAAGGGCTGGCCGGTGGCGCCCATCGTCAGTCCGGCGGCGTAATGCAGCCGTTCGGCCAGATTCAGCAGGGCGTGATCGCTGCCGGCCGGGGCGAACAGCGTAATGCCGAACGGCAGGCCGCCCGAATTGAACCCGCCTGGCACGGCGACGGCGGCGAGGCCCATCAGATTCATGAAGTTGGTGTAATAGCCGAGATTGCTGTTGAGCCGAACGGGATCGGCCTCGACCTCGGCAATCCGGTAGATCGTTCCCGTGGTCGGCGTCAGGATGACGTCCGCTTGCGCCCAAGCTTCCTCCGCGGCCCGCTTTAGAGCCATGAGGCGATAGAAGGCGGCGAAGGTATCGCTTGCCAAGTAGTGCTTGCCGCGCTCGATGATCGTGCGCGTGACCGGGTAGACGGCATCCGGGTCTCTATCCAGCAGCTCGCGTATCGTCAGATAGCGCTCCGCGACCCAGGGACCTTCGTACAACAGGCGGCCCGCTTCGAGAAACGGGGCAAAATCGATTTCGATTCTTAGGCCACCGATGGCTTCCAGCCTTTCCGCGGCGGCCGCGAACAGCCGCTCAGCGTCCTTATCGCCGAAGAATTCGAGCTGGTCGGGCCGCGGCACGCCGAAGCGGAAGCGTTCGGCGAATTCGGGCCGAACCGTTCCATCGCATCGGGTATAAGGATCGGACGGGTCGAACGCCGCCGCTACCCGGAACACCCGGCGCGCATCGCCGGCGGTCAAGGCGAATATCGACACGCAATCCAGCGAACGGCAGGCCGGTACGACGCCCGAGGTGCTGATGACGCCCGGCGTGGGTTTGAGCCCGACAAGATTGTTGAACGCCGCCGGCACCCGCCCGGACCCGGCGGTATCGGTACCCAAGGCGAAGCTGACCCATCCCTTGGTCACGGCCACCGCCGAGCCCGAACTCGAGCCTCCGGAAATATAGTCCGGATCGAAGGCGTTCGGGCAGGCGCCATAGGGCGAGCGGGTGCCGGTCAGACCGGTCGCGAACTGGTCCAGGTTGGTCTTGCCGATGGGAATCGCGCCCGCCTCGATCAGCTTGCGGACGGCGAAAGCCGATCGCTCGGGATGGTAGGCGTAGGCGGAACATGCGGCGGTGGTCGGAGCTCCCGCCAGGTCGATGTTGTCCTTGATGGCGAAAGGAATGCCGTACAAGGGCAATTCGGCCGGCGAGCGCCGCTCCAGTGCCCGGGCATATCCCAGGACTTCATCGGCCGGCAAACGGTAAATCCAGACCGGTTGCTCGGGTTCGGTGTCCAGCCGGGCGAGCAGGGCTTCGATCAAGCGGACCGGCGTGATACGGCCCCGGCGGTAGGCCGCCGACAAGGTTTTGATATCGAGACTGGCCGGAAAATGATTGATCATTGGTTGTTCTCCGTTTGCAGCACGAGCAGATCCTGCCCGGCGGCCACCGGGCCGCCTTCGGTGCAGAAAACCCTCCACACGGTGCCGGCGGCCGGAGCCTGAACGTGAATCTCGGTTTTCATGGATTCGACGATCACCAGGAGATCGCCGGCCTCTACCCGGTCGCCCTCTCCCACCGCGATTTTCCAGACGCTGCCGGCGACATGGGACGCGACGGCCCGTGCGCCGGGCGGCAGATCGAGCTCGGTATCCACCGCCGCTTCGGCCACGGCATGATCGTCGGCAAAGCTCGGTTCCGAACCGGCCCAGCGTTCCCGTTCCGCCTCGAACGCCGCCTGCTGTTTCGCCTTGAATGCGGCGATTTCCTCCCGGTGGGTCTCCAAGAACCGGTTGTACTCTCCGAGGCTGAAGGTTTCCTCGCGGATGTCCAGCTTCAGGCGTCCCCGGATGAAATCCTCGCGGTAGCGCGTCAGTTCGTCTGCCGTGACCGGGAAGAAGCGGATCTGATCGAAGAAGCGCAGCAGCCAGGGTTTTCCGTCCTGGAAATCGGCGGTTTGGCGATACCGATTCCACATTTGCACGGTGCGTCCCGCCAACTGGTAGCCGCCCGGACCTTCCATGCCGTACACGCACAGGTATGCACCGCCGATACCGACCGCATTTTCGGGCGTCCAGGTGCGAGCGGGGTTGTACTTGGTCGTCACCAGCCGGTGGCGCGGATCGAGGGGTGTCGCCACCGGCGCGCCCAGATAAACGTCGCCGAGGCCCAGGACCAGATAGCTGGCCTCGAACACGATCCGCTTGACCTCTTCAATGCTGGCTAGGCCGTTGATGCGGCGGATGAATTCGATGTTGCTGGGACACCAGGGCGCATCCTTGCGCACCGATTGCATGTACTTTTCGATGGCCAGCCGCGTGGACGGATCGTCCCAGGAGAGCGGCAGGTGGACGATGCGGGTCGACACTTCCATGTCGTCGATCGCCGGCAGTTCGCTCTCCGCGGCTATGAGCAGATCGAGCAACCGTTCCTGCGGGATCGCGCGATCGTTGAAATGGACCTGGAGCGAGCGAATGCCCGGGGTGAGGTCGACGATGCCGGCGATGTTTTGTTCCTTCAGCCACTCCATCAGGGCGTGAACCCGGAACCGGAGATTGAGGTCGAGCACCGGCGGACCGTATTCGATGAGCAGGTTGCGATCGCCGGACCGGCGGTAAACTACCGCGGGATTGGAGCCTTCGCCCGGCCTTTCGTGAAGCACCGGGCTGCAAAGCGCGCGCGGATCGTTCCCGTGAAGCGCCGTCTGTCTTCGCGGTTCCGCACGCTTCGGGGTCTCGCCGCCACCGATAAGGGCCAGGGAAGCGTCGATCTCATCCTCCAGCGCGCGGGCCTGCTCCAGGGTAATGGGCCGGAAGCGCACCGTATTGCCTGGGCGGAGTTGTCCCAACTTCCACAGTTCGGCCTGGACGACCGTGACCGGACAAACGAAGCCGCCGAGGCTGGGGCCGTCGGGCCCCAGGATGACCGGCATGTCACCGGTAAAGTCGACGGCGCCGACGGCATAAGCGTTGTCGTGAATGTTGGACGGATGCAGCCCCGCTTCGCCGCCGTCCAGCCGGGCCCATTGGGGTTTGGGGCCGATCAGCCGGATTCCGGTGCGGCTGGAGTTATAGTGCACCTCCCAATCCGTGGCGAAGAAGGTTTCGATGTCCTCATGGGTAAAGAAGTCCGGTGCGCCTTGGGGCCCGTAAAGCACGCCGATTTCCCAGGCGTCGGTATAGCTCGGAATCAGGTCCGCCGGGGGACGAAGGCGTGCCGGCGTCGTTGCGGCCGGCTTTGCGAGATGCAGCACGTCGCCGGTGCGGAGCGCGCGTCCGCCATGGCCGCCGAAGCATCCGAGCGTGAAAGTCGATTTGGAGCCGAGATAATCGGGTACGTCGAAGCCTCCGGCGACCGCAAGATAGGCGCGGCAACCGTGGCCGTCGACCGGGCCGATGCGGAGGACTTGCCCCGCTTTGACCGGGTGCGCGGTCCACAGGGGCAGCGGTTCGCAGTCGAGTTCGGCGCGCATCGCCGCGCCGCACAGCGCGATCAGCGCCTCGCAGTTGAACCGCAGGGTCGGACCGGTGACGGTCGATTCGAGTGCCGCCGTTCCCTCGGCGTTGCCGACCAGCCGGTTGGCAATGCGGAAAGCGAGGGCATCCATGGGGCCCGACGGCGGCACCCCGACGTCCCAATAACCGAGCCGGCCGGGATAGTCCTGTATCGTGGTCTGGGTACCCGGTTCCAGCACTTCGAGCGTACGCCGGCGATATTCGAACCCGGCGAGATAACCCGTGGTCTGGCCGCCTTCCCGGAATACCCGGTCGTCCGCGATCTGGCGGAGATAATCGAGGTTGGTTTCGATGCCGGCGAGCCGGGTCTCGGCCAAGGCGTGTTTCAAGACCGCGATGGCGCGGTCGCGATCGGCGGCATGCACGATCAGCTTGGCCAGCAGGGGATCGTAGAACGCGGGCACCTCGAGTCCTCGCATTAACCAATGATCCACCCGCACGCCTTCCGGAAACGACACTTCGGTGAGGAGTCCGGAAGACGGCTGAAAATTGTTGCCGGGGTCCTCGGCATAAATCCGAACCTGTATCGACGAACCTTCGGGTCGGTGCCGATAGCGGTCGAAAAACGCCCGCTCGCCCGCGGCCAGCCGCACCATCCATTCGACCAGGTCGACCCCGGTGACCGCTTCGGTGACGCCGTGCTCCACCTGCAGGCGGGTGTTGACCTCGAGGAAATAGAACTGGTCCGTCGCCGCGTCGTACACGAATTCCACCGTGCCTGCCGAGCGGTAATGGACGGCGCGCCCCATGGCCAGGGCATGCCTATAAAGTTTCTCCCTTAGCTCTGGACTCAAACCCGGCGCCGGCGTTTCCTCGACCACCTTCTGGTTGCGGCGTTGCAGCGAGCAGTCCCGTTCGCCGAGATGCAGAACGCCCCCTTGTCCATCGCCGAAAATTTGCACTTCGATATGGCGGGCGCGTTCGACGAATTTTTCCAGATAGAGTCCGGCGTTCTTGAAATTGGCGGCGCCGAGGCGTTGAACCGAGTCGTAGGCCGCCACGAGTTCGGATTCGCTCCGGCACAATCGCATGCCGATCCCTCCGCCGCCCGCGGTGCTTTTCAGCATCACCGGAAAACCGATGCGCCGTGCCTCGGTCAGAGCATGCCGGGTGTCGGTCAGGAGTCCGGTTCCGGGCAGCAAAGGAACGCCGTTCGCCTCGCCGATTTCTCGGGCCGTGTGCTTGAGTCCGAATTTTCGGATCTGCTCAGGCGTCGGGCCGATGAAAACCAGCCCGCGTTCGGCGCAGGCCTCGGCGAAAGCGGCGTTCTCGCTCAGGAAGCCATAACCCGGATGGATGGCCTCCGCGCCGCTTCTTCGCGCCGCATCCAGGATGCGGTCGATGCGGAGATAGCTTTCGGCGGCGGGCGGTGGGCCGATGCAGATGGCTTCATCGGCTTCTTCCACGTGGCGGGCGTGGGCGTCAGCCTCCGAATAAACCGCCACGCTGCGGATTCCCAAGCGGCGCAGGGTACGTTGAATACGGCAGGCGATCTCGCCGCGATTGGCGATCAATACCTTGTGGAACATCGGTGTTCTTGCTCTTTCAGGAAGTGGCGGGCCGTCCCGCCGTTTTGGTAAGCCACGGGTCGTCCCGCGGCGAATCGAATCGTTGCTGGTAGGCCCCGAGGCCGGATGCCTCCCGGCCGGTGCGGTCGCTCATCCGTTCCACACGAGCAGCCGGATCGGCGTCGGGTTGTAGGCGTTGCATGGGTTGTTGAGCTGCGGACAGTTGGAGATCAGCACCATCACGTCCATCTCCGCGCGCATCTCGACATATTTGCCCGGTGCCGAGATGCCGTCCGCGAAGCACAGGCCGCCTTCGGGGGTTACCGGCACGTTCATGAAGAAATTGATGTTGGCGGTGATGTCGCGCTTGTTCATGGCGAGCCGGTGGGCGCGATCGCTGTGGGCCAGGGCATGCAGGAAGTTGTCGCGGCAGCTGTGCATGGGGCGCTTGTCGAGCGCATAGCGCACTGTGTTGCTTTCAGCGGCACAGGCACCTCCCAACGTGTCGTGGCGGCCGCAGGTGTCGGCGACGATGGTCAGCATCGGCCGTCCCTCGCTGGAATACAAAACCGACCCGACTCCGAGATAAAGATTGCCCTGGCGGCGTATGGTATCCACGGCGCTGTAGCGTTCTTCGGGATCATCGGCGTTGTAGAACAGGGTGTCCACCGCCTGGTTGCCCTCCAGGTCGACGATGCGAAAGATCTCGCCTTTCTTCACCACCCCGGTCCAGGGTTCGCCGGCCGGACAGATCTCGTCGAGAACGGCGTTTTCGGGGACGAGCGTGCTTTCGATCAACATGGGTGTCCTCCTAGCAAGCGTAAAAGCGTTCCGTATTGATGAAACCGCGCCGATTTTGCTCGCAAGAAGTGCGGCACAGGTCGCTTTCGTCGGCGGGCCCCGCATGCCAGGCAGTCAGCTTGACCGCCGCCGGCTGGTATTCCGGCTTCGGGTCCAGAGGGTGCGGTGCGGTCGAAAGCACCACCAGCACGTTCATGTCGAAGCGCAGATCGATCACGTCGCCGGCCCGGCTGTGCCCGGAATGGAAGTGAAGCCGGCCGTCCGCATCCGCCGTCACCTTGCTGAAGAAATTGACGTTGGCGACCAGGTCGCGCTTGCCCAAGCCCCATTTGCCGAGTTCGATCAGGAGGCCGTCCCGGCCGCTGCGGTACATGTCGTTGCGGTGGGTCTGGAAAGTGGCGGTGCCGTATCGGGCCTGGATCAATGCGTTGTCGCTGGTACCGCATATGGTGTCGTGCCAGCCGACCGAATCGTGGATGATCGAGCACAGCACCCGCCCCATGTCGGAGTAGCACACGTGGCCGGCGGTGAGAAAAGCGGTGTGCTGGGCCTTCAGCGTATCCGGCATGTTGTAGCGTTCCAGCTTTTCCTCCTGGTTGTAGAACAGCGCCGAGACGTTGGCGCCGCCCTCCAGATCGGTGAGGCGCAGCGCCGAACCGCGCCGCATCAGACCGGACCAGTGATTGCCGCCGGGAACCGTCTCTTCCCAGAGGATTCGGTCAGGAGTGAAGGTAATCGTCATGCTTGACCTCTCATCATCGAAAAATGAACACAAAAGAAGCGCCGCCGTTCTTGGCCGTAGGGCTGGCATCGACACCGGTCACGGTCTTGCGGCAGCCCCCGGCTGTGCGGTGGCCGTGAGCTTTTCCAGCATTCCGCGGTCGGTTTGCATCCCCGAAGTGGCGCGGATGCGGGACAGGATTTCCCGTTTCAGCTCGGTGAATTCGGGAGACAGCTTCATGTCCTGCTCGCGTTCCGGCGGCAGCGGAACCTCGTAGATCGAGTCGATCCGTCCGGGACGGGGCGCCATCAGAACCACCCGGTCGCCGAGGTAGATCGCCTCTTCCACGTCATGGGTGACGAATACGATGGTGGGCTTTTCCAGCGCGAACACATGCAGGATGAGATCGTGCATCACCTCGCGCGTCTGCGCGTCGAGCGCGCCGAACGGCTCGTCCATCAACAGGATGTCCGGCCGGTTCATCAGTGCGCGGGCGATGGCCACGCGCTGCTGCATGCCCCCGGAAAGCTGGTTGGGATAGGCGTTTTCGACCGGGCCGAGTCCCATCAGCCCTATCAGGGCGTCGGTACGCCCGGAAGCGATTTCGACGTCGGCCGAGGTGATCTCTTCGCGCTTGATCTTGAGCGAGCGGCAGAAGCGGATGTTTTCGCGCACCGTAAGCCACGGGTACAGGCTGTAATGCTGGAACACCATGGCGCGCTCGGCTCCGGGGCCGGTCACCGGCCGGCCGTCCACCCGGATTTCGCCCGAGCTGAGGTCCTCCAGGCCGCCGATGCTGCGCAGCAGGGTGGATTTGCCGCAGCCCGAAGCGCCCACCAGGGTGACGAATTGGTTGGCGCGAATGTCGAGGTCGACCTTCTCGAGCGCGGCGATGCGCCGTCCCCCGGTGTCGAACAGCTTGCTGGCTCGTCTGATTTCGATCTTGGCCGTCATGGTGATCACTTGATGTAAAGCCAGGGGAAAGCCTTGCGGTGCAGCCAGCGGAACGACTGGTCCATCAGCAGCCCGAACAGGCCGATCAGGAGAATGCCGGCGAAAATCTTGTCGGTCTGCAGAAAGCGCTGCGCCTTGAGGATGGCGAAGCCCAGCCCTGAATTGGCGGCTACCAGCTCGGCCACGACCAGGTAGGTCCAGGCCCAGCCCATGGTGACGCGCAGCGTATCCAGGAGCGCCGGTTTGGCCGACGGCAATATCACCAGCCGGATCAGTTCGCCGCGCGTCGCGCCCATGGTTTGCGCCGCCTCGATCTGGGCCATGGGCACGCGGCGGATGTCTTCGGCCATCATCAGCACCATCTGGAAAAAAGTGCCGATGAAGATGATGGCGATCTTGGCGCTCTCTTCGATGCCGACCCACAGCATCACCAGCGGAATGAAGGCCACCGCGGGCATGTAGCGGATGAAATCGGTGAGCGGTTCGAACAGCGCCTGCAGCGGCCGATAAGTGCCGATCAGCAGCGCCAGCGGCAGGGCCAGCACGGCGGAGATGGCGAACCCGGCAGTCACCCGGTAGACGCTGATCCAGATGTCGCCCAGCAGGTCGTCTTCGGCGAACCAGCCGTAGATCCGGGTAGCCACTTCTTCCGGCGCCGGCATGAACACCTTGTCCACCCAGCCGCTATGGGCCAGTCCCCACCAGGCCGCCAGCGGCGCCAAGAGGCCCAGCAGCGCGAGAACCAGATAGTCGCGGCGGCCGATCTGTCCCCGTATCACCCACCATCGCCGGCGCGGGTTTGGAATTCCGCTGTCGCATCGAGCTGCCATTCTCTTTCCTCGATTGAAGCCGTTAAGAAAAGGTGCGAGTGTCCGCGGCGAAGAAGAATCGCTGCCTATTTCCTGTTCGCGATTTCTTTTATCAGCGAGCCGTCCACACCCTTGGCGAAGTCCACGGAGCCTTCCATCAGCCGGTTGTCGAGCAGGAAGTCGGAGGTGGTGGGTGCGACGTTGAGCAGCGACCGGGGTTGGTCGGACAGGCCGAAAGCTTCGAGGTTATCGGCCTCGGCGAAGAACTTGGTGCCGGACAGAAAAATCTTGTACTCGTCGGTCTTGAGGCCGACGACCTTGGACATGATCTTGACCGCCTGGTCCGGGTGTTCGCGAATGAACGCTTCGGTGTCGTACCAGGCCTCGATCATGCCCAGGAAATCTTTGCGGTGGGCGGCGAGGGATTTTTCCTGCACGACCAGGAGGTCGGGTATCAGTCCGGGGATGTCCTTGGAGCTGAACAGCGCTTTTCCCTTGCCCGACAGCTCGATCTTGTTGACCCAGGGGTTCCATACCACGGTGGCGTCGACACGACCGCTCAGGAAGGCCGCCGCGGCGTCGCCGGCGGACAGGTTGACGATCTCGACGTCCGCCTGCGTCATGCCGTTCTTGGCCAGCGCGGTCGCCAGCAGGAAATGGGAGACGCTGAACTGCTCCAGCGCGATCTTCTTGCCCTTGAGGTCGGCGAAGCTCTTGATCTTGGGGCTGACCATCAGAGCGTCGTTGCCGGCCGAGTTGTCGTTGACCAGTATGGCCTTGAGCGGAATGCCCTTGGCCAAAGGGGCCATGGTGTCGGACCAGGTCTGGCAATTGCCGTCCAGCTGGCCGGCCGACAACGCGGAAATGGAATCGGTGTAGTTGGCGAACCAAACCAGTTTGACTTTGGCGCCGTGCTTTTTGAAATAGCCGTTCTGTTCGGCCACGTACCAGGCGACCCAGCCCGGCCAGTCGCTGACGCCGATCTTGACCTCGGCGGGAGAGGGCAGGGGAAGCAGAAGAAGGCCGATCAGGGCCGGGAACGCGAGAAAACGGCGCAGGGCATGAGCGAATAGGGACGACATCACGGGGCTCCTTTTCGGAAATTACACGGCGAGAGGGCGAACCGGTTCTTACGAACCGTCACGACCTCCCGGGCTTTTATCCCGCCGTGTAACCCCGCGAGCCACGGGGCCGGAAACTCTCGGACCAGACGCCCCCGAGCGGAGGGGCCGGAACCCTAGTCGCCATTTGTGAACGGTGCCGCCGAATGGCGCACCTCTCGTTACGGATAAGAGTAGGCAGGATGCGTGCCAGCCACGAAATAGGCGGTTTCGGAAAGATTCGTGACGGATTTGTCCCATGCCGTGAACAATCATGGGGCAATTTATCGAGATTATGCTCATTTATGGTGCGAAGCACCGGCTTTTCTTCAGAGTGTGCGTTGTTTCGCGCCGCCGGAAACGGAGGGAAGCTCAGACCGACCGGGGATACGGACCGGATTTATTCTTTCCGAAACTCATGGCGCACTTTATGCTTTTGTCGTCTTTCGACGACTCACAGGGCTCCGCTGTTTAAGCGTAAGAAACACAGGAGCCTGAACTCATGAAAAACATCAAATCGAAGCGTCATCTGGCACTCATCGCGGGCGGGCTGATGAGTATCGGTGACCCGGGCCGGGCCGAAGAGGCATCCGGTTTATTGGGGGGATTAAAGTTCATCAACGAATCAGCCTGGATGAAATCCCTGGGGCTGACCCTGACCGGCTGGATGGACGCCGGTATTACCTACAACGCCAACGATCCGGCGGACAACTACAACGGTCCCGTGATCTTCAACGATAGATCCGGCGAGTTTCAGCTCAATCAGTTGGTGGTGGACTTGTCGCGAACCGTGAACGTCGAGGGCGGCGATTGGGACGTGGGCGGAAAGCTGACGTTCATGTTCGGTACCGATGCCCGGACCAACACCATCAACGCTTACGGCGACGGTCATTGGGACAACGACTTGATCGGCAACGACACGCGGTTCTACAAAATCGCGCTTCCCAACGCCTATATCGACGTGTTCGCGCCGTTCGGCAACGGACTCACGGCACGGCTGGGCCGTTTCTATACCATCATGGGCTATGAAACGGGTTTGTCTCCGGACAACTTCTTTTATTCCCACCCGTATACCTTCCAGTACGGCGAACCTTTCACCCATACCGGGGTTATGTTCACCTACCCGGTCGTCAGCAATTTACTGGTCACTCTGGGGGCCGTCACCGGCGGACACAATCAGTTCGGCGGATCGCTGGACGGCAACGCGGGCTGGGACGGATTCGACAAGAATATGGAGAACTGGAATTTTCTGGGCGGCGTTTTCTGGAATACCGACGATCATGCGACGTCGGTCGGATTCTCGATTATCACCGGGGATGTCAACGCCGATAACGACCTCGACGATTTTCGCCGGAAAACGGGTATCGACAAAAAGGACAATCGCACCTTCTACAGTTTCATTTTCAAGCAGGATTTCACCGATCACCTGCACTATGTCTTCCAGCACGATCACGGCATAGAGCAACAACATCCGTTGAACAACTTCAAGGACGCTCAGTGGTACGGCATTCAGCAGCAACTGATCTACGATGTCACCGATACCGTGGGCGTGGGATTGAGGGGCGAGTGGTTCCGCGATGATGACGGCGTGCGGGTTGCGCAAATGCGTCCCGGCTGCGCCGTCCTCGCCTCCGGACCCGCCAGCTATTACGGCGTTACCCTAGGCGTCAACTGGAAACCGGTGGACTGGGTCGTCCTTCGCCCGGAAGTCCGATACGACTGGGCCGACGGCATAGACAACTATGACGCGCGCAAGAAAAGCGACCAGTTTTTATTCGCTGTCGACGCGGTCATCAAGTTCTGAGGAGTTCCATTCTCAGCCGGGGATCTAGAGCATCATTCGTAGGATGGATAGACCGAAGTGAAACCCATCGATGGTGGGGTAGCTGTCAAGTCCCGCAAGATCGTAAACCTTCTTTCGAAAAAGATGAGGATGGGACAGTTGCCAGTTTTTGAGAGCCTGGATCGGGGTGAGATGGCCTAAGGCCTTTTGGGGAATGTGATGATTGTACAGCTCGACATAGCGGTGCAAGGTGGTGTCCAGATCGGCGGTTGAATCGAAGTGATGGGTTTGCAACACCTCCTCGATGCGGCCATTGAAGCGTTCCACCAGGCCATTCGTTTGGGGCCGGCCCGGCGGAATCAGGCGATGTTCGATGCCTTGTTCAGTACAGAGGCGGTCAAACTCATGCGTCCCCGAGGGCTGCCGAGTTCGGGTCAGGAAACGGTCGGTAAACTCCGAGCCGTTGTCGGTCAGGCATTTCTGGATGCGGAAAGGAGCGGCCTGAATCACCGCTTTGAGGAAGTCCTTGGCGCTTAAGGCGGAGCGGTTGGGCTTGAGGGCGACATAGACCCAGCGGGTGGCGCGGTCGATGGCGACGAACAGGTATCGGCGGGGTTCGCCGTCGATGGCGGGCAAGTACTTAACATCCAGGTGAAGGAAGCCGGGCTCATAGGCCTTGAAGGGTTTGACCTTCGCCTTCTCTGTAGGCGGAAGCAGGGTCTTGAGGGACGCCACCCCGTGGCGGCGCAGGCAGCGGTCTAGCCCGGAACGGGACACGGCGGGATTGAGAAATTCCCGGGTCACGGCCAGGAGATCATCCAAGGGGAGGAGCAGAGCTTGGCGGAGGTAGACCACGATGGCTTCCTGGGCGGGCGTGAGCGTGGTTCTGAGGGTGTGGGGCCGGTGTGAGGCATCTTCGACCGAGGATCGGTGTTTCCACTTGCGGACGGTCGTTCGGCTAATGCCATGCTTTTGGGCCAAGGCGCGCTCGCTCAACGTGGACGCTTGAATGGCCTGCCGAACGGCCGGGGTGGTACGGGCGTTCTTATGAAGACGAATCTGCATGGAGAGAAACCTCACTTGGACGAACCGAATATCTCCTGGAGAAGGCTCCGGGCTTCGAACAGAGCATAACTCCTTCTCGGTAAATAATCACACGAGACGCGACAGGTAGCCGCTCGGGACAGGCCCTTCGACAGGCTCTGCGTAAACCGCCGACCCTTCGGCTTGGCTCAGGACAGGTTCGAGGTTGCATGGTGGGTTACGGCGCACACAAAGCGAAGTGGTTGGTCATCAGTCAGTGCTGAGGTGCGCCGAACCCACCTTACATGCCTGCAAATGGTGGCGCTACCGGCTGCATTTTTTGCTTAATGCAGCAAGGTCAGTTCCCGCCGGCTATCGCGTTCGCTCTGGCGTATGGTGTAGATCCGGCAATCGTCACCGATGACTTTGAAATACCGGTGCTCGGGCGTGGTCCAGCGGTTGAGGATTTCTACCTTAATTTTGTGGTCGTCGATCAACAACCGTCGCGGTTCTTCGTCGCCACGATAGCTCGCGTAACAGAACACGCGAATTTCAGAAAAATGTTCACGTTTCATGCGCGGTAGAACTGTCTAAGGGTCACGCTCCTTAGACAGTTCCACCGCGCTTGTATCGTCAGGTTGACGCAAAAAAGAAAGGGCGAATCCAGAATTCGGCTCAAAACGCCTCGTCTTTGAACGCCATGATGCTGCCGCTGCCAGACATAATGGCGGAAAAGAGTCCCGAGGTTTTGGGCAAGATGCGCTCCATGAAGAACCGGGCGGTATCGAGCTTTGCCTGGTAAAACCCGGTCGTATCGCTTTCGACCTTCGTTTGCGCGATTTCTGCCATGCGTGCCCAGCAATAGGCCATGGCCGTGAAGCCGAACAGATGGAGATAGTCGTATGCCGCAGCGCCGGCTTCGTTAGGATCGGCGAGACTGCGCTCGGCGATGAAAGCCGTTGCCCGTTGTAACCTGCTGAATGCCTTGGCCAGCGGCTCGGTGACGAAGGACAGGCGGGTTTGCCCGGTGCGTTCGTCCAGATAACGCTGGACCGGATGGAAGAAGCTGCGCAAAAACCTACCCGCGTGCGCGGGCAGTTTGCGCCCGACCAAGTCCATCGCCTGGATGCCGTTGGCACCCTCGTAAATCTGCGCGATGCGGGCATCGCGCACGAACTGTTCGATGCCGTTTTCTCGGATGTAGCCGTGCCCGCCGTAAACCTGCATGGCCAGATTGGCGGTCTCGAACCCGAGATCGGTGAAGAAGGCCTTCACGATAGGCGTCATCAAGGCGACGAAGTCCTCGGCTTCCTGGCGGACAGCCGGGTCCGGATGCCGGTTTTCCTTGTCGAGATGTGCGCCCACCCAGGCCGAAATCGCCCGCATGCCTTCGGTATAGGCGCGCATCGTCAACAGCATGCGCCGTACGTCTGGATGCACAATGAGGGGATCGGCCGGCTTGTCGGGGTATTTGGGACCGGTCAAGGCGCGGCCTTGCAGGCGCTCCTTGGCATAGGCCACGGCATTTTGATAAGCCACTTCGCCGAGCCCGAGACCCTGCAAGCCGACTTCGAGGCGGGCGCTGTTCATCATGACGAACATGGCACGGAGCCCTTTATGAAGTTCTCCGATCAAATAGCCGGTAGCGTCTTCGAGGCTGATGCTACAAGTGCTCGACGCCTTGATCCCCATCTTGTGCTCGATCGCCGTGCAAAAGATGCGGTTGCGGCGGCCGAGGCTACCGTCCGGATTGACCAGGAACTTCGGCACCAGGAACAGGCTGATCCCCTTTACGCCGGGCGGAGCGTCGGGCGTGCGCGCCAGGACCAAATGGATGATGTTCTCGCTGAGGTCTTGCTCGCCGCCCGAAATAAAAATCTTGTTGCCGGTGAGCCGATATGTACCGTCCGGTTGCGGAACCGCCTTGGTGCGGAGTAGGCCGAGGTCGGTGCCGCATTGCGGCTCGGTGAGACACATGGTGCCGGTCCAGCGTCCCTCCACCATCTTCGGAAGATAGAGATTCTTGATCTCCTCGGAGGCGGTCTTGAGCAACAGGAAATAGGCGCCGTGGGTCAGCTTGGTGTAGATGGCGAAGGATAGATTGCTCGCCGACATCATTTCCGAGGTCAGCACGTATACGGTTTCCGGGAGTCCTTGCCCGCCGTATTCCGGAAGGCTGGTTAGACTCGTCCAGCCGCCTTCCCGGAAGCGCTGATACGCTTCCTTGAAGCCACGCGGGGTATAGACCTCGCCGTTTTCAAACCGGCAGCCCTCTTCGTCCCCACTCCGGTTGAGAGGGAAGAGAATGTTTTCGGCCACTTTGGCCATTTCCTCCAGGACCGCGTCCACCAGTTCGGGCGGCACGTCCTCCATGCCGGGCATGTCCTCCAGGTGCTGGTCGGCCAGGAATTCGTGATAGACGAAGCGCATATCGCGCAAGGGAGCTTTGTAGGTGGCCATGGCTAGTTCCTCAAAGGCTTACCGGTTTCCAGCATGTGTTCCATGCGGGCGATCGTTTCTTTGCGCTTGACCAGGTCCATGAAGTTGCGCCGCTCCAAGGCGAGAAGATCTTCCTCGGACAAAGGTTTGAGGATATCGGTCTCGCCTCCCGTGAGCACATCGGCCAGAGCGCCCGCGACCACGGCATCGTAGGCCGTGGCCTTGCCGAGGCGCAGGTACTGGCCGACCGCCATGTCCAGCGCGGCTCGGCCTGAAGGTCCCGGGAGATAAAACACCGGCGGCTCGGGTGGCGTGTAGTTTTCGCTCAGCGCCAGCGCTTTTTCCTTGGCATCGAACAGCAGCCGGTCGCGGTTCATGGTAATGTCGTCGTCGCGACGCAGGAACAGCAGGTCTTTCGCTTCCTGGGCCGATTTCGACACCGTTGCGACACTGACCGTTTCGAATACCCGGGCGACGGGGGCCATCGGGCCTTGGGGAGAGTTCTTGTCGGCGAAAGCACGCAGCAGCATTTCCTTGCAGCCGCCCCAGCCGGGAATCACACCGACGCCGGCTTCCACCAGTCCCATGTAGAGTTCGGCATGAGCCTGCACGGCGTCGCAATGGAGCAGGATTTCGCAGCCGCCGCCGAGAGCCATTCCCGAGGGCGCGCCGACCACGGGGAAGGGAGCGTATTTGAGTGCCTTGAAGGCCTCTTGGCCCTGTTTGACCATATTCTCCACTTCCGGCCACAGCGCGATGTTGATCCCGAAGAGGAGTATGCCGAGATTCGCTCCGGCCGAAAAATTTTCGGCTTCGTTGTAGATCACCAGCGCCCGGTAATCGTTGCGCACGATGTCTATGGCCTTGTGGATCAGCTTGAGCACCAGGGGATCGAAGGTGTTCATCTTGCTCTGGAATTCCAGGCAGACGACGCCGTCGCCCACGTCCCAAAGGCTTGCCGAAGGATTCTTCGCCAGAGGCTTGCTGCGCCGCTTGATGTCGGCCAGCAGCAGGACGCCAGGCGGACGGTTCACCGCTCGTAAACTGGGTTTGCTTCCCGCCGTGTCGGTGAATGCGAGCCCGTGCAGCCGGTCGTCGACGACTTGGTAAAAAGGTCCTTCGTGTCGAAGTAGCGGGGGTACAGGTTTGCCCAGGGATTCAAGTAGCCGGACCAGGTTTTCGGCGCCAATCCGGTCGATCAGCTCGAACGGGCCGTACTGCCAGTTGTAGCCTAGCCGCATGGCGCGGTCGACCGATTCCAGATCGTCGGCGATGTCCGGCGCCACCTCGGCGGCATAAGCCAGGGTCTGGGCGATGACGCTCCGGGCATATTCGGCGGTTTTGTCCTGGAACTGCAGCAGCCCGGCCAAGCCGCCCGTCTTCATTGCCGCGATACTGGCGAGTTCCGGCTTGGTGCTGACCTGGTACTCGCCGGTTTGAAGGTCCAGCGCTTCCTTGATTCTTTCGCCACCAGCTCGATTCAAGCGATAGAATCCGCCCTTGCCTTTGCGTCCGGTACAGCCTTCCTCGATCATCCGCGTCACCCGTTCCGGCACCTGGGCGATGGCATGGAACGGATCGTTGGGCGGAAGCGCGCGGTCCATGCTGGGAACGATGTGGGGAACGAGATCGAGTCCCACCAGGTCGAGCAGGCCGAAAATCCCGGTTTTCGGGATACCGAACGGACGGCTGATGACGGTATCCGCCTCCTCGACAGTGAGCCCGAGGCGCAGGGCTTCCAGGAGCCCCAACTGTAGCCAGAAGATGCCGATGCGGTTGGCGATGAAACCAGGCGTATCCTTACAATGCACGATACTCTTGCCGAGCCGCCGATCGCCGAAGTCGACCAGCGCAGCCAGCGCATCGGGTCGGGTTTCGGGACCGTGAACGACTTCCAGCAACCGCATGTAGCGCGGCGGATTGAAAAAGTGCGTGATCAGGAAATCGCGCCGGAAACTCTCCGGCATGTTTCGTGTCAGCTCGGCGAGCGGGAGAGTGGAGGTATTAGAGGAAACGATCGAGCCGGGTTTGCGGACGTTCTCCAGGCTGCGATAGAGCTTGTGCTTGACGTCCAGTTTCTCGATCACCGCCTCGACGATCCAGTCGACCTCGGCGAGTTTTTCGAGATCATCCTCGATATTGCCGGGTGTGATCCGCGTGAGGTTCTTGCGGTGCATCAACGGGGGCGGATCGGTTTCCAGAAGCTTCTTCAAAGCGTTCCTGGCAACCATGTTCCGATCCGTTGCGCCTTCGGGCACGATATCCAGCAACAGAACCGGGACGCCGGCGTTGGCGGCCTGGGCCGCGATCGCCGATCCCATGACTCCCGCGCCGATGACGGCCATTTTTTCGATCTTCATATCGGCCTCACTTCGAGCTAGGGTGAAGGTTTGATTGTCCGGAAGCGGGCTCAAACCGCTTCCAGAATCGTCGCGATGCCTTGTCCGCCGCCTATGCACTGTGTCGCCAGGGCGTAGCGCTTCTTTTCCGTTTTCAGCAGCGCCGCCGCCTTGCCGGTGATGCGGGCGCCGCTCGCGCCGAGCGGATGGCCGAGCGCGATCGCTCCGCCGTGCAGGTTGAGCTTACTTTCGTCGATGCCGAGTTCTCGGACACAAGCCAGCACCTGGACCGCGAAGGCCTCGTTCAGTTCGATGATATCGATGTCCTCAAGAGCGAGTCCTGCGCGTTGCAACGCCTTGCGGCTCGCAGCGACTGGACCTATACCCATGATCTCGGGGGCGCAGCCGGCTACCGCGATGCTCTTGACGCGCGCCAAAGGTTCGAGGCCGTGGCGGGCTGCGTAATCCTCCGAGCAGACCAGGACCGCGGCGGCGCCGTCGGTGAGCGGCGATGAGGTTCCGGCCGTGACCACACCGTTCTCCCTAAAGGCGGGCTTGAGTCCGGCCAAGCCTTCCAGCGTGGTTTCGGGACGCGGACAGCCGTCCTCCGTTACCGTGCCATCGGGTGTCTCGATAGGAATCAGCTCGTCGTCGAATCCGCCCGCGGCTTTAGCTTCCCGCGTCTTACGCTGGCTGTCGAAGGCGAAGCGCTCCTGGTCGGCGCGACTGATGCCGTACCGCTCGACCAGGTTTTCCGCGGTTTCGCCCATGCTCATATATGCTCCCGGATGTTCACGGTAAAGCTTGGGATTCGGCATCGGATTGAAGCCCGTCATTGGCACCCGGCTCATGGATTCGACACCGGCACAGATGAACGCCTCGCCGGCATTCAGCTGAATGGCGCCCGCCGCCTGATGGATGGCTTGCATGGACGAGCCGCAGAAGCGGTTGATGGTGGTGCCCGCGACAGTCTCCGGGAGTCCCGCAAGGAATACCACGAGACGAGCCAGGTTGAAGCCTTGCTCGGCTTCGGGAAAAGCGCAGCCGAGTATCAGATCCTCGATGTCTTCGGGCTTGACGCCGGTCTTGCCCAGCAAGCCTTTGACTACTTGCGCGGCCAAGTCGTCGGGGCGGACGCCGCTGAGCTGCCCTTTCTTGGCCGGGGTGAACGGCGAGCGGCAGTAGCCAGCGATGACGACGTTTTTCATGGTCTTTCTCCTGACAGAACACGCCACAAAAGGACGGAGATCGCGCGATCTCCGAGACGGAAACGACAGTTTAAGGCAGCTCTGAATAAGCCGCCTCTCTGGGAGAGGGTTGGGTGAGGGCTAATTAGTCAATCAGTTGCCCAGACCGCTTCTCCGAATCGCAGACTCAATCAGAGCTTCTAAACAACAGAAATGGCGGCGTACGCCTTCGGCCTGCAAAAACGGCCGTGTCTTCCGAAATTTTTCGGCGCGACGGGAATTAACGGAACCCGCTGCATGTCGTATTGTTAAGTCGCTTTCCGCAACTCCCGACGGAGAATCTTACCTACGGCGCTCTTCGGCAGTTCGTTGCGGAACTCTACGTATTTAGGCACTTTGTACGCCGCCAAGTTCATACGGCAATATTGGCGGACGGCGTCTGCATCAAGGCTCTCGTCTTTGCGCACGATGCAAACCTTGACCGCTTCGCCGGTCTTATCGTCCGGCACGCCTATCGCGGCACACTCCAGAACCGCCGGATGGGCACTCAGAACGGCTTCGATTTCGTTGGGATAAACGTTGAAGCCCGAGACGAGAATCATGTCCTTCTTGCGGTCCACGATATACAAAAATCCGTTTTCGTCCATGCGGGCGATGTCGCCGGTACGCAGCCATCCATCGGGTGTCATGACCTTGCGGGTTTCGTCCGGGCGGTTCCAATAACCTTTCATGACCTGCGGTCCGCGTACGTATAGCTCGCCGACCGTTCCGACCGGCAGCGGGCGTCCGTTGTCGTCTCTGATGCTACATTCGGTGGACGGTATCGGAAGGCCGATGCTGCCGTTGAATTCCATCAATGCGGGCGGATTGACGGCAACCACGGGGGAGGTTTCGGTCAAGCCATAACCTTCGGTGATCGGGCAGCCGGTCACGTCCCGCCAGCGGTTTGCCACGGCTTCCTCGGTCGGCATGCCGCCGCTGATCACGAACTTGAGCGCACTGAAATCCAGTTTCTCGAAGCCGGGCGTGTTGAGTAAGCCCTTGAAGAGAGTGTTGACACCCGTAATGACGCTGAAACGCACTTTGCTGAGCGTCTTGACGAGGCCTTGCAGATCTCGCGGATTGGTAATGAGGTGGTTCAATCCCCCGAGTGCGGTGAAGCAAAGTAAATCCACGGTCAACGCAAAGATGTGGTAAAGCGGCAGGGCGGTAATCACGACCTCCTCGCCCCTGATCAAGGCTCTTTCAGGTGGGAGCCCGCCCATGATCCACTGTGTGCACTGCATTACGTTCGCCAGCAGATTACGGTGGGTCAGCATCGCCCCTTTGGCGACACCCGTGGTACCGCCGGTGTATTGGAGGAAGGCGATATCCTCCGGACTCGAATCGTGCCTCTTGAAAGAAAGTCGACTACCTTCATGCAGGGCGGTGTTGAAGTGAATGGCCTCGCTGATGTGAGTACCCAGGTTTCCATTCTTGACCAGGCGTGCATACCAGTTGACCAGGTACGAGCGGGGGAAGCGCAACAGATCTCCGAGGCCGGAAACGATGATGGCCTTGAGCTTCAATCTCGGAAGCACCGCAGCCACGACCGGCACGAAATTCTCGAGTACCACCAGGGCCGCCGCGCCCGAGTCCCGGAGCTGATGCTCCAGTTCGCGCGATGTATAGAGCGGGTTGGTGTTGACGACAGTGAGTCCGGCGCGCAGCGCGCCCCAGACAGCGACCGGTTGTTGGGAAACGTTCGGCAGCATGATGGCGATCCGTTCGCCCGGTTCCAGGCCGATATGCCCATGCAAGAAGTTCGCGAAATGCCGGCTCAATTCTTCGAGCTCGGCATAGGTGAGAATCCGCCTGAGGTTAGAGAGGGCCGGCCGTTCCCGGTAATGGGCGGCCTTTTTTTCGAAAAACTCCGCCAGCGAGGAATATCCCGGCTCGTCGATGGTTTCGCGGACCCCAGGGGGATAGCTTTTCAGCCAAGGTTTGTCTGCGGCTCTCCGCGACACGGTGCTTTGAAGGTTTCGCATGGTGCTCTCCGCTGTCCGAAGGACCGCTTTGACCGGTTAGGCTCGGTTTGCTACGGCGTCCTCGGTCAAAAAGCGAATCACGATATCCCTTATACCACCAATATCGTCTACCAGCATATTGTGGCGGTTCCCATGAACCAACCGGAGAAACTTTTTCTTAGAACCCAGGGCCTGGAAGATCAGGCTCGCGCTTTCCGGGGCGAGCATCGGATCATCGTCTGCTTGAGCGAGCAATACCGGGCATTCCACGTCCGCGAGAACATCCTCCAGTTCTTCGGCTAACCGGTGCAGTTCATATAACGTGCGCAAAGGAATTTCACGATAGGCGTATTGCGGATATTCCGGCGTCCATTCGACAAACGGCCGGGCGGTTCGCCGAGACATCCACCGCAACAAAATGTTCGTGCCGCGGAGCAGCGGAGCCATGGGTCCCGATGCGCTGAATTTGAAGGGTGGCGAAATTACGGCGATTCCGTCCAAGTCCTTCGGCTGCTCGCTGGCTAGTCGCAACGCCAGCAGTCCGCCGGTGCCGGTTCCGACGATGTATATCCGAGAGGCATAGGACTTCATGATCTCGTACCCTCGCTTCAGCGAATCGAGCCAATCTTCCCAGCGGCGGTCCTTGAGGTCATGGGGCGAAGTCCCATGGCCTTTCAGGCGGACGGCGAGGACATAAAAGCCGAGATCGACCAAGCGTTCACCGAAGTCGCAGAACTCGGCCGGCGAAGATAGAAGTTCATGAACCAATATGACCCCGGCGCCGTCGCTTTTTTGAGGTCTCAGCAAGAATGGGCGGGGCGTTATGGTGGCGATTACCGGCTGGGTTGGCGCGCTCGGACCTGGGGCGGAATGGTGCGCCAAGTCCCAGTGCCAGGAGCGGATTTCGTCGTCGAACCGAAGGTCACCGAGTTCAGTTGGGTGCAGCGTTTTTTCGGCGGACAGCGCGCGCTTGACCGCGTCCGCTATGGCGGAAATAGGTTGAACTTCGTTGGCATAAACCGCGATTACGTTCTCGATGCGAATTTCGTCAAATTCGTGCTCGTGAAGCAGCTTGGGCAACAGCCGGTAATGATCCGGGTGAATCTCGATGAGTCCGCTAGCTTTGGCAGTATCGATCAGTTCTTGCAGGCCAGTATGTTCGCCTTCCAAAAGGTTTCGATACCCATCGGGGTCTTGCAAGCTGCGGTGAAGATGCACGTTCGGCAATTGTTGGGTGTATTTGATGGCCAGATACAGGCTGCGGAAAAATTGAGCTCGCCCGATCTCGACCTGGTTATGTTGCGCACGGTGCATGATCAGCGTCGAGGCGAGGTGACTGAGATTCACCGTCACCGCCTGATACATCTCGCGCATGTATTGATTGCGCACGATATTCAGGCGCTGGCGCAGGCGGCCAGCCAGTAGCCGCTCTTTAGGACCGGAAGGGTGGCGGGTGATGGCGAAAACATCGTCGATGGTCCGGATGCGTGGCGCTATCCATCTCGCCAACCAGGTTTCCCAGTGATGCCAGGACGCCGACGCGACGATCGGAGTCCCGAATTGAATATCCATATCGGTGTTGCGTAGCAGGATGTTGCCTTCGATCAGGATTTCTTCTGCCGCTCGCCGGCTCAGCCCGCGGCTCAGCAGTTCGGCGGCGCTGCTCAGAATATGCTCGTTGACGCGGATGGGATAGAACGTGATGTTCGCTGGGACCACGACAGTAGGTTGATGAGCGGCGGACAGCAGCGCGTCGACGTTTTCGAGCCCGAGCGTTTCGGCCCATGCCGTCAGCGTTTGCCTGTCTCCATGGCGTTCGGCTCGGCGTACGGCCATCTTGAAGATTTCCAGCCCCATTGCCAGCACGGCGGCTCCGCTGTGATGCTTACGCCTGTCCATGCTGACGCGGGAGTAAATACTGTATTCGCCTTTTTTGTCGAGAACCCGGCGATCCTTCACCATCCCGCCTTCGGGAAAAATGACGACCTTGCGCCCGAGTAGAATTTGCTCCGCGAGCCACGGCAAAAGTCTCGGATAATTGTTTGGGATTACTCCGACCTCACGCAGAAATCCTGCCAGGACACTATCTTCCTGTTCGAAGAACTCGGCCGACGCCACCGAGCAACAGTAGACTTTTCGGGCCTCGTACATCAGGTACTGAGGAATGAAAGTCTCGAACCGGGCGAAATGGTTGAAAAGGAAAATTTGGCCGCGATCGATGGTCTCCGGACTGCCGTGCAAGGTAATGCGAACCTTGAGCAGCTTCTTGATCTGCCGGAACACGCGTACCGACCAATCGTAGGTCGAGGTGTTGATGCCGTACTCCGGAACGGCGTTCCGATGGTCTTCCATATCGCGCTGTCTGAGAAACATGCTTTTTCCCGTGGGTAGCCTACTCTTTCTTTTTATTTAGATCCATTGGCGTCGCCAGATTGCTCAATGGGTCGCCACGCTCGCCGGGACGAGTGGTATAGTAGCCGGTCAACTTAGGGTGGTTGTTTGGACCTTATCGTCAGTTTTTTCATGATGTGGACGGATGATCCCGAAATCTGGCCGGATGAGCATCCGGCGCGAATCAGCAAATCACAGCTCAAGCGTGAAAGCGCTGCTTTGCAGGACCTCGGCGAAGAATTGATGGGCTTGTCCCGCGACCAGCTAGAACGGTTGGACCTGCCGGTAGAGCTTATGGAAGCGGTCCGGCTCGGACAGTCGATTACCGAGCGCGGCGCACTCAAGCGGCAGCGTAAATATATCGGCAAGATTCTGCGCCATATCGACGTAGAACCCATTCGGGCGGGGCTTGCGGCATTGAAGAACGAGAGCGCGGAAGCCTTGCACCGGCAGCATGTCATCGAGCGGTGGCGCGACCGTATGCTGGCGGAAGGCGATGCCGCGGTGAACGAATTCGTGGCGATCCATCCGGAGGCGGACCGCCAGAAGCTACGGCAGTTATCCCGAGATGCCCGTCGAGAGCGCGCTGCCGAGGCCGCTCCTAAGTCCGCCCGTCAACTGTTTCGGTATCTACGCGAAATTGTGGCGTGAGGTGGGCCAGTGAAGCATCCGATTAGGTCGGTTTGCCTGCCGATCCTTCTCGCCATCCTTGTCGCCGGATTTCAGACTGCAAAGGCCGAAGAGAGCGTCGACCGGCTGCTATTTTCACGGGGCACGCTGGGGCCGCGGGAGTTGGCGGTCATCGTGAACGAGGCCGATCCTTCGAGCGTCGCCATCGGCGACTACTACCAAAAGCGGCGAGGCATACCCGAAGAGAACATGATACGGGTACGCTTTCCGCCTGGCTCCGACAACCTGCCACGGTATCAGTTCGATTCGGTTAAGCGGTTGGTGGAAGAGCGAACGCCTCCGCGGGTTCAAGCCTACGCGCTTGCATGGATGGCGCCGTTCAGGGTCGACTGTATGTCGATCACCTCCGCCTTCGCCCTGGGGTTCGATCCGGCCTATTGTTCGATCAAGTGCGGCGAAACCAAGCCCAGCGGATATTTCAATTCAGCCAGTCGAGCACCCTATACCGATCATGGCATCCGGCCTGCCATGATGCTGGCCGGCCGCACGGTCCAGGACGTCCGAAACCTGATCGATCGGGGCATCGCTTCCGACCATACTTATCCAACCGGTACCGGCTACCTACTGAATACGTCCGACAGGCATAGGAGGGTCCGCGCCGTCACTTTCGACAAGACGATCGAGGCACTGGGCGCGGCGGTTCGGCTGCAACGCGTCGACGCGGATTTCATCAGCGATAAGCGGGATGTGCTGTTCTATTTCACCGGCCTGGCGAAGGTGCCGGAACTCGATACCTTGGGTTTCGTGCCCGGCGCGATGGCGGATCATTTGACGTCATTCGGCGGCAGGCTCACCGAGAACACTCAAATGAGCAGCGTGCGTTGGTTGGAGGCAGGGGCTACGGCGAGCTACGGCACCGTGGCGGAGCCCTGCAATATCTTGAGCAAGTTTCCTCATCCTGCTGTGGCGATATGGCACTATCTGGAAGGCGACACCGTGATCGAAGCCTATTGGAAAAGCGTGGCGCGGCCGGGGGAGGGCGTTTTCATCGGCGAACCCTTGGCGGCGCCGTTCGCGCCCCAGATTATCGAGCATCAGGGGCTAATCACCGTCAGGCTGTTTTCCCCGAGATCGCACATGCTGGCGTTGCAAGCCGCGAACAGTGCCATCGGTCCTTACCGCTCGGCGGTCAAAACCTATGTCCTGATCCCTGGCTATAATGAGCTTTCCTTTCGGTTGCCGAATACCGACGCATTTTACCGACTAGCCTATTTGAGCAGCGACGAAACCAAGAAATAGTTCAAAAGGATCCCAATTCGTCGCCGATCGCCAGGTGAGTTCAGCACAGTCATCGATGAATCTCTTTTCGCTGGGGTTATTGACCATCTCCGTGGCGCTGGTTTCCGGCGTGCTGACGGGAGCGGTGCGCGGTTACGCGACCAAATGGCTGCTGGATCTGCCCAACGCCCGCAGTTCCCACGACGTGCCGACGCCCCGCGGCGGCGGCTTGGCCGTCGTCCTATCGTTCACACTGGTTGCGGCAGGTCTCTATGGACTGGAACAGATTTCTTTCCAACTCCTGATGCTCGTGCTCGGCGCTTTACCGATAGCGATCATCGGTTTTTGGGACGATCACGGTCACATACCGGCGAGGTGGCGTCTGCTCGTGCAGGTCGTTTCGGCCGTGTGGGCCCTTTACTGGCTAGGCGGCATGGAATCGGTCCGTGTTGCTGGCGAGGTTTACGACTTGGGTGGACTTGGTTCCGTTTTCGCCGTTTTGTTGATGGTGTGGCTGTTAAACCTGTTCAATTTCATGGACGGCATTGACGGGATCGCCGGCATCGAAGTGATTTCGGTCGCGCTGTCGTCGTGTTGGCTTCTGGTTTACCAGTCGCCGTCGTTCCCCGGCGGCGCAGACATTTTATTGTTAACGCTGGCGGCGGCGGCGGGCGGATTTTTGTTCTGGAACTGGCCTCCCGCGAAAATCTTCATGGGAGATGTCGGAAGTGCGTTCGTCGGATTCGTTCTGGCTGTGCTGGCGCTTCAGACGTCCTCGGAAGGAACTCTCTCCCTGACTGTCTGGCTTATCTTGTTGGGCACGTTTTTCGTGGATGCGAGCGTGACGCTGGTGAGGCGGATGCTCAGCGGGCAACGCTGGTACGAGGCGCACCGCAGCCATGCGTACCAGCGTGCGGCGCGGCGCTGGGCCAGTCACAAGCGGGTCAGCCTTTCAGTCTTGGCTATCAATCTGTGCTGGTTATTGCCTTGGGCTTTCGCGGCGGTGCGCTGGCCGCGGTTGGAGCCGGTCCTGCTGGCGTGCGCCTATGCACCTTTGATAGGCTTGACGCTCTGGCTGGAGGCAGGAAAACAGGGGGGGTAAGACATGCAGGAGATGCTGTCGAAAATGCGGCTGGGTACGATTATCTTCATTCATGATCTGATCATGGTGGCGCTCGCGTGGCTCGGCGCTTATTGGCTGCGGTTCAATTTATCCCTGCCCCCCGAACTCGAAACTCAGACTTCGCTTCGTTGGCTGCCCCTGGTTCTCGTCGTCCAAGGCGTGTTCTTCCACCGCTTGGGGCTCTATCGCGGCATCTGGCGGTTCGCGTCCGTTCCCGACCTGGTCCGTATCGCAAAGTCGTCTTGTCTTGGAATCGCCACCATTGCCATCGTCCTGTTTTCGGTGAATCGGCTGCACGGTGTGCCCCGTTCCGTCATCCCGCTCTATGCGGTGCTTCTGCTGTTTCTGTTGTCCACACCCCGGTTGATCTACCGCGTCTGGAAAGATCGCGGCGCGCCGCTCTCGGCTGGAAGACGAGCCCTCATCGTTGGAGCGGGCAAGGCCGGCGAGATGCTGGTGAGGGATCTGCTTCGCGCTTCGGGCGCGAAGTTCGCCCCGGTCGCGCTCGTGGACGACGATCCAAAGAAAAAAGGCAGCGAGATCCACGGCGTGCGCGTGCGCGGACGCTGCGAACAGATTCCCCGTTTGGTCGAAAAGCTGGCAATCGAAACGATTTTGATCGCAGTGCCCTCGGCAACGGACAAGGAAATGCGGCGCATCGTCGAAATTTGCGAAGGGGCCGGCGTTCCGTTTCTGACGCTGCCGTCGATGCAGGAAATGCTCTCGGGCCAAATGTCGGGGCATCTGCGCGAAGTCTCCATCGAAGATTTGCTCGGAAGAGAGCCGATCAAGCTCGACCGCAAGGGGATTCAGGCCCATCTCGGCGGGAAGCGTGTCCTGGTGACGGGAGGGGGCGGCTCCATCGGCTCGGAGCTCTGCAAGCAAATTGCGCAATTTTCCGTCGCCGAGTTGATTGTCTTCGAGCGCTGCGAATTCAACCTGTACCAGGTTGAACGGGCGTTGAGGCGCAGTTTCCCCGGACTGCGTCTGTCCGCGATACTCGGCGATGTCACCGATGAGCCGGATGTTAGACGGGTGATTTCACAGTACCGGCCGGAAATCATTTTTCACGCGGCGGCGTATAAGCACGTGCCTTTGCTGGAATACCAAGTGCGCCAGGCGGTTGTGAACAATGTTCTGGGGACCTTTACGGTGGCGGAAGCGGCTGTGGCCGCTGGCGTGGATGAATTCGTGCTGATCTCCACCGACAAGGCCGTGTCCCCCGAAAATGTGATGGGAGCGACCAAGCGGGCGGCGGAGGTCTTGGTTCAGAGCATGAACGGCGTCGCAGGGACGCGTTTCATCAACGTACGTTTCGGCAACGTGCTGGATTCGGCGGGCAGCGTCGTACCTCTCTTCCGGGAGCAAATAAAAGCGGGCGGTCCGATTACCGTGACTCATCCCGACATCACCCGCTATTTCATGACGATACCCGAAGCCTGCCAATTGATCATGCAAGCGGCGACGGTTGGTAAGGGTGGAGAGGTCTTCGTGCTGGATATGGGGGATCCGGTCAAGATCAGCTACCTGGCGGAACAAATGATTCGCCTGAGCGGCAAGCGTCCGGGTCAGGACATCAAGATCGAATATATCGGACTTAGACCTGGTGAAAAGCTCCGCGAAGAACTGTTCAACGACCATGAGCGGCCTACGCCGACGGAGCACAGCAAACTCTTACTGGCCCATCCCCGCAATGTCGATCATCGGATGGTGAGGAAAGCTGTGAACGAATTGGCCGAGGCCTGTCGGTCTTTCGACGAGGCCGCGATTCTGCACAAACTAAAATTGCTGGTACCGGAATATGTGCAGCGGAGCGCCGACGAATACGGAACGAAAGATCGCTCGGCCGTTCAGCGATTGCTTGTTTTATAATGTGTTGTCGGGTACCATATCGGCTTTTTCGAACAACGCTAGAGCTTGGAGCGTGCAGTAATGAAAACCTTTAGCGCAAAACCGGCCGAAGTAAAACGCGACTGGTACGTCATCGACGCGGAAGGAAAGACGCTGGGGCGTCTTTCGACGGAGATCGCGCGTCGTTTGCGCGGCAAACACAAACCGGAATACACGCCTCATGTCGATACTGGCGACTACATCATCGTCGTTAACGCGGAAAAAGTGCGTGTGACCGGAAATAAAGAACGAGACAAGATTTATTACAAGCACACCGGTTACATCGGCAACATGAAATCCGTGGCCCTGGGCAAGCTACGCGCAACCCATCCGGAGCGCATCATCCAGAACGCCGTAAAAGGTATGTTGCCCCGCAATCCTTTGGGCCGCGCCATGTTCAGCAAGCTGAAGGTCTACGCCGGGCCCAACCACAATCACCAGGCTCAGCAGCCCAAAGTGTTGGAAATCTAATTTGACAAGCTGAATCAACCATGGCACAAGCGCAGTATTACGGAACAGGTCGTCGCAAGAGCGCAGTTGCACGCGTCTACGCAAAATCCGGAACCGGTCGTATTGTTATCAATAACAGACAACTGGAAGAGTATTTCGGCAGAAAAACCGACCAGATGGTTGTGCGTCAGCCACTTGAGCTCGTCTCTTTGACGGATAAGCTGGACGTGTTCGTCAAAGTTTCAGGCGGCGGTCCCACCGGCCAGGCAGGAGCCATTCGCCATGGCTTGACTCGCGCCCTCTTGAATTTCGACGAAACCTTGCGCCAGCCGCTGCGCAAAGCTGGTTTTGTTACCCGCGACGCGCGCGAAGTCGAACGTAAGAAAGTCGGTCTGCACAAAGCAAGGCGCCGTCCGCAATACTCCAAGCGTTAATGCAAGGCACGCCGGCTTCCTCGGCGTGCTTTCACCACTGGGGGATCGTCTAGCGGTAGGACTACGGACTCTGACTCCGTCAACCCTGGTTCGAATCCAGGTCCCCCAGCCAACAATTCAAAAGGCCATACTTCGGTATGGCCTTTTTTATTGCCTCGTGTAAACAGAACTTTAAACGGGAACTTATTGTTCCGGCAATTTGACGGAACGTTGTTTTGTCCTGCTTCCTGATTTTCCAACGGTAACCTGTGTAGGGTGCACTGAGCCTGTGCAGCCGATCGATCCCGAACCGAGTCGGATGGGTGGAGCGAATCGATAAATCGGCGGGGCAACGTGGCGAGTGAGTCGCCCACGGTTTTCAGCATTTAATTCATAAATGCCGATTTGGACTATCCCGACCTTTAGAGACTACATTTCGTTCGGGGTCACATGATCACCGCACTAATACTTTTAGTCCTAATTGCTTTGGGTTTGTCACAGTTTTTCCCGAAACCGGAAAGTGCCTATAGGCGAGTGCGAAAGGCATATCGTCGAAACGCGAATAGGCGATCAGGCATCTCATACAGGAACGCAAGAGCGGAGGACTTGCAGGCGTACATCAGAGAATCACATCCTCATTTTCAAAACGCGATCGACCCAGACGACCGCGTTAAAGAAGAGAGAAAAAGCTCAGAAACCTGGGCCGAGGAACAAACACGTTGGAAAAGTTCCAATATCAATGAATGGAGTATGGAGCTTTTAAAATCCTTGGAATGGAAGCGATACGAGGAGCTGTGCGTTCAATACCTCATCGAGCAAGGTTGTAGGGCCGAGGTAACATAACACCCCTCGGCGCGGATGGTGGGATAGATATCAAGGTTTTCGGAAAAAATAGCGAAAAGCCGATCGCAGTTGCCCAATGTAAAGCGTGGGGGAACAGAAACATTAAAGTTGATCTAGTCCGAGCACTCTACGTGTCACGTCCCGTATGATTATTTACCCAGAAGGAGTTATGCTCTGTTCGAAGCCCGGAGCCTTCTCCAGGAGATATTCGGTTCGTCCAAGTGAGGTCCATCACCATGCAGATTCGTCTTCATAAGAACGCCCGTACCACCCCAGCCGTTCGGCAGGCCATTCAAGCGTCCACGTTGAGCGAGCGCGCCTTGGCCCAAAAGCATGGCATTAGCCGAACGACCGTCCGCAAGTGGAAACACCGCTCCTCGGTCGAAGATGCCTCGCATCGGCCCCACACCCTCAGAACCACGCTCACGCCCGCCCAGGAAGCCATCGTGGTCTACCTCCGCCAAGCTCTGCTCCTCCCCTTGGATGATCTCCTGGCCGTGACCCGGGAATTTCTCAATCCCGCCGTGTCCCGTTCCGGGCTAGACCGCTGCCTGCGCCGCCACGGGGTGGCGTCCCTCAAGACCCTGCTTCCGCCTACAGAGAAGGCGAAGGTCAAACCCTTCAAGGCCTATGAGCCCGGCTTCCTTCACCTGGATGTTAAGTACTTGCCCGCCATCGACGGCGAACCCCGCCGATACCTGTTCGTCGCCATCGACCGCGCCACCCGCTGGGTCTATGTCGCCCTCAAGCCCAACCGCACCGCCTTAAGCGCAAAGGACTTCCTCAAAGCGGTGATTCAGGCCGCGCCTTTCCGCATCCAGAAATGCCTGACCGACAACGGCTCGGAGTTTACCGACCGTTTCCTGACCCGAACTCGGCAGCCCTCGGGGACGCATGAGTTTGACCGCCTCTGTACTGAACAAGGCATCGAACATCGCCTGATTCCGCCGGGCCGGCCCCAAACGAATGGCCTGGTGGAACGCTTCAATGGCCGCATCGAGGAGGTGTTGCAAACCCATCACTTCGATTCAACCGCCGATCTGGACACCACCTTGCACCGCTATGTCGAGCTGTACAATCATCACATTCCCCAAAAGGCCTTAGGCCATCTCACCCCAATTCAAGCACTCAAAAACTGGCAAACGTCCCATCCTCATCTTTTTCGAAAGAGGGTTTACAATCGTGCGGGACCTGACACTCTACGGAGTTATGGTTGCTGAGCGAATTCCCCACGGCATCTTTTTAACGACAACAGATTTCACCAAAGAAGCGAGGGAGTTTGCCAAGGGAAAGAACCTTCAGCTCATTTCCGCCTAGGAATTCTTGGATTTGATCAAAAAGCTTCCCGATGATAAGCAAAAACGCCTCCTCGACTTTGCGACCAGTGGCGACTATACAACGCCAACGTGTACCCGATGCGGGATCAAAATGGTACTGAGGAAAAGCAGGAGGGACGGCAGTACCTTTTGGGGATGTCGCAACTATCCGAAATGTCGGATGACGATAAACCAGCGGCGTTAAAACCGTAGGCTAGAACAAACCTCACGGCGAGCTGGACCGTATTTCACGGTAGACGCCCTTTCAAAAGACCAAAACCTACATTCACACAGAACAATCAGATAGGGAAATTTCTAAACACCCACGCTACTGTTCTGTCCCTGAAATACGGTTACAAAGTCGTTGAAGTTTTTCGAGAATGGAAGCGGCGGTAGCTCTGCATACGAAGGATCAACAGTTGTGAGACGGTGTCAGGCTTTCCTTATTTGATAACGTATGCGAGCAATCCAGCATGTTTCGAAGGCTTTAGAGCCTGTTCCAGTAGCTAAGAAACCCTTCGCGAAGCCTCCGTGAGCCTTTCGATTTAGCTCAGGACACGCCCATCGGAGGACTCAGGGCGAACAGCCTACTGGGATAAGTTCTTAACTGACTAGCGAAACACCGTAATCCCACCAACGGCCTTAGCCGGAGCGAGTTCAATGCTTGCTACCGCACAGGTCAGCAGACGACGACAAGATCAACTACCCAAATTCGGCGCGAGTCGAGCCCGTTAAGTCTTCGTTAATGTCGGGAGGAGTAGAAAGGAATCGCGGAACAAATTGCTTGATCAGCGATGGAACGACCGGCATAGGTGGATCAGGCAATACCGCTCGTTTTTGGAATGGGTTACCGGAGTTTCGAAAGAAATGAAAACTTCAGCAAGAACCTTGTCGATGTTAACGCTGCTCGCATTGTTGATGGCACTCGGAGGCTGTGTGGCGCATCCCCATCACCATGGCTATGCCTATGGGTACGGCCACGGGTATCACCATTACCACAACTATAACTACGATGGGCATTACAAAGGAAAACACTACCATAGGCATCGCTGGCATCGTCATTGATGCGTTTTTGCGTATGTATTCCCCGCTCATGTGCCTCCAAGCGAATCGGGTCAGCTCAAGCCGCTAACGCACAGCTTTCGGCGAGCGTCTTTTTCATCTCCAGTACCTGCCAATTTGTCGTACCTCAGCACATTTTGCTGCCGGTGGCGACAATGTTGACAAACACCGGCGGGGGTGGGCTGTAGTACATGGGGGAGCGGATTATCCGTGAGCTAGCGATGCAGGCAACGACTTTGGTTCATTGGTAGCGTTGGTCCAAATCGGGCTTGATCGTCCACACCAGCCGGGTCTCCAGTATGCTTCCAACGCCTACCTACGTGTGTTGGAGTGCTATGACTTCGTGTATACCAGGCGTTGCAGGGGCGAATGCAGTGACAATGCCGCGATGGAAAGCTTCTTCCCCTGCCTCAAGGTTTAACCAACTAAAGGAAGAACGCTACGGAAGCAAAGGCGGATGTGTTCGAGTGCATCGAGTCGTCTACACCAGGCAACAGTAGCGGTGGCCCCGGTTTATTGGACAGGATTTTCCCAAGCTTAAGTGGGTTTCTGCGGTTTAGGCTGCCTTCTGGATTGGCAGCGAATGAAAGTACATGCGATCCGGGGTTTTACCGTCAAGCGATGAGTGGGGCCGCCGTTCGTTGTAGAACTTAAAATAGCGTTGTAGACCTTGCCATGCTTGAGAAACGGAGTCGTAAGCCTGCAAGTAGACTTCCTCGTACTTCACGCTTTTCCAAAGCCTTTCGACGAAGACATTGTCGACCCAGCGGCCCTTGCCATCCATGCTCATTCGGATGCCGTGACCTTGGATCAACTCCACGAACACCTTGCTGGTGAACTGGCTGCCTTGGTCGGTGTTGACGATCTCCGGCGTGCCATGGCGCTGAATGGCGTCCTCAACGGCTTCGATGCAGAAGTCCGTAGTCAGGCTGTTGGATAGTCGCCAGGACAGTGTGCGCCGAGTGGCCCAGTCGAGCACCGCGGCCAGATAGACAAAGCCTTTGCGCATGGGGATGGAGGTGATGTCCATGGCCCAGACGTGGTTTGCCTCGGTGATCTCGAGACCTCGCAGCAGGTACGGGAACACCGGGTTCTGCGGATGCTTGCGGCTGGTGTTCGGACGCCGGTACAGCGCCTCGATGCCCATCTTCTTCATGAGCGTCGACACATGCCGGCGACCGACCTTCAGCCCATCTTGCTCCAACAGGTGACGCAACATGCGGGCACCAGCAAACGGATGATGGAGGTGCAGTTCGTCGATTCGCCGCATCAGCGCCAGATCGTTCTCTGAGACCGGCTGTGGCGTGTAGTAAACCGAGGAGCGGGAAAGCCCCAACAACGCACACTGGCGCACCACAGGGAGCTTGTCCGACCGGTCGATCATCGTTTTGCGAATCGCTAGCCCATGCGACCGAGCGCGGCGACTAAAAAATCATTCTCCACCGCCAACTGGCCGATCTTGGCGTGGAGTTCCTTCACGTCTGGCCCCTTCGATGCACTGCGCTCTGCCGCCGTGGCGAACACATCGCTGGCTCGCTCCAGCAACTGACTCTTCCACTGCGTGATCGGGTTGACGTGAACCTCAAACTGTTCTGCTAATTCAGCCAACGTCTTGTCGCCCTTGAGCGCGGCTAGGGCTACCTTGGCCTTAAAGACGCCGAGTGATTTCGTCTCTTTCGTTTCATCGTCTGTTCTCCGGTTTTCGCCCTTCGCAGGGCGGTGATTAGAACAGAAACTTCACTGAAGCGGGTGTCCAAATCTCCGGGGCCGGCTCCGGTCCGGCTGGATCACATTGCCCGGACAGATCACCCGGAACGGGACGCTTTGACGATGCTTTGCGAGGAAAGGGGGACGAAGCTGGAAAAGGTCTCGCCCAACGCCTCCGCGCGGGGCCGGCCGTCAAGCGGCCGGCTCGGCGCGGGTGCCATCATATGCCAGTAGGTCGCAGCTCTCTTCGACCGAGCTCAGGACAAGTCCTTCAGCTGGGCCTTGGGCGAGCGGCCTGCTGACACGGGACTTTAGTGATGGCGAGCGAGAGTGGTACCGCCGTGGCCGTCCGGTAGGCCGATTCTGACGTTCTGCATCATACCCCTGTCTTCATGATCGAGGATGTGGCAATGCAGTACGTAGTCGCCGATCTAGCGTTGGTAGCGGGTGCGCACCACCACGGTGTAGGCGCCACCTTGGGGAGCGCCGCCGGGGGCGATCAGGCTCTTGATCCACAGCGTGTCCTTCCAGACTCCCTTCAGGCCCGGATACTGCGGGTCCACTGTGCCGCCCGCGTCATAGACCGCCCCCGGCAGACTCACGTCCTTGCCGTTCGGGTCGAGGATTTTGACGATTTGGAACGGGTTCACATGGATATGGAAGGGATGACCGACTAGACGCGATCCAGGGTCCATTCGTCGATGCCGCCCAAAGTCAAGTGGCGATCGATGCGGTTGGGATCGTAGGGTTTGAAATTGGGCTCAGGCCCCAGATCGTTACTAACCTCGAACTCGAAAGGCGTTTTCGACAGGTCTATGAAGAAAGCCAGTTCCTGCTTGCCGGTGACCTCGCTGTCGATGATGTCCGGGTGCGGTGTGAAGCGGGTGAGCTTGAGCCCGTTTTGGAGGTCAGCGACGATTTCGGCCCGGACCGGAGTCGGCATATGGCGCTTGGCTGAGGCCACTAGCTCCTTTGTGAGATGAGCGTGGATGTCGGATACCTTGGGGCCGGGCGCGGCGACGACTACCCCGAGCAACTGCCGGCTTTCCGCCCTTTGGCTGACGCTTGCCGAGGCGTCGATTACGCAATAAGTGCCTGGTTCCGGAAACACCACCAGGGCATCGCTGCGGTAGCCGGGCTGCAAGACCGTGAGGGTGGTCTGCCAGGCTGCGGCTCGGGTAAGGCCGTCGTCGGCGATGACGTGGTAAGGAATCGGATCGCCCACGCAATTGTCGCCAATGAAGCGGTCGGTCTCGGCGGCCTTGAGCCGCGGGATGTTCGGTTTGTCAGTTTTCAGCTTGCGGAACTCCAGGCTGATGGTGTCGCGCACGCCGGTGTGGATCAACCGCCAGCGCTCTATGTCGCCGGTCTTTGTCTTGAAAGTCGGCAACACAGTGCCGTTGATGCTGGTATAGCGTCCGGACTGAGCCCAGGTGCCGGGGCCGAAATAATCGTAGGATTCGATAACGCCGGTTTCGCCCTCGTTGCACGACCAGATGTCGCCATTGTCCTTAGGGCAGTAATACTGGATTTGCTGTAAGACCAGGACGCGTTCGCGCAAGGGGGTGCCGTTCGGGTGTTTCAGCAGGATATCGATATCGCCGTTACCGGTTTCGCTGGGCAGGCGGTCACCCCGCACGATCAGGGCGCCGGCCATGCCGCTCGAAACCTGGAGCGCGGTCGAGCCGTGCAGATGCGAGTGATACCAAAAAGTCCCGGCTGGATGATCGGGCGGGAGGTTGTATTCATACTGAAAGCTCACCCCGGGGTTGATCGACAGCAGTACGTTGTCGCTGTTGCCGGTCGGGCTGACCGACAAGCCGTGCGCATGCAGATTGGTACTGTTGAAGCAATGGGGGATGTTGGGGTTGCCGTCCGGGACAGGGCAGCTGGGGTCGGCCGGCAGTTGATTGTTGAGGGTAATGCGCACCGTGTCGCCCGGCGTTACCTCGATAGTGGGAGCGACAAAAGGCCGTTTAGGATCGGTATCGGTACCGACATAACTGCGCAGGCGCACCTAGTCGTAGCGGCCGGTGGCAGGATTGTAGAGCTGGCTGTCGGAATAGACGATGTTGAGCTCGAGCTGGCGTTCCTGGCCCGGGCTGGGACCGGGTTTTGGCAGCGGCATGAGGGTGGTTCGGGTAGGGGGACCCTTGCGCAGTTGGAGCTGTGGCGGATCTTCCACCACACGCTCGGCGTCCGCGTAGGCCGGCGTAGCGGTCGTCAGCATGAGGGGTATCACGGCGGCGAGTCCGGTTCGGATGACGGTGCTCCCTATGGTGGCCGGAAATCGACGAGAGTTTCGGATTTGGGTCATTGCATAATCCTCTTTGTTCATGTTGTTGTTATTAACCTGGCGTATAAGAGGTCGGGTTTATTCGGGGCAGGGATGCCCCGGCGCGGCAACAAGCCGCATAAGTCCCGGCCGGGCGTGTACTGGCCTGGGCGGTGGCCGGTAAATGCCGGGAGGGTATTTACGGGCCTGATTAATAGATCGCCCGTGACCGTTCACGGATTGGGCCGTCCCGGCCGATCACGCGGACGGTCGAAGGCAAGACCGTTCCGGCCGGTCTTTAAAGCCCAGCGGAGACGCCGGGGATCTGTTATTAGGGTGAGACGTACATGTCGACCGCACAAGGCACTATGTCATGGGGCGACTGTGCGGTGGTTCACAGAAATGCCACCCGATTTGTGGGTACGCTGCGCCGGTAGCGCGGCTTTCCGAAAATGGATCGACGCCCGTAGGAGAATGATCCGCAGCCGATTCCAGGGAGGCTCAGGGCGGAATGCCGAGTTCCACTCGGCATTCGAGTAAACATTAATCGTAGATGGTGGGTAGGGTGGAGCGAAACCCATCGATGACGGGTTAGCCCCCGACTTCGCTAGGGACAGGCCCCTCTACAGTCCTGCCCTGACCATCGTTAAAGGGCTCAGGACAAGCTCCACGTAACTCGCCGATTCGATGTCGCTTGCTGGCGTACCTTGGGCGCTAGAGGCGCTGAGCCACGAAAGAACAGTGCAGCCGCGCCTCGCCGACTCGTAAAAGAATCAGGAAAGCGATCTAGGCTAGGGCTAACCGGCCGCCGCTAGCGCATGTTCGAAATCGGCGATCAGGTCGTGCTCGTCTTCCAAGCCGACCGAAACACGGATCAAACCGTCGGCAATGCCCATCTCAGCCCGCACTTGGGCTCCCGCTTCCCAGTAAATTGTCGGCGCCACTGGAATCACGAGGCTTCTGGTGTCTCCGAGGCCGGTCGCCTTGATCGGGATCGTGAGCCGGTTGATGGTCGCGATCATGGCTGTCGGGTCCTTCAGCTCGAACGAAAGAAGCCAGGAGCCTGCGCTGAAATGGCGTTTCGCTATTTCGAACTGAGGATGGGATTCAAGCATGGGGTAGTACACCGCCGCGACCGCGGGATGGCTTTCGAGGAAGCGCGCCATCGAGAGTGCCGTTGCGCTGGCCTGTTTCACGCGCAGCGCTAGCGTTTCTGAGCCGACGCTGATCTGATGCGCTTGTTCGGACGATAAAGCGGCGCCCATATCGCGCAAACCTTTCTTACGAATCTGCATCAGGCCCCATTGCGCTGGGTCGGCGCTGCGGTAGTTCGGGAAGATGTTCGGGAAAGTCGTCCAATCGAACTCGCCCGTGTCGGTAACCGCTCCGCCTAGAGCAGCGCCGTGGCCAGCGATGGTTTTGCTCAGCGAGTTCACGACCAAGCCGGCGCCCACGCTGCGAGGACGGAACAGCGCCGGCGAGGTGATGGTGTTGTCGACGACAAACAGCAGGCCGCGCTCGCGACACAAGGCGCCTATGCCGTCGAGGTCCGGAACCTGGGTACGGGGATTCGCGATCGTTTCCACGAAGACCATACGCGTATTGGGCTGAAGAGCAGCCTCGACCGCTGCTACGGAACAGGTATCTACTTTGCTGACCGCAATGCCAAGATCGCTCAGGGTGCCGAACAGACTGTTGGTGTTGCCGAAGACGAAGCGGCTGGATACCAGATGGTCTCCGGCGCGGAGAAGCGTGAGAAACACCGCGCTCAGGGCGGCCATGCCGCTGGCGAAACACACCGTTCCGCGCCCCTGTTCCATCTGGGTGATCTTCGACTCCAGTGCAGCCGTGGTCGGCGTGCCTTGGCGGGCGTAATTGAAGCCGCCCTTGACGGTTCCCTGAAAGACGCCGATCAGGTCTTCCACTCGGTCGAACCCGTACTGCACGGAGGTGTGGATCGGCTTGTGTATGCCGCCGTGTTCCACGCCGAAGCGCCGGTCCGAGTGGACGTTGTCGGTGGTGATACTGCGTATTTCTTCGTTCATCGCGGTACTGTTTGTAAATGTTCTGGACTCGAAGGTTAAAGGACGATTTTCGCGCGGAAAGCAGGCTATGAGAATCAGGTCGACCCGGAATTTGATAATCGCGTTTTCCGTGTTTGGCGACGGAACTCGAAAGTCGGCAGTGCCAGATTTCGGGGACGCTCCCCAGCGCGCCGAGGCTCGCGTCCGTTCCTCTGGTGAGCGATCCAAGTGCGAACTACGCTAAGCTCGGGCGATATTGGCGAGGCATCCGGCGGTCTTCTTGGAAATTCTGGCAAACCGGAGCGTACAAGTGTCGCGAAAAAAAGTGCTTGCGGCACCAAAGAGAGCGTGTTGAAAACGCCTCGGCGCCAATCCCGGAAATCCCTTCGCCGTGAGCCAAGTCGAAAGGCACGTCTTGACCTTGTCGACAGCTGTCGATGGCCTACCGAAAATAGGTCCTTAGTTATCTTCTCCGGCGACGAGGCGAACGATGACCAGTCGATCGGCGATCACGCTGCCGATGCTGATACAGGCAAGAGCAAGCGCGAGCGCGGCGAGCACGACGCGAATCTCGGTTCGGGTTAGAAGCCTCGACAAACGGGAAAGCGCCTCGGGGCGCTCGGCAGGGCGGTTCTTGGATCGTTCCATCTTCGGCTACGGGGCGACTTCTTCAGTTGCCCGAATTTCCTTCAAGACCCTTCAAGCGGCGATACTCCGCGTCCAGGTCGTTTTGGGCACGCTTGACAATGTACTCTCCTGCGGTGCCGGCGGCAAGAACCAGAAATCCCTGAAGTTGGTTTCTATACATCATATAGCTGAATTCGACGCTGCCGCCACGGCGGACATGGTCGATCCAGCGGGCCACGATGGTCTGACAGATGGCGTGGAGGTCGCTAAGGGAAATGTCCGTTCGGCGGAACGACATCGGTGCCTTCCTGGTGACTGGCCTAAAAACAGGTCTCCTGTTCGAGACAGCGCAGGGTAAGCTTGACCATGTTGATCAGCCTATGCTTCCCGATGACGATGCTGTCCACTTGACCTCGATCGATCCAACCTTCGACTACACCCGGCGATACACCGACAAGCTCAGCGAACTTCTCCCGGTGCATCACCTGTACGTGCGGCAGCAACAGCACTTGACGGATGACCTGTTCGTCCATAATGTCCCCTCGTTGCGTTACATTGGGAAAGAACATGCATGTTGAACGCGTATTATATACATACAAATAAATAGTACAAGTATGAAACCCGGACTAGACGAATTTGCCGCGAACGACCGAATCAGACAACTACGTAAGACCCTGGGCCTTACGAGGGACGAATTCGCTCAAAAGACAGGGATAGGAACCAACCAGCTCAGCAATCTCGAGCACAAGAAGCAGAAGGTATACGCTTGGCATATCGAGGCGATTTCTCACGTATGGCCACAGTACGGCTATTGGCTTTGCACGGGCGAAGCGTTACCCGATGCGGAGCAAATCAGTCCCGAGGGCGAGGAGGAGCCCCTAACCCATTTGAAAGTGGCCGAGCCGCCACCGAAGAAGCGGTGAAGAGGAGGAAATCAGCGGTCGCCGCTGAATTTTTTTTCTCTGTCATCATGTAAGCCTGGGCTGACAATAATTTCAGCCCAGGCTTACAAAATCCGAGCTAGGCCGGTTTCTAGAGCGTCTCACCGAGGCCGTATCAAACAAGGGAAACCATAGCCAAAATGCACCAAGCCTCGGGGATAATAAGCCAAGGACCATCGTCAAACGGTGGCGTCGCTTACCCGGCCGCGAGGAGCCGTATTCACATCATCCCGTCTGCCATGTCGTCGCCGTCCTCTTTACCGGAAACTGAACACCTGAGCGGCACCGTAGAGCGCGTGACCTTTCACAGCGATGCCACGGGCTTTTGCGTGCTGCGGGTCAAGGTTCGGGGGCAGCGCGATCTGGTGACAGTGGTGGGCAGCGCCGCTTCGGTCACCGCGGGCGAGCAGATCGAGTGTATCGGCGTCTGGGTCAACGACCGCGAGCATGGCTTGCAGTTCAAGGCGCGCCAGCTTCGGGTAATTCCGCCGAGTTCCCTGGAAGGTATCGAAAAGTATCTGGGCTCGGGCATGGTGAAAGGCATCGGTCCTCATTTCGCCCGGAAGCTGGTCAGGGCTTTCGGGGAAGCGGTGTTCGACATCATCGAGCAGACGCCTGAACGCCTTTCGGAGGTCGAAGGCATAGGCCCCAAGCGGAGAGAGCGGATCACCGCAGCCTGGGCGGAACAGAAGGTGATCCGGGACATCATGGTGTTTCTCCAGTCCCACGGCGTCGGTACCTCGCGGGCGGTCCGGATCTACAAGACTTACGGCGACGAAGCCATTCTGAAGGTGACCGAAAATCCCTATAGGCTGGCGCTGGATATTCACGGCATCGGCTTCAAGACGGCGGATGTCCTGGCCCAGCGGCTGGGGATTCCGGCCGATTCCCTCATACGGGCGCAAGCCGGCGTCCGCCACGTGCTGCAGCAATGGTCGGAGCAGGGGCATTGCGCTGCCTATCGGGACCAGTTGGTCGAGATGGCCGTGCCTTTGCTGGAGATCCGCGAGGAAACCATCGTCGAGGCAATCGATAGCGAACTCGAAGAAGGTCAGTTGATCGGCGAAGCCGTCGGCGAGCGCGAGGCCCTGTATCTCGCCGGCTTCCATCGCGCCGAATCGGGCTGCGCGGCGCAGCTCCGGCGGCTGCTCGAAGAGCCGCCGCCCTGGGGCGAGATCGACGCGGACAAGGCCATAACCTGGGTCGAAGGGAAGACCGGACTGAATCTCTCGGACTCGCAGCGCGAGGCAGTCCAGTTGGTGACGAGGAGCAAGGTCGCGATCATCACCGGCGGTCCCGGCGTCGGTAAGACCACCCTGGTCAACAGCCTGCTCAAGATTCTTAGGGCCAAGAAAGTCCGTGTGCTGTTGTGCGCGCCCACCGGACGTGCCGCCAAGCGACTCACCGAATCCACCGGCTTGGAGGCGAAGACCGTACACCGGCTGCTCGAATTCGATCCCAAGGCTTTCGCCTTCACCCGCAACGAACAGCGGCCCCTGGAAGCCGATCTGGTGGTGATCGATGAGGCCTCGATGATGGATGTCGTGCTAATGTATCAGCTGCTCAAGGCCATTCCGACGGCCGCGGGACTCCTGATCGTGGGCGACGTCGATCAGCTGCCTTCGGTCGGTCCAGGCGCGGTGTTGGCCGATCTCATCGAGTCCGGCGCGATTCCGACCGTCCGTCTGACCGAGATTTTCCGCCAGGCGCAAACCTCCAGGATCATCGTCAACGCCCATCGGATCAATCAGGGGCAGCGGCCGATCAAGACCCCGCCGGGCGAAGACAGCGATTTTTATGTCATCGAGGTCGAAACCCCGGAGGCGTTGTTCGACACGCTGATCGAAGTGGTGACGGTAAGGATTCCGAGAAAATTTCAGCTCGACCCGATCGAGGATCTTCAAGTGCTAACGCCGATGAACCGGGGCGGACTCGGTGTGCGGGCGCTCAACGTGGAGTTGCAGCAGCGCTTGAACGGCACGAGCGAACCCAGGCTGGCCCGTTTCGGAAACATCTTCGCGCCGGGCGACAAGGTGATGCAGCGGGTCAACAATTACGACAAGGAGGTGTTCAACGGCGATATCGGGAAGATCGTCGGGATTGATCTCGAGGAAGGCCAAGTGATGGTCGACTACGACGGCCGCAACGTGACCTATGATTTTGGGGAACTCGACGAATTGTCGCTGGCGTACGCGGCGAGCATACACAAGGCCCAGGGCTCCGAATATCCGGCCGTGGTGATCCCCCTGGCAATGCAGCATTACACTTTGCTTGAACGGAATCTGGTCTACACTGGGGTAACCCGCGGTAAGCGCCTGGTCGTCCTGATCGCGCAGCCGAAGGCGCTCGCCATGGCGGTTCGGCGACGAACTTCCTCCCGGCGGCTCACGAACCTGGCCGCACGACTTCGAGACTTCGAGACGCTTTAGTCACTTTGAGCCAACGCATGAAGCGACAGCGATAGATACCGTCGTGGAAATCAAGACGCAAGCCGCGGGCCGAACGGCGTAATATCGCGACGGGTTCGCGACCGACGGCGGTAGGTCGGCAATCCCTTGCCGACGCAGACACTCGACCAAGACGTGACGTCGAGAAAGGATTTCCGGCCGGCTCATACTGGCGTTGAACCAACGCATGACGCAACAGTCTCCAAAAACTGTCTTCCGACCCAAAGCCCTTTGCCTCGACATCGAAACCACGGTCGGCGCCGAGGTCAAGCTGACCAAGATCGGCGCGTGGCGCGCGGATACCGGTCAGCATGTCCATTTTCAAGGCTCGTTTTCGACCGCCGAGCTGCGGGCGGAGTTGGCTCGGCTGAGCGCGGGCGCGGCGTTCCTGCTGGGCCACAACATCGCCGGGCACGATTTGCCGGTTCTGAAATCGCTCTTTGCCGATCTCGCGCTGTTGAGGCTTCCCGTCGTCGACACGCTCTGGCTTTCGCCGCTCGCTTTCCCGCAGAACCCGTATCACAGCCTGGTCAAGGACTACAAGCTCATCAAGGATTCCGGGAACGATCCGCTCAAGGACGCCCAGTTGAGTTTTCGGCTGTTCGAGGACGAAATGGAAGCGTTCGAGCAACTCCAAGTACAGAGCCCCGAGGAGCTCGCCTGTTACCATTATCTGCTGGCTGGGGTTACGGAATCCGATTACGACCGCCTGTTTTCCGTCGTGAGAGGAGCGCCGAAACCGCGGCTCGAAGAGGTACGCCGCTTTCTTCTGAACCTCGCCGGCCCCAAAGTTTGTTCCACGCGCCTTCGGCAGCTGCTCACCGAAGATCTCGATCAGGCCGAGAGTCACCTGCCTTTGGCCTATGTTCTCGCCTGGTTGCGCGTATCGGGCGGCAATTCCGTTCTGCCGCCTTGGGTCTTGTATCAGATTCCCAGAACCCGTGAACTCATCCGGGAACTTAGAGACACGGCTTGCGGCCGAAGCGACTGCGCGTATTGCAGCCGGTATCACGATGTGAGGGCCGAACTCGAACGCTTCTTCAACTTCCCGGCCTTCCGAGCCGAACCCCGAAGTGCCGCCGGTGGATCGCTGCAGGAAGACATCGTGAAGGCTGGCATGGCGCGGGAACACCTGCTCGCGATTCTGCCGACCGGCGGCGGCAAATCCCTCTGTTACCAGCTTCCCGCTCTGTCGAGGTACTGGCGCGACGGCAGCCTCACCGTCATCGTCTCGCCGCTCCAGTCCCTGATGAAGGATCAGGTCGACAACCTGATCAGGCAGGGCATCTTTTGCGGCGCCGCCCTGAACGCCTTGCTGTCCATGCCCGAGCGCAAGGATGTCCTGGAAAAGATTCGGCTCGGGGACATCGGCATACTCCTGGTGTCGCCCGAACAGTTCCGAAACCGCGGTTTCACGGAGGCGATCAAGCACCGGCAGATCGGCGCCTGGGTGTTCGACGAGGCCCACTGCCTCTCGAAATGGGGGCACGATTTCCGGACGGATTATCTCTACGTCTCCCGCTTCATCCGCGAGCATTACGGGGATCCGCTGGCGCCCATCAACTGCTTCACGGCCACCGCGAAATTGGACGTCATACACGATCTTGCATCGCATTTTCGCGAGGTCCTCGGCATTACGCTGCGGCACTTCGAAGGCGGGCACGAGCGCACGAACCTCCATTTCGAAGTCCTGCCGGTCAAGAAGGCCGAGAAATTTCCGTTGATCCACACCTTGCTCGAAAAAGAACTCAAAGACGCGCAGGGTGGGGCCGTGGTGTTCACCGCCAGGCGCGCCAGCGCGGAAGAAATCGCCGGCTTTCTGAAGGACATGGGCTGGGTGTGCTCCTATTTTCATGCGGGGCTTGATCCCGGTCTCAAGAAAGACGTCCAGAAAGCCTTCATCGACGGCGCGCTGCGCGTGATCGTCGCTACCAACGCCTTTGGCATGGGCGTCGACAAGCCGGACGTCCGATTGGTGATCCATGCGGAAATACCGGGCTCCCTGGAAAACTACCTGCAGGAAGCGGGGCGCGCGGGACGGGACCGGGACGACGCCCGCTGTGTTCTTCTCTATGACGAAGAAGATGTCGAGACTCAGTTTTCCCTGGCCGCCCGCTCGCGCCTGAGCCGGCAGGACATCGCCGAAATCCTCAGGGTCTTGCGCCGGCGCTCGAAGCGGATCAAATCGGAACAGGTGGTGGTGACGGCGGGCGAGATCCTGACCGAGGATGCCGTAGAGACCGCGATCGAGGTGGAGAGCCCGGACGCCGACACCAAGGTGAAGACCGCCATCGCCTGGCTGGAGCGCCGCCGGTTTCTCGAGCGGAATGAAAACCATACGCGCGTCTTCCCGGCAAGTCTGAAAGTCGCCTCCCTCGACGAGGTCGAAAAACGGCTGCGTAAGGCCAATCTCTCAGAAGAGGTTCGGAAGAAATACCTGAATCTGGTTGCACTCATCCTGAACGCCGACGCGGACGAAGGCATCAGCACCGATACGCTGATGGTCGAGAGCGGGCTTTCAAGCGACGAGTGCATACGGACCCTCCATCAATTGGAAGAATTGCAGGTCCTATCGAACGATATCGGCATGACGGTGCTGCTGCGGAAAGGCGTGAAGGATTCGTCCCAGGATCGATTGCAGCGTGTGACCCGACTGGAGGCCGGACTCCTGGAACTGCTGCCGGAGCTCGCGCCTGACGCGGATCAGGGCGACTGGCAGGACATGCACCTGCGCCAACTGTGCCAGGAATTGAGACGGCGCACGGAATGCGAGCTGCTGCCGGACGAGCTTCTGACCCTGCTGCGGACCATGAGCCGAGCTTTCGGCGAGTCGCAGGCGATGCGCGCCATGTTCGAGGTGCGCGTGGTGAAACGGGATTATCTCCGCGTCCGGCTCCGGCGGTCTTGGGCGCAGATTCGGGAGATCGCCGCGAAGCGCCGGGATATCGCCCAAAGCCTGCTGCTACATTTTCTCGGCCGCCTTCCGTCGGACATCAAGGGCGTCGATCTCCGGGTCGAATGCCGAATGGGCGAACTAACCCAGGTGCTCAAAGACGACCGGGTTTTGGCCGGACGCCTCAGGAACGTCACCGCCGCGCTGGAGCAGGGGCTGCTCTATCTCCACGACAATCACGTGCTGATCCTCGATCGCGGCAGGACGGTGTTCCGCTCCGCGATGACCCTACGCCTGCTTCCGGAAGAAGCGAAGCGCCGCTTCGTGCAAAGTGATTACGAGCCGCTTTGGGAGCATTACCGGGAAAAGAACTTCCAGGTTCACGTGATCCAGGAGTACGCCCGCAAGGGACTCTCAAAACTCGGCGATGCGCTCGCCTACGTGGCGGCCTATTTCAGCTGGCCCAAGACGCGCTTCATCCGGGAATATTTCGCGAACCGGCGGGAGATCCTGGACCTCGCGACCACGGAAGAGTCCTATCGCCGCATCGTCGCCGAACTTCGGCATCCCGTTCAGGAACGCCTGGTATCGGAAAAGACCGATGTCAACCGCCTGATCCTGGCCGGCCCCGGTTCCGGCAAGACCCGGGTGATCGTCCACCGGGTCGCCTATTTGCTGCGCGTGTCGAGAGTCCCGCCGGACAGCGTCATCGTCCTGACCTTCAACCGGGCCGCCGCCTACGAGGTCCGCCGCCGGCTTCACGCTCTGGTTGGCAATGATGCCTACGGCGTCACCGTGCTGACCTACCACGCGCTCGCGCTGCGGTTGACCGGCACCAGCCTGGCCGTCGCCGCCGAGGCGGGGCAGGAGATCGTGTTCGACGACATTTTGCAGAGGGCCATCGATCTCCTGGAAGGAAACGCGGAGATCGGCGACGACCCGGACGAATTGCGGGAGCGCCTGCTGCGCGGTTATCGGTTCGTCCTGGTCGACGAGTACCAGGACATCGACGCGCTCCAATACCGGCTGATCGGTGCCCTGACCGGCCGGACCCTCAAGGACCGGGACGCGAAGCTGACCATCATGGCGGTCGGTGACGACGATCAGAACATCTACGCCTTCCGCCAAACCAATGTCGAATTCATTCGCCGCTTCGCCGCCGATTACGAGGCCGAGACCGAATATCTCATCGAAAACTACCGCTCGACCGCACACATCATCTCGGCCGCGAACGCCGTCATCGAGGGGAGTCCCGATCGGCTGAAAGCCGATTACCCCATCCGGATCGACCACGCGCGCCGCAACCAGCCGAGCGGCGGACGTTGGGAACGGTTAGATCCGGTGGCGAAAGGCAGGGTTCATATACTCGAAGTTCCGCCGGATCGAAATCGGGAAACCCAGGTGGCGATGCGCGAGCTAGAACGCTTGAAGGCGCTGGCTCCGAACGCCGATTGGTCCGATTTCGCGGTCCTCGGCCGCACCCATGCCTCCCTGGAACCGGTCCGGGCCTATTGCGAGTGGGCCGGGATTCCGTATCGGATCGCCGAAACGCACCGCTTCGGCCAGCCGGAACTGCATCAGACGCGCGAAGGTAGAACCCTCATTCAGCTTTTGCGCGCGCATAAACGCAAACTTGTGCGGAATGGGGCCTTACGCGAATGGCTCCGAAAACGCTTCGGTCGGTCGGCGGACAACCCTTGGCTGAAGCTGCTGGAACATTGCGTTCTGGAACTCGAAGATGCCTGGCGTGGGACGCCGATCCCGGTTGGCCAGGCTTTGGACTGGATCTACGAATACGGCAGCGAATCCCGCCACCAGGCGGCGGGGCGCATCACCCTGTCCACCGTCCATGCGGCAAAAGGGCGGGAGTTCAAGCATGTTCTCATCCTCGACGGAAGTGATTGGCGGAATGGTGAGCTGAGCGAAGAACGTCGTCTCTACTACGTCGCCATGACCCGCGCACGAGAAACCCTGACGCTGTGCGAAGCGAGCGCGAGGCCGAATCCCTTTTCCCGAGAATTGGCGAGTGACGAATTTCTCGTGAGAACGCTGCTAAAGCAGCTTCCCGCACATCGCGACGCTTTGGACAAACGTTATATTCAGCTGGGCTTGGCGGACGTGGACCTGGGTTTTGCCGGTCGCAAGCACGCTGTCGACCCGGTGCACCGCGCCATAGCTATGCTCAACGTCGGGGATCCGCTCCAAACGGTTCAGCTGGACGGCCGCTGGGTCTTGAAGGATCGTCGGGGCCTGATTGTCGGACGCTTGGCACAAAAGTTCAAAATGCCCGCCGGCGAGATCGAAGAGGTACGCATCAGCGCCATCGTGCAACGGAGCAAACAGCAATGCCGGGGAACCGAATGGGAAAGCCGTTGTCAGGTCGATAACTGGGAAGTGGTCCTTTGCCAGATTTTAATCCGGCCCGAGTGCACGCAGAGACTCGCCGTGTGATCGAGCCTTTCGAAATGCGAGGCGGACCACGGTTGTTCTGATGATGGCACGGTATGGCAACATGACGCCTCCCATTTGCAGTGCAAACGGAAATCCGCAGTTTCGAGTTCCATTAGAGTGAGCGATCTTGGACATTGTCATTCTCCTCGTCTTGGGAGCACTTGCCTTGCTCTGGTTCGACAGTTTCACCGCGCGCGAAGCCGGCATTGAGGCCGTGCGGCGAGCATGCGCAGCGGAAGGACTGCAACTGCTCGACGAAACGATAGCGCTACGTAGCCTCCGCCTCAAAAGGAACGAAGACGGGCAAATGACCTTGGCGCGGGTGTATTCCTTCGAGTACAGCGACACCGGCGATAACCGCCGCCGCGGGAGCGTTTATCTGCTCGGCCATAAGGTCGCGATGCTCAACCTGGGGCTGCGCCTGGTGGCGTCTAACGGTCAGTTGCGCAACTAGGGCGCTTTCGTCAAGTGGAAAGTGCATTTGGTTTATGTGTCGGATCTGTTGGCCAAGGAACCTCTTGGCTTGAGTCCGATTGACGAGCACCTGTGGGAAGTGCGCTATAGCTTTCATCTTCGCGGGGTTCTCGATGAGCGAACCCTGAAAATCAACCCTCCCCGCCAGTGGTATGTCAAGGGAGAACAGGTGTAAACCATCCGCCCGGTTCAATTTGTAAACCATGCGCGGCTTGCACATCTGCTCCCGCTTCGCAGCCCGGTCTCACCGGACGCCGTCGAAACAATCGCCCGGCGCCTTCCAATCCACGGTGTGCCGCTATGGATCGGGCCTCCGGGCGCTGGCGAAATCAGAATGGCTTCGGTAACTTGGGATAAGGAGGCAGACCTGCGGCTGCCCGGTTCGGAAACCAGGTATTGCTCCCGCCGACCCGATCTCCCCCGATCACCTTGTTCCGCTCGATCTTCGGTGGCGGAACGTTGCGGTAATTTGCCAACACGTTACGGGAACGACGCTCCAGCAGGATGATGTTATCTTCGATCAGCGTGAAGTTCAGCGGGTGCAAGCTCTTGTGGCCCTCCAGCCCGATCCCGATCATGTCCTGGTTCGAGCTTGCCGGCCCTTTCTCCAATACGTTTCGTCGGATCACGTTCTCGCCACCTTCCGGCAAGTCGATCAAACGGCTGTCAACCCCGTCGAGGGAAGCGATCACGTTGTGCTCGATAGTGTTCTTCGCGGCACGGCTCTTGATCTCGTGGCCTTGGTCGGTGCTGCTGAGAAACGCACTTCGCCGTACCACCAGGTGCGTGTTCCCGCGCCCGATGTAAATGCCGTGCGCGCTCCCCCCGCTGCCCAGCCGCTCGAAGCGGCTGTTCTCAACAACCACGGTGCCGCTATCGCGGTTCCACGACAGCAGACCGGACTGGCTGTCGTGGAAGTGCACCCGCCGCAACGTGAGGTTCCTGCCTTCGAGACGCACGCATGCGCCGTTTCCGTCGCCCACGCGTATGTTCGCGCACTCCAGCCCTTCGATCGTAACATCATCTCCCTTGACGACGAGGGCGGCCTTCCCATCTACGGCGACGCCCTCCAGTCGCACGCCGTCAGCCTTGATTCGTACGTTGCTCGCCCGTATCACGCCTGCTTCCTTGTACGTACCAGGGGGAATGACGAGCACTTCGCCAGGCTTTAGCTTATCGAGCAGCGGTTTCACGACCGGCTTCGGTGGCGGAGGAGGCGGCGTCGTGTCCCCGTCCTTGACCGCCGCGGGTTTCCAGACCCAGACGTTGCGCCGCGGCGCGTTGTAGCCGATGAACACGTCGTAGTCGGGCACGTAACGCCACCGTCCGAAGATGGCGCCCGACGCTGAGTAATCCGCGTCGCGCTTGCGCACGGGAGCTGCTTTGCTCGACTTGTTCTCGAAGCGCCGCCATGTCCAGGAGGCGACATCGAGGTAGGCCGTTTCTCTTCCTCCATCCCAGGCGACCATTACCTTGCGCACGGGATCGTACTCGAGTGCCGCCATCCGTTTGTCCCATTCCGTCGCCCCCTTCGTGACGACGAGGGAACGGTTGGTCAGCGAGCCGTCGGGATTGATCTGATAGGAGATCACGCCGGGCCGGAAAGAGTTGGTCACGAGCTGTCTGTTTATCGGATCGATGGCTGCAACGTCGACGCGAAAAGATGCCAGCCGAGAGAGCCGCCGCTGCCACTTGTCGCGCACCGGATCGTATTCGTCCACGAACTTGCTGCCGACCACGTATATGGTGCCCCTGACCGGGTCGTACGCGCTCGCCAGATATCCTCCGCCGCCCTCCGACTTCCGTTCCCAGATGTGCCTGTCCATATCAAAAAGCCAGGCGGACCGGTCGAAGTTCGAACCGTTGTACCACTCCGAGCCCCCGTTCCGGAATATCCGATCGACGTTCGGCAAGTACTCCAGTCCGTCGTATGTATGGGCAGACACCGGGGTACCGTCCGTTGTGACGTATTGACCCGATTCGAGCTTTTTCATCGGGCTCGGGTCTGTCAATCTTCGCCAGGCGAGCTCCTTGAGAAAGAAAGCGTAGACCTCGTTTCCTCCGTAGTCTGTGTGCCCTCCTCCGTGGAACACGAACGCATTGCGCTTGGTATCGTATGCCGCTCCACCCCAGGCCCTGACCACCGCTTCGGGCCCTATGGCACCCCACGTCGTTTCGCTATTCTTGGGAAAGACGCTCGTCATAGACGTGTTGGGCAATTCGAGCCAGTCTCCGGGGGATATTGCGCGCAGCATCTGATCGATCCTGCTGGCCGGCTTTTTTTCCGCCGCGACCGAAGGCAGCGAAGCACCCAACAGGACAAAGGCGCTTGTAAGCAGCCAATAGAGGAGGAGCGAGCGCGCGTGCGGCCGGGTATCGGCACACCGTCGCGCGGTAGTGGGTCGGGTCTTACATCCGAAGGTAACGATCGAGCTCATCGCTTTATTCTGATATCCGCGAAACAGAGTGGTCGTGCCTCAAGCCTAGCTCAGTGCGCTGAGCTCTCGGGAGGGCAACCCGCACGGTCGCGTCGCCGGCCGCCGGTCCCATGAGCCAGACCGATCTTCCGGAACGTCGCACCCGTAGCCTTCCACTGGGATGCGAGCGTTACTTCTCCCGAAAGCTGCGTTCGAACGAACCGATCAGCGGCCGTAACAGGTAGTCGAGCACGGTACGCTTACCCGTAGGGATTATAACCAACGCAAGACACCCGCGGTGAAGTGGTCGGGCGAGAATTGAGTCACGACGCCCTTGGCGACCGGTGCACTACGCTGCTTGTAAGCGATCAGATGCACCTCTGCCGCCACCCTAGGATACACGTCCTTTTGATCGCCGACGCCGATAGTAGCCTCGATGTTCCCTTCGCCATGGTCCGGCACGATGTCCATCACGCGCGGACCTGCTACATTCACGACACCCTCCGTCAAAGCGGTGAGCCTCGCCACGATGCCAGTTGCCGGTGATCGGCGCGCCGTACATTCGAGCGTCTCTCGGGCGAGGTGAAGCTGCGGCCCGATGTCCCGAAGCCTCACCTGCCCGTCGCGCAGTTCCCTCGCAACTTCTGCAATCCGATCTTTGCTCAACTGCCCGATCTGAAACTCCAGCTGTTGAATCGATTGGCGCAACGGCACGATGTGGCGTGCGATTTCCGCCGCTTGGCCTTCGAAGGCTGCGGCGATGCGCTCCAGTTCTCGGATACGCAGTTTGGGAACGTATCCTCGCGAATAGAGGTCACGTAGACGCTGGAGCTCTGTGCGAGTTGCTGCCAGATGAGCTTCTGACCGTACGCCTGCTTCCGGAGGGAGCGAAGGGCGGTTTCGTGCAAAGCGATTACCAGCCGCTTTGGGAGCATTACCGGGAGAAGAACTTCCGGGTTCACGTGATCCAAGAATACGTCCGCAAGGGACTGGTTAACTCGGCCACGGGCGAGATTTGCCCACGATCACGGTGCGATAATGATCAACATTCGACGCTGCAGGCAATGCCCCTGCTTGCAGCATCGTTATCCTCGTTGCAACTTCGCTGGAACTCTTCAATCGCCCACCCTGTTAGCGCATAACTATCACGTCCCGTATGATTATTTACCGAGAAGGCGTTATGCTCTGTTTGAAGCCCGGAGCCTTCTCCAGGAGATCTTTGGTTCGTCCAAGTAAGGTCCATCACCATGCAGATTCGTCTTCATAAGAACGCCCGTACCACCCCGGCCGTTCGGCAGGCCATTCAAGCGTCCACGTTGAGCGAGCGCGCCTTGGCCCAAAAGCATGGCATTAGCCGAACGACCGTCCGCAAGTGGAAACACCGCTCCTCGGTCGAAGATGCCTCGCATCGGCCCCACACCCTCAGAACCACGCTCACGCCCGCCCAGGAAGCCATCGTGGTCTACCTCCGCCAAGCTCTGCTCCTCCCCTTGGATGATCTCCTGGCCGTGACCCGGGAATTTCTCAATCCCGCCGTGTCCCGTTCCGGGCTAGACCGCTGCCTGCGCCGCCACGGGGTGGCGTCCCTCAAGACCCTGCTTCCGCCTACAGAGAAGGCGAAGGTCAAACCCTTCAAGGCCTATGAGCCCGGCTTCCTTCACCTGGATGTTAAGTACTTGCCCGCCATCGACGGCGAACCCCGCCGATACCTGTTCGTCGCCATCGACCGCGCCACCCGCTGGGTCTATGTCGCCCTCAAGCCCAACCGCACCGCCTTAAGCGCAAAGGACTTCCTCAAAGCGGTGATTCAGGCCGCGCCTTTCCGCATCCAGAAATGCCTGACCGACAACGGCTCGGAGTTTACCGACCGTTTCCTGACCCGAACTCGGCAGTCCTCGGGGACGCATGAGTTTGACCGACTCTGCGCCGAACAGGCCATCGAACATCGCCTGATTCCGCCTCGTCGGCCCCAGACCAACGGTCTGGTGGAACGCTTCAATGGCCGCATCGAGGAGGTGTTGCAAACCCATCACTTCGATTCAACCGCCGATCTGGACACCACCTTGCACCGCTATGTCGAGCTGTACAATCATCACATTCCCCAAAAAGCCTTAGGCCATCTCACCCCGATTCAAGCACTCAAAAACTGGCAACTGTCCCATCCTCATCTTTTTCGAAAGAGGGTTTACAATCATACGGGACGTGACACGCAGAGACTCGCCGTGTGATCATTCCGTTCGAAGTGCGAGGCGGGACCATGGTTGTTCTGATGAAATTACAGTATGGCAACATGACGCTTCTCTTTGGCAGGGCAAACGAAACTCTGCGGTTTCGAGTTCCATTGGAGTGATCGTTGTGGACGTTGTCATTCTCCTCGTCTTGGGAGCGCTCGCCTGGCTCTGGTTCGACAGCTTCACCGCGCGCGAAGTCGGCATCGAGGCCGTGCGAAGAGCATGCGCGGCAGAAGGACTGCAACTGCTCGACGAAACGATAGCGCTACGCAGCCTTCGGCTCAAAAGGAACGAAGACGGGCAAATGACCTTGGCGCGGGTGTATTCCTTCGAGTACAGCGACACCGGCGATAACCGGCGCCGTGGGAGCGTCTATCTGCTCGGCCACAAGGTCGCGATCCTCAACCTCGGGCTGCGTCTGGTGGCGTCTAACGGGCGGTTGCGCAATTAGGGCGTTTTCGTCGAGTGGATACGGCAAAGCAGGAAAGGCGGTCATCGCTGGTGCGTTCGGCGCGGGCAGATCGACTCAGGCTTTCGCAGGTTTTGTCAGCAATCCTTCGCCGATAAGGCCGATGGCCCGACGGCACTGTCAGGAGAGGATTCCCGACCTTGTATTATGAATTCCGTGTGGTTCGGAAGGGGTTGGAGAAGACTCCCGACCGGTCACCCCAGGCCTGGAGGGCGCTCCAGGTTTGAGCGACTGGATGCCGTTCCCGCCCTTGGGACACCAAGCCCGTTGCGTAGATCGATGCAGCAGTCGCTCACCCTCATCGAGCGATCGAACAGTATCTTCGGCCCGGCTTGCCGGCAGCCCGCATTCACAAGGTAGATCATTTGAGGTTCATGATGCCCACGTTTTATCTCGGAATTGATGTCGCCAAAGCCAAACTGGACTGCGCGTTACGCCTCCCCAACGGGAAGTTCCGAACCAAAGTCATCGCCAACTCCCAAGACGGGTTCGCCACCCTCGTCACTTGGCTCACCGGCCCAGAGGCACGGAATGTTCACGTGTGTATGGAAGCCACTGGGGTGTATTGGGAAGACGTCGCCCAGTGCTTGGCTACCCAAGGGTTCACTGTCAGCGTCATCAACCCCGCCCAAATCAAAGCCTATGCCGCTTCCCGCTTAACCCGGACCAAAACCGATGCCGTCGATACGCGCCTCATCGCCGAATTTTGCGCCGAACGCCATCCGCCTCCCTGGCAGGCGAGAAGCGAAGCCGAAATCGCCTTGCGCGCGCTCGTGTTGCGTCTGGATGCGTTGCAAGCCCTGCGGACCCAGGAAAGTAACCGCCTGGAGGTCGCCCGGGACGCGGTGCGCACCAACATTCAAGAACACCTGAATTGGCTCGATCAGCAGATCAAGAGCCTGATCAAAACCATCAATGAGCACATCGACTCTAACCCCGATCTGAAGGGAAAGCGCGAATTACTCGAGAGCATCCCCGGTATCGGGGAACGCACCATCGCCATTCTGCTCGCCTTCTATGCCGAGCCCAGCCGCTTCGCCAATAGCCGACAAGCCGTCGCCTTCGCCGGGCTCGACCCGCGCCGGCAGGAGTCCGGAACGAGCGTGAAAACCAAGCCGCGGCTGTCCAAAGTCGGCCATGCCTTCTTGCGCAAAGCCCTCTACATGCCGGCTATGGTGATCCTGTATAAGACCGCTTGGGGCCAGCCCTTCAAGAACCGGCTCGCGCTCTCGGGCAAGCCCGCCAAGCTCATCATCGGTGCCATGATGCGCAAGCTCCTCCAGGTCGCTTTCGGCGTCCTCAAGTCCGGAAAACCCTTCGATCCAGCACTCCATGGCACTTGACCCGGATAACAGTATCTACTCGCGAGTGTGCATACGGTAGCTTTGAAAATGCTCTAAGAAATTGCTGATCCGGTGGGTTCCGTTGATGCCTCTCCAACGAGCGGTCAACGGATTGGACGGTTGGGTCAGATGCAGCCCTACGATTCAGCGTGTTTTCTGTCGGTCCGAGCCCGAGGCAGTGGCGACCGTGCTGGGCGTCCGGTCCTGGTCCGTCGAATGGAAAATGTGAATCCGAGTGTCGGCCCGATGCTGTTTCACGAGGTGAAAGATCCTGGGCATTTGCTTGCGGTCGACGCGTATGCACCCGTGGGATCGTTTGCGGCCGAGATATCGCATTGCTCCGTCCGAGGCGTCATGCATGAAGATGCCGTCCACGATCTGAATCGCGTGGGTCAGGTATACCGGCCTTTTCAGGAGTCGGGTGGCGTAATAGGAAGGGCGGCGCAACACTACGGTGCGCGGCGAGTAGATGCCGTCCGGCGTTCTTGTGGTTCTTCCCGGCAGTCCCGTCGACACGCGAACGGATTCGAGTCCGGGTACGGTCCTGCCACCGACACGGACTGACAGACGTTGACGGGTCTGATCGATTCGGATGACGACAGGGCCTTTCAGTTTCGCGCTGGTGACGCCTGCGGTTTTGGACTTTTCCGCGTGCTTCGATCCGGTCTTTGCCTTCGATGCCCGGCTCCGTTTGTACAGTTCGTATGGATCGAGTTGCGGCGGTGGATCGGTGATCAAAGGCGGATGCGATATCGATGCGAAAAGCTCGGCGATCTCCCGGTCGACTTCCGGTCCCGAGCGGTCCGCGATGCGATAGGGTATCGGCCGATCATGTGGAATCTCGTCGTGACGGCTCAAAGGCGTTACGGCCGTCCGGGGTGGCGTGTCCGTCGACACGGGATAAAGCAGCAAGGCTGCAAGGCTCGACAGAATGAACGCGATGGCTGACCTGGTCTTGTCCATGATGGGTCTTGATTTCGTCGGCTCGTCACTCTTTGACCTCAAAAACCGTCTTGATATCGATCAATTTCCGAGCGTCTTGAGAACCTGTTCCGTAGGCCATCCGATCTCGTTGCTGCGAACGATTCCGCCCCCCGTTCTCGGTACGGACGATGTACGTAGTTGTGCAAGCTCTGTTGCCGGCCGGTGAGGGACTGCGGCGGCTGATAGGGCGTTGCGGTTATTTCGGTAGTCAACTTAGGCTCAGCATAAAGCCGCCATTCTCTACGGAGACCGTAGAGAAGCCGAGACCAAGCATGCGCCGAAGTTCGACTCAAAGCGTGAATCGGAAGCTGCCGACGAGTGCGCCGGGTACCTTGCTGCCGCCGAGTGCACGATGATGGTAGGTATCGATGGCAGGGTGGATAGGGCTTTCCCGCGTCAGCGCTTCGAGCGCCGAGCCAAAAACTCGATACAAGCTGTCGTCGAACCGCAGATCGTTGATCGGTGCCACGATCTCGCCGTTCTCGACCCAAAAACAGGCATAGCGGGTCATGCCGGTCACGCGCGCGGACTGGATGTCGCTCCAATTGAGGTAGTGCAGATTGCTCACGTAAAGACCAGTACCCAGGCGTTTCAGGGCATCGGTTTCTGGCAGGTCGCCGGCCGCGAGTTCCGCAGCGCGCAAATGCTCGCCGAACCAGCCACTTGGATCGGCCGCATTGGAGGGGACACCATACTGTTTCGCGGAACGGGAACTCACCAGCAGGTTTTTCAGCCGTCCTCTTTCGATGAGTGTCAACTCCGTCGGCGGAAGCTCGCCCAGGCTGTTGAATCGAGGCGTGAGTCCCAAGCGGAAGTTTTCTTCCAAGGTGAATTGCTCGGACAAAACGGCCTCACCCTCGATCAGACGCTTGAGAGGACAATTGCCATCCCGGTACGCCCGGTAACTGAGCGCGCCCCAGGAGAACATGTCGATTAGGTCGGCGACGGCGGCTGGAGCGAAATAAACCCGATATTCGCCGGGCGCAATCGGACGGGCAGGGCGTTTCAGATGGTCAAGCAAAGCCTTGTCGGCCGCCAGGGCTGCTTGGAACCGTTCCTCGTCCCAAGTCGCTCCCCAATAACGGCCTTTGACGGCTTTGTTATCCCCGGATGCGTTGGTCGTGAACAGGGAATAGTCCACCCACAGGGATGTGGTCGAAAACCAATGGTTCAGCCCCGCCGAATTGCGGACGGCGCGGACCTGCGGGCCCGAAGCCAAGAGTCCGGTAAAGTCCGTCCCTTGCGTGACGCGTGCGATGGTGTCGATTGCAGCGGCGGCATTCGGCTCTACCCCGGAATGTTCGTGTGTGCTGGTTCCGTGGTCTTGTAGGGGCACGGCAAACGGGTCTTCCGGGAGCGTTTGGGCTTCCCGCCGTGCTCGCTCCAAACAGGAAAGGAGAAGCGCCCGGTCTCGATCGAGCTGGCCGCCGAGGTCTAAGGTGAACGTCACCTGACGGCCAGCGTGCTGAAAGGTAAGCGATAAGTTTCTCTGCAAGACGGCCGTCGCTTGCCTCACTTTGGAGTCGTTGAACCGTACATAAGTTTGATCTTCGGCGGTGAGTTGGAGGCCGAGGGCTTCTCCGGCCTTCAACTCGGAAAAGGCAGCGTCCGCGAGATCGTCGAAGAACCGTCGGGTTTCCGGAATAAACATCACGCGCCACCTCCGAAGACGTCGACGCCCGCAAACAGGCAGGGCGGGGCGGCATGGCCCACGCGGATAAGCTGATTGGGTTCGCCTTTCCCGCAATACGGGCTTCCGAAAAGCTCCCACTCTTCGCGGCGACCGACCGCCTTCAGTGCGTTCCAAAAAGGCACAGTTACTCCCCGGTAATTGGGATTCTTGAGGACGTCGGTCAAGCGGCCTTCTTCGATCCGGCGGGCATATTCGCAGCCGAACTGGAATTTGTTGCGGTAGTCGTCGATGGACCAAGATCGATTGGATTGCATGTAAATGCCCCTTTCCACGGAAGCGATCATCTCGGCCAGGGAGTTTGTGCCCGGTTCCAAGTTAATGTTGGCCATACGGTCGATCGGTGCCCGATTCCAGCTGGTCGAACGGAAATTGGCGACGCCGGGGATGCCGAGCCGGGACTGGCTCTCCAAACTGCCGAGTCCCCGCAGCAGTATTCCGTCACGGATCAGATATTCCCGTGTCGCGGGGTTGCCGCAGTCGTCGAAAGCGTAAGAAGCAAATTCCCCCTCGACGGTTGGGTCGAAGGTGACGTTCAGCAAGGGGGAGCCATAGCGCAGTCGGCCGAAATCGTCCGGTTTCACGAAGCTCCAGCCGGCATAATTGCGCTCGTCACCGAGGATGCGGTCGAGTTCCAAGGGGTGGCCGATCGATTCGTGGATCTGTAGCAGCATCTGGTCTGGCGCCAAGATTAGATCCAGCGTCTCATTGGGACAATTTTCGGCATCCAGCAACTCGAGTGCCTCACGGCCCGCCCGCCCGCACTCGGCATGAAGGGTCGGAAAATCGAAGAATTCCAACCCCGCCTGACGGCAACGGGCAGCCGGACCGTTCAGCGAACGCTGTTGGGTCTCGGTACCGTCCTGAGCGGTGGCCGCACAATGGCAGGAAACCAGCCACCACTGCTGTTCGATATCCGCGCCGCTGGATGAAACGTAAAGCATCGTGCTGTCCACCAGCGTAACTTCAGCGACCGTGCTGACGATCTTGTCGGAGACCTTGAGTGACTGGCTGGCACGAATCAGCTGATCGGTCAATTCGGCGAGCGTCAGACGGTCAAAACCCGTTCGCTGGCTGCCGGTAAAGTAACCCTTAACCGGGGGCCGGTGCTTTTCAGTGAATGGGAACAAGGCATGGCGCGCACAGGTCCGGGCCAAATGCGCTGCCCGCCGGGCGGCTTGGATCACACCCTGTTGTGAGAGATCACTAGTGCCGGCATAGGCGATATGGCCCTCGATCAGCGCTTCCACCATAACGCCGCGTTCCAGGCTGATGGCATTGTCTTCCGGAAGGTGGTTACGGACGGTACGCCGATAGGTCTGTTCCTGGACAAAACGAAGGCCGATCCAGTCCGCCTCACCTTGAATCCAGGTCAGAGCCCGGTGAATATCGAAAGCGGGAAGTTCGGGATGAAAGACGACCGGGAGGCTCATACTTCGTTGATTTGGTTGACGGTATCAAGACTGTTGTTGTACCGGGATGTCCCCGGGGCGGTCCGGCGGTTGCAAAGGTCCACCCAGTTTCCGTGAAATCTCGGTAGCCTCGGAAATCCGATCCATCGACGAGCGTCTTGCTGCAATTGCTGGAATGTACGTCTGACGTCGCTTCGGACGGCCTAACTCAAAGCGAGACAAACGAGCTAGAGCTTGGATGAACCCAAGCGCCGGAGTCGATTGGTGGCATCTTAACATGACGGGCCAACCCGAGCGCCATGGGCTCAACCTCGATCCGGTGCGGAGGGAAAGACCCGTCGAATTCCGCAACGAAACGCTTCGCCTGACTAATGGCCCACTCCGCCCACTCGGCAGCGATCTGCTCAGTGGTATAGTCCGAAACTAACCGAATATAGGCAGCTCGGTTGAGCGCCTTGCCGAATTCGATAGAAATCCGGCCGGTCGTGACGAGATGCGGCCTGAACGCCGTTATCAGACCGCTGTGGGTTTTGGCGACTTCCGGCTTGGGTATTGGCTGCCAATAGCGGCGCCCGAGCGGCATCTAACATGGCGTAATAGGCACAGTTGCAAGCTCCATCCACGTCGCCGCTGTCGCGTAGGAGCCGAGCCGAAGCCAAAGCGATCGGCTATTCCCACCTCGAAGTCGCGGGTGTTACAGACAACAACCGGGCCGTGTTTAGCAGATTTCTAGGCGGCGTTGCTGTCCTGATTGATCTCACTGCTAGAAAGGACAGTGATGGTTATGGGGGTGACTCCGTACACGGATGTCGATAGGTTACTACGGTCTGGTGTTCAGGCTGGTAAAAAATGTGCCGAGCGGCACTGCCGGAGACGGGAGAGGATTTACCAGTTGGCCCAGATCATCGAGGCAGTCGAGTTCAAGGATAGGGTTCTGGAAGACGTCGAGAACGGTACCGCCTGAGTCCATCCCGTACACAGCGTTTGAACATTTCTCTGGCCCACTCCACTCTTCAGTGCTAGCCCGTTCACCATCCTGTGAGCCATGGCGGACAAAAAAATACGCAAAGGCTTACAAGCGATCTGCGGGTAGCTCATGCAGAATATGCCGCGCAACGGTAGCTGGTGCGTTTATTAACCCATGCCATTAGGCTGGATTAATCCGGGGCGGGGATGCCGAGGTGTGGCGACAAGCGGCGTGAGCCCAAGCCGAGCGTGTAACGCCGGCCTGGGGCGGCAGCTCGAGAATACCAGGAGGGTATTCACGGGCTGACCATAAGAACAACCAGCCCATTGAACGAGTCGTTACGAAGATTGAAGGGAGGAATGAGATGTCAAGGGTAGCGTTAAAGCTATTGGTAGGAATCGTAGGATTGGCCACGGTCGGCGAGACTTACGCTGCAGTGGTGGATGGTGGCATAGAGACTACTGGGAAACTTATGTAATTGCTGCGGGCAGCAGCGTCACGTATACCCCGCCCCCCGCTTTTGTCTTTTCTGAGGAATCCGGGGAAAACGTGCTAACGCCCTCGCCATCGGAAACTTATGAGTTCACGGGTCGATTCGACGTCGAGTTCTATCGCTATTGGTGGCGCTATGAAACTCCCGTGGATGGCGGTACGTTCGAGGATACGTCGGAGGAATTCTGGGCGAGGCTGATAAACACCGATCTACATGGTGCCGAAAGCCTGCCTGAGTTCGATCTACCCAGTTTTTTCTTCGCGTCAGTGGCAATACTTTAGCCGGCAATTCCGGACCCTGTTCTATCCCCTTGGGACCCGATACCTATTGCACCGGTTATTCGACGCTCTTTTCGAGTTGGCTGACGGGAATTTTTGACGAAGAGACCCTGCAATTGGATGGCCAAACCCCCACTGGTCCTATCTGGGGTGAGGGTTACAGCTATCACATCAACGCAGCCGCGGCCGTTCCACTACTGGGTGCCCTGGTCTTGTTGGCGAGCGGTGTCGTTGGCCTGTTCGGTTGGGGACGATGCAAGTCATAATCTAGCTTAGATCTTTTATCAGCTCTCTCGGGGCCGCCGTAGCAGGATGGTGGTCTTAATGGCGTGGGGTTGTGGAGCCGATAGGGAGAAAACGGACGGACAAGGCAAGGCCGTTTCTCCTCGCAGTGAAATATCGGGACTAGGGACGGATCAGTACCTTGATCACGCCCGATTTGGCCGCCGAGTCAAAAGCTTCAACCGAGCGGGCCAGAGGGAATTCGGCGTCGATCAATGCTACGGGGTCGACAGTTCTCTGTTCCAGCAGGTTCAAGGCGGCCTCGAAGGGACCGCAACGGGAACCGATCAACGAAATCTCGTCCACGACAAGCGACGATAGGTTTACGTTGGCACTGTCCCGATAAGTCGATTTCAGTACCAGCGTGCCGCGCGGCCGGACCGCGCGGCGGGCTAACTCGAAGCCTGAGGGCGAGCCGGTCGCCTCGATGACGATGTCGTAACGACGAGCGGGAGCCTCATTCTCTGCGATCACCCGTATGCCTCGGTTCAAAAGCAGCGCTTTCTGTCGGGGATATCGCGCCGATACGTGCAAATCACAGCCGGTAAGCGCCAGGGTCTGAGCGATCAGTTGTCCCAATCGGCCCGCTCCGATCAGCAAGACCCGATGCTCGCCGGTGATGGTGATTTGTCGTTGAATTTGCAGTGCCGCCGCGAGCGGTTCGGTAAAGACTGCAGCTTCGTCCGGTACGGTATCCGGCACCCGGTGTAGATTCCGCAATGGCAAGCTGAGATATCCGGCGAATGCGCCGTGCCGGTCCCGGATGCCGAGCACGCTACGGCGCTCGCAGTGGGTCGGAAGATTACGCCGGCAGGTCTCGCATTCCCCGCAGGAGACGTTGATTTCGCCGACTACCCGACAGCCGGGCGGCGTGCCGTCGGACGATTCCACGATTTCACCGACGAATTCGTGTCCTGGAATGCCAGTGTAAGGATAATAGCCGCGCACCAGTTCAAGATCGGTGCCGCAGATGCCCGCGAGCCGCAGCCGAACCAACGCTTCGCCGGCGGTTGGCACGGGAGCGGGAAGATCGTCGCGAATGGAGAGCCGTCCGTTTTCCAGCCAAAGGGCTTGCATATCGAGGCCCGCGAGGCGTTGTACTAGAAAAGAAATGCCTTAACCCGTTTTCCTGAACACGTTTTCGATTTGCTCCTGTACCTTTTTCGCCGCCTCGCGCGGATTGGCGGCATCCCGGATCGGGCGGCCGACGACGATGTAATCGGCGCCGTTCAAAAAGGCTTGTTCGACCGTCACCACCCGTTTCTGGTCATCCGCGGGACGGTTTTCCACCGGGCGGATGCCGGGCGAAATGACCAGCAGCTTTTCGTCGGCTTCCCGCCGCAACGCAGGGACTTCGAGGCCTGACGAAATCACGCCGTCGCAGCCTAAGGCCAGGGCGCGCCGGGCGCGGGACAAGACCAAACGCTGGACGTCGCATTCGAAGCCGAGATCCTTGAGATCGCCCTGATCGAGACTGGTCAGTACCGTGACGGCTAGTATTTTGAGATCGCCTTTCGCTTTCGCGGCCGCTTCCATGATGGCGTCGTTGCCGTGGATGGTGGCGAATTCGACGCCGTGGGCGCTCAATGCCCGAACCGCCCTCGAAACCGTTTCCGGCACGTCGAAAAACTTTAGATCGGCGAAGATCTTCTTATTCCGGCCTTTGAGCCATTCGATCAATTCGAAGTAATCGCCGGCCATGAACAATTCCAACCCGATTTTGTAAAAACGCACCGAGTCGCCCAAGGTTTCCACGAGATTCTTGGCTTCAGTGACGCTCGGCAGATCCAAAGCCATGATTAGGCGTTCCTGGGAGGGAATGGGTTTCTTGGAAAGGAGGTCGGTCATGGATAGTCCTCTGTGTTTCGGTCGTTCGACCGCTTCAGTGCCGGCACCTGCGCAGCGATTGCTAGAATAACGCCTCCTTAAATCCAGGAGTCGCGAATGGTTTCCGTGCTGATGCAGATGGCCGTGTTGATCTTGTGCGGCGCGATGTGGCGCATTATACGGCCTGGCGGGCTGGATGCCGATCAGACTCGCCTGGTGTTGACCGCATTGGTATTTCATCTTCTGTTGCCCGCGCTGGTCCTCTCCGTGCTGTGGAATGCTGATTTAGGGATGGAAACCCTGAAGATTTCGCTGTTCGGTGTGGGCATCATTCTGTTCGGCACGGCCATCACCTGGCTCGCCGCCCGTCTCGTCAATCTGGCTCCCGAGCGCGCGGGTGCCGCGATGCTGGCCATCGCCTTCTCGAATGTGACTTACATGGGGCTGCCCGTGCTCGAGCAGACCTTCGGCCCTTGGGCGAGAGCCATCGTCGTTCAAATCGATTTGTTCGCATCCATGCCGTTGGTATTCACGCTCGGTGTTCTGATCGCCCGGCATTATGGCACGGTGAACTTGGAAAACGGCTCGATGCTCCGGTCGTTGCTGATCAACCCGCCGCTTTGGGCCGCGGCGGTTGCAACGGCGTTAAATGTTGCAGGCGTCGCGCAACCGGCCTGGATGGGGCACTTTTTAGTGAGCCTGTCTTCGGCCGTCGTGCCGCTCATGCTGATTTCCTTGGGACTCGGCCTCCGATGGAATGCCTGGCATGGCCGTAACCTGCCGCTTGCAGCGGTGGTCGTCGCGTTCAAGATGGGCGCCGTGCCGTTGTTCGGTTTAGGCTTAGGCTTGGCCTTGGGATTCCAAGGCGATACGCTGACTGCGCTGGTCTTGGAGGCTGCCATGCCCAGCATGTTGCTGGGCGTCGTCTACTGCGACCGCTATCGGCTCGACACGTCGTTCTACGCGTTGGCGGTTTCGCTGACCACGCTTTGCGCCATGGTTTCCCTGCCGTATTGGCATCATCGGGTGGCCGCTCTGCATCCCGGACATTAAGCATGAAAAGACCGATCGCAGAAATCCTGTCCCAAGGGGACGAACTCACCACCGGCGAAATCACCGATACTAACGCGTCTTGGCTGTCGCGCGAACTGACCAGCCTGGGACTCGACGTGGCACGGCATACCACGGTAGGCGACCGTCTGGAAGACCTGGTTGGTCTGCTCCGCGAGATCGCCGAGCGCGCCGATCTTTGCATCAGTACCGGCGGACTGGGGCCGACCTGCGACGATCTTACCGCCGAAGCGGCCGCCCAGGCGTTCGGCTGCCCGCTTGAACTGGACCGAGACGCGCTGGCTCAAGTCCGGGCCTATTTCACGCGACTCGGCCGCAATATGCCGGCGATCAATGAGAAGCAGGCTCTGCTTCCTCGTGGATCCGAACGTCTCGACAATCCCTGGGGTACAGCGCCCGGCTTCGCGCTGCAGGCGGGACGCTGCCGTTTCGTCTTCATGCCCGGAGTGCCCGGCGAGATGAAAGCTATGTTCAGTCGCTGGGTCGAGCCGGACTTGCGCCGGCGCTTCCGAACGGTTCCCGCCCGGCTGATGGTGTTGAGCACGGTAGGCGTCGGCGAATCGACCTTGCAGGAGCGCCTCGATCGAATCGCCTTGCCGCCTGGCGTGAAACTCGGCTTTCGTGCCGGAGGGCCGGAAAACCAGGTCAAGCTGCTGTTTCCGGCAAACTTTCCGGAAGCGGCGCTCGACGATTGCGTAACACGCGTGGCCGAGGCCATTGGCGATGCGGTTTTTGCGATCGGCGGCAGTGAGGAACGGGGGCGCGATCTGGCATCGGTCGTGGGCCGCGAACTCGCCGTGCGCCGATCGAGCCTCTATGTCGTCGAAACCCTGAGCGGTGGCAGGATGGCCAGCCGCTGCGCCGGCGAGCCATGGTTCGGCGGCGCGCTTGTGATTCCGGACTCGGCAGCCCTTTACCGGTATCTCGGCATACAACCGAGCGGATATCCATCCCCGGCAATAACCGCGGTTGTCCATCGGCTGCGGGAGTACGGCTCGGAATATGCGCTCGCTCAAATTGCCCATTTCGAACGCGGACGGCTGAACGATGAAACGGAGACGGTCGAAATCCATTTCGTCCTTGTGACGCCCGACGGCGTTTGGCAACAGACCCGAACGATCGGCGGCGACATCGAGCGTAAACAAATCACCGCCACGGCGCTCAGCTTCGATTCTTTGCGTCGTTATTTTTTGAGACTGTCCGGCCTTCGGACTTGACAGCGCGACGTGTCACGCGATCCGAAGTTTTGACTTCTCGGCGTTCCGTCAATAATCGATGCAAGGCGGCATGGTTCTTGAGGAGATCGGCCAAGGTGTAGCGATTTAAGACCTCCTGGAAAGCCGAGACCGCCTCCTGGAGTGCCTTTTTTAGAGTGCAGCCCGGAATGATTCGGCATAGACTGCGTTCCGGGTCTAAGCACTCGACGACATAAAAATTGCTTTCCATGTGGCGTACGACCTCGCCGATATTGATCGCTCCGGGCGCGCGCCCGAGTTCTATTCCGCCGTTCTTTCCTCGCGTGCTCTTGACATAGCCCTGCGCGGAAAGCTCTTGTACGACCTTCATCAAATGGTTATGCGACATACCGAATACGTCGGCGACCTCGGCGATGGTCACCATACGCCCGGTATGCAATCCGACGTACATAAGCACTCTTAAGGCGTAATCGGTGTAACGGGTAAGCTGCATTTAGCACCTCGAATGGACGGTTAGCGCAGTTTGCGACATCGATGAACATGAGGCAAATCCCCCCTAATTGAGAGTCGACTCAAAAAATGGTGTTGACTTTTGGGGTCAAGCCGACTTGAAATATAAATATGCATGTGAGATACATTTATACACTAAAACATGTATTCCATATGCATGATAATGAAGATGGCTTAGGTGGTGTACCTATTTTTTTCAATCGTCAATCAGTTCGGCTGACGGACTGAGGTCTCTTTGGAGTGTGACTATGAGTCTCTCTTGTTTTCTCCGACGGCTGTTATTGTTTTGTTCATCGTCTTTGCTGCTGACGACCTTTTTCATCCCAAGTGTCCAGGCGGAGTATGTTCCATTGAAGGCCGACTCGGCGACAGGGACGGCGCCCTCGGGTAAGACGCACCGCATCACGTTACGGGCAGCCGCTTTGCCTTCCGGACAACTCGCTTATCAGATGGTGAGCCACAAGATTCAGTTGCCCGGCGGTCAAACCGAAGATGTCACGAACCGTTACGCGGACAAGCCGACCATCCCGGGCCCCACCATCGTCCTGACGGAAGGTGACGTTGCGGAAATCACTCTCGAGCATGGTATTGCCAACTCGGATCAACCGGTGAGTCTGCACGTCCATGGCGTGCATTTCGATATCCGTAGCGACGGCACCATGAAGTCGCTGAATGGCGTTACCGACGAGGCCGCTTTTCCCGGCAAGCCGTACACCTACAAATGGGTCGCGGCACCTGGCACTGCAGGCACCTGGCCTTACCACGATCA